>NZ_JBAUZA010000436.1:0-5077 GCF_049585075.1 Mycobacterium sp.
CTCGACCGTTGTCGACATCCAGGCAGGGAATCACTCGCACCGCAAGGCTGGTGTTGCAATAAGATTCAGTACTCATCCGGTGGTCCTACCTTGCGCACGATTTCGAGTACCTGGGCGTGCATACCGGGGGCAGCGGCCAATACGGACCGCGAATCGGGGGTCCACTCGTCGCCGGCAAGGTTCGTGACGACGCCACCGGCCGCCCGGACCAGCGCTACGCCCGCAGCGTGGTCCCACACGTGGTCGCCGAAACTGATTGCACCGCCGAGAATCCCGTCGGCAACATAGGCAAGGTCGATGCCGGTGGCACCGTGCATCCGGATGCGCGACGATACCCGGCTGAGCTCTTCGAGCACCGCCAGCCGGTAGCGGCCCGGAAATCGGCCACGCGAGTCGGCATTGAAGGTTCCGACACCGATGACCGATTCCGTGAGCTCGACTTTGGCCAATGGCTTTTGCGGCACGCCGTTTTTCATCAGCCCGCTGCCCACTACCGCGGTGTAGCGCACGCCGGTGAACGGTAACCAGGTCAGGCCAGCCACGGGATCTCCGTCGTGCAGCAGACCCAGCAGAATCGCCGCCAGCGGCGAACCGGCCGCATAGTTGAAGGTCCCGTCGACCGGGTCCAGCACCCACACCCACGGCGAGGCGACATCGGCGCCGCCGAACTCCTCGCCGTGCACGCCGATTCCGGTGGTCTTCTCCAATGCGTCGACGACTTGGCGTTCGATGGCCAAATCGACCTTGGTGGCGAAGTCGTCACCCTTCTTGCTGACCGCGGATTCGGCGCGGTGGCCTTCGAGGAATGGCTCGGTGGCGGCATCGAGGATTTCAGCAGCCTTGGCCACCAACGCGTCGAGATCCATTGCGGTCCTAGCCTGCTACCGCTGCCAGCGCTTGTGGCAAAGTGAACCGTCCGGCGTACAGCGCTTTGCCCACGATCGCGCCCTCGACGCCGCTGCCGGTCAGCGTGGCGATGGCGCGCAAATCGTCGAGGCTGGACACGCCGCCAGACGCGATCACCGGGGCGTCGGTGCGCTCCGCGACCGCGCTCAGCAGGTCGAGATTGGGACCGGTCAAGGTGCCGTCCTTAGTGACGTCGGTGACGACGAACCGCGAACATCCTTCGCCGTCAAGGCGTTTCAATACGTCCCACAGGTCGCCGCCGTCTGTCTCCCAGCCGCGGCCGCGCAGTCGATGATCGCCGTCAACGATTTGGACGTCCAGCCCGACAGCCACCTTGTCGCCGTGTTCGGCGATCACCTGAGCGCACCACGCCGGATTCTCCAGCGCAGCAGTCCCGAGGTTGACCCGCGCACATCCGGTAGCCAATGCGGCCGTCAACGAGTCGTCGTCGCGGATACCACCGGACAGTTCGACCTGCACGTCAAGCTTGCCCACTACCTCGGCGAGCAGCTCACGGTTTGAGCCGCGGCCGAACGCCGCGTCCAAGTCGACCAGGTGAACCCATTCCGCACCGTCGCGCTGCCAGCCCAGTGCAGCGTCCAACGCTGAGCCGTACTCGGTTTCGCTGCCGGCGCGGCCCTGCACCAAGCGCACCGCCCGACCCTCGACCACGTCGACGGCCGGCAACAAAATCAACCCCACGTCACAACCCCTCAACCCAATTGCTCAACACGGCAGCCCCCGCGTCCCCGCTTTTTTCGGGGTGAAACTGGGTCGCGGCCAACGGCCCGTCTTCAACGGCGGCCAGAAACGGATCCCCATGAGTGGCCCACGTCAGCAGCGCCCCGGATCGGCCTTCCCACCGTTGGGCCGCATAGGAATGCACGAAATAGAACCGGGCGTCGGCGTCCAGCCCTTTGAACAGCGCGGTGCCCGGCGCGGCGGCCACCACGTTCCACCCCATGTGCGGGATCACCGGTGCGTCCAGCCGAGTGACGGCTCCTGGCCACTGTCCGCAACCGGTGGTCTGCACCCCGAATTCGACTCCGCGGGCGAACAGGATCTGCATGCCGACGCAGACCCCCAGCACTGGTCGAGCTCCGGCGACGCGCTCGGCGATCACCCGCTCGCCGGCTATCCCGCGAAGCCCGCTCATGCAGGCCTCAAAAGCACCGACGCCCGGCACCATCAATCCATCAGCGGCCGCGGCGGCGTCCAGATCGGCGGTCACTTCCACCGCGGCGCCGACGCGCTGCAGCGCACGCTGTGCCGAACGCAGATTGCCCGAGCCGTAGTCCAAAACCACAACGGATTTGGCTTTCACAGGGTCCCTTTTGTGGACGGCACGCCCGACACTCGCGGATCGGCTTCGACTGCCTGACGCAGTGCACGAGCGACGGCCTTGTACTGCGCCTCGGTGATGTGGTGCGGGTCGCGACCGTAGAGAACGCGAACATGCAATGCAATGCGGGCATTGTTCGCCAGCGTCTCGAACACGTGCCGGTTGACGACAGTGTGATAAGGCACGGTGTTGCCGGCGATTGTGAAGTGCCGCAGGTGGTCCGGTTCACCGGTGTGCACACAATAGGGCCGGCCGGACACGTCGACGGCAGCGTGGGCGAGCGCCTCGTCCATCGGGATGTACGCGTCGCCGAACCGTCGGATGCCGGTTTTGTCGCCCAGGGCCTGGGCCAGCGCCTGGCCCAGCACAATCGCGGTGTCCTCGATGGTGTGATGCGCCTCGATCTCGACATCACCCTTGGCGCGCACGGTCAAATCGAAGCTGGCGTGGCTGCCCAGTGCGGTCAGCATGTGGTCGTAGAACGGGATCCCGGTGTCGACGTGGACCTTTCCGGTCCCGTCCAGGTCGAGTTCCACGACAATGTCACATTCCTTGGTGGTGCGTTCCACGCGGGCGTGGCGCTGCGGGCTCATGACGCTCCTAAGGGCTGGGCCAATTCGGTGGCGGCGATCTGGGCGCTGGTCTGCAAGAAGACGTCGTTCTCCTCGGCTAATCCGGTGGTCGCGCGCAAGTACCCGGCGATACCGACATCGCGTATCAGCACACCGGCATCCAGGTAATGCTGCCAGGCAGTCGGTGCATCGGCGAACCGACCGAACAGCACAAAGTTGGCGTCGCTGGGAACAATCCGAAATCCCATGCCGCTCAACGCTGTACTCACCCGCTCACGCTCGGCGATCAACGTCGCCACGCTGCCCAGCGTGTCATCGGCATGCCGCAGCGCTGCCCGGGCGGCGGCCTGAGTAACCGAAGACAGGTGGTATGGCAGGCGTACCAACAGCATCGCGTCGACCACCGCCGGGGTGGCGATCAGGTAACCGAGCCGGCCGCCTGCGAAGGCGAATGCCTTGCTCATGGTGCGGGTCACGATGAGCTTGGTCGGGTACTCGGAGACCAGAGCCACCGCGCTGGACTGCGATGAGAATTCACCGTAAGCCTCGTCCACGATCAGGATGCCGGGCGTCGCGTCGAGCAGTTTGCGCAATTCAGGAATCGAAACACTCTGCCCCGACGGGTTATTCGGGCTTGCCACAAACACAACATCGGGAGCACGGTCGACGATCGCGGCGACAGCTGCCTCGATGTCAAGGCTGAAGTCCGCAGCGCGCACCGTCTGCATCCATTCGGTGTGTGTGCCGTCGGAGATGATCGGGTGCATCGAATATGACGGGACGAATCCGATCGCGCTGCGCCCCGGGCCACCGAACGCCTGCAGTAGCTGCTGCAGGATTTCGTTGGAACCATTTGCGGCCCAGAGGTTTTCTATGCCCAGCGGGACACCGGTCTGCGAGCTCAGGTAGGCGGCCAGGTCCCGGCGCAATGCCACCGCGTCGCGATCGGGATAGCGGTGCAAGTCGACGGCCGCATCACGCACGGATGCGACCAGGTCGTCGACCAGCGCCTTGGTGGGCGGGTGCGGGTTCTCGTTGGTGTTCAGCCGTACCGGAACCGCGAGTTGCGGCGCGCCGTAAGGCGATTTGCCACGCAAGTCGTCGCGAAGTGGGAGCTCGTCGAGCTCCGGGCGTTTGCTCATCGCTCGAACCTCCGCCGTACCGCCTCGCCGTGCGCAGGAAGGTCTTCGGCCTTGGCTAACGTAACCACGTGTCCTGAAACATCTTTCAGGGCCGCCTCGGTGTAGTCCACGACGTGGATGCCGCGCAGAAATGTCTGCACTGAAAGGCCACTGGAATGCCGGGCGCTGCCCGCCGTCGGGAGCACGTGGTTGGAGCCGGCGCAGTAGTCGCCGAGGCTGACCGGCGAGTAGGCGCCGATGAAGATGGCCCCAGCCGAGCGGATCTGCGCCGCAACCCGTTCCGCGTCCGCGGTCTGGATCTCTAGGTGCTCGGCGGCGTAGGCGTTGACGGTGCGGATACCGGCATCGATGTCGTCGACCAGGATGATCGCCGACTGTCGTCCGGAAAGTGCAGTGGTCACCCGCTGGCGGTGGACGGTGGTCGCCAGCTGGGCGGCCAGCTCGGTGTCGGTGGCGTCGGCCAGGTCGGCGCTGGGTGTCACCAGCACGCTGGCGGCCATCTCGTCGTGCTCGGCCTGGCTGATCAAGTCGGCAGCGACGTGGGCGGGGTCGGCGGTGTGATCGGCCAGGATCGCGATCTCGGTCGGCCCCGCTTCGGCGTCGATGCCGACTCGCGAGCGGCAGAGCCGCTTCGCCGCGGTGACGTAAATGTTGCCGGGTCCGGTGATCATGTCGACCGGCGCGAGCTCGGCGCCGTCGAAGTCGATGCCGCCGTAGGCCAGCAGTGCCACGGCCTGCGCACCGCCGACCGCCCACACCTCGTCGACGCCCAGCATCCGAGCGGCGGCCAGGATCGTCGGGTGCGGCAGACCCTCAAATCGGCCGTGCGATTGCGCCTGGGGCGGGCTGGCCACCACCAGTGAGTCGACGCCGGCGGCCTGCGCCGGCACCACGTTCATCACCACGCTGGACGGGTACACCGCGTTGCCGCCCGGTACGTAGAGCCCGACGCGTTCGACCGGAACCCACCGCTCGGTGACGGTGGCGCCCGGCCCTAGGGTCGTCGTGGAGTCGGCGCGACGCTGGTCGGCGTGCACGGCACGGGCGCGCTCGATCGCCACTTCCAGGGCGAGGCGGACATCGGGGGCCAGGCCGGCCAGGGCGGCGTCCAACTC
>NZ_JBAUZA010000437.1:0-10155 GCF_049585075.1 Mycobacterium sp.
CGGCGAACACCGTGGTCGCATAGGGCTGCAGTCGCGACACCGTCATGGCCGTCGAGCCTAGAGCGTCGAGCGTGAAGCTAGCCGCACGCTCGACGGTGAGCGTGAGCGCAGCTTCACGTTGGGCCGAAGGCGGCCCAACCAACAGGTTGATCGGCTGCTTTGTTAGGGTGGCCGACAGGGGACTAGCGTCCCAAGGGCAAGTCCAAGAAACCACTTGTAAAGAGGAATCACCCATGTCCGAAGAAGCCTTCATCTACGAGGCCATCCGCACGCCGCGCGGCAAGCAGCGCAACGGATCGTTGAATGAGGTCAAGCCGCTGAACCTGGTCGTCGGCTTGGTCGACGAGCTGCGCAGGCGCTACCCCGACCTGGACGAGACCCTGATCAGCGACATGATCCTCGGCGTGGTCTCACCGGTGGGCGACCAGGGCGGCGACATCGCCCGCACCGCGGTGCTGGCCGCCGGCCTGCCCGAGACCACCGGCGGCGTCCAGCTCAACCGGTTCTGCGCGTCGGGCCTGGAAGCCGTCAACACCGCCGCGCAGAAGGTGCGCTCTGGCTGGGACGACCTGGTGCTGGCCGGCGGTGTCGAGTCGATGAGCCGCGTCCCGATGGGCTCCGACGGCGGTGCCTGGGCAACCGACCCCGAGACCAACTACCAGATCGGATTCGTGCCGCAGGGCATCGGCGCCGATCTGATCGCCACCATCGAAGGCTTCTCCCGCGAGGACGTCGACGCCTACGCGCTGCGCAGCCAGCACAAGGCCGCTGAGGCCTGGTCGGGCGGCTACTTCGCGAAGTCGGTGGTGCCGGTGCGTGACCAGAACGGTCTGGTCATCCTCGATCACGACGAGCACATGCGTCCCGACACCACGCTCGAGGGCCTCGGCAAGTTGAAGACCGCGTTCGACGGCATCGGTGAGGCTGGTGGTTTCGACGACGTGGCTCTGCAGAAGTACCACTACGTCGAAAAGATCAACCACGTGCACACCGGCGGCAACAGCTCCGGCATCGTCGACGGGGCCGCGCTGGTGCTCGTCGGTTCCGAGGCCGCCGGCACGTCGCAGGGGCTGACCCCGCGGGCCCGCATCGTGGCCACCGCCACCAGCGGTGCCGACCCGGTGATCATGCTCACCGGCCCGACGCCCGCCACCCGCAAGGTTCTCGACCGCGCCGGCCTGACGGTCGATGACATCGACCTGTTCGAGCTGAACGAGGCGTTCGCGTCGGTGGTGCTGAAGTTCCAGAAGGACCTCCACATCCCGGACGAGAAGCTCAACGTCAACGGCGGCGCCATCGCGATGGGCCACCCGCTCGGCGCCACCGGCGCGATGATCACCGGCACCATGGTCGACGAGCTCGAGCGCCGCAACGCGCGACGCGCGCTGGTCACGCTGTGCATCGGCGGCGGCATGGGTGTTGCCACCATCATCGAGAGGGTTTAAGACCATGTACGAGAAGACCATTGCTTGGGACAAGGACGCCGACGGCATCGTCACCCTGACGCTGGACGACCCCACCGGGTCAGCCAATGTGATGAACGAGCATTACGCGCAGTCCATGCACAGCACCGTCGAACGCCTTGTCGCGGAGAAGGATTCGATCACCGGCGTCGTTATCACCAGCGCGAAGAAGACCTTCTTCGCCGGCGGTGACCTCAAGGGCATGATCAAACTCGGCCCGGAGAACGCCGGCGAGGCGTTCGACACCGTCGAGTCGATCAAGCGCGACCTGCGCGCCCTGGAGACACTGGGCAAGCCGGTGGTGGCCGCCATCAACGGTGCAGCGCTCGGCGGCGGCCTTGAGATCGCGCTGGCGTGTCATCACCGAATCGCCGCCGACGTCAAGGGTCTGGTCGTCGGTGTGCCCGAGGTGACGCTGGGCCTGCTGCCCGGTGGCGGCGGCGTGACGCGCACCGTGCGGATGTTCGGCATCCAGAACGCGTTCATGAACATCCTGTCGCAGGGCACCCGCTTCAAGCCGGACAAGGCCAAGGAGATCGGGTTGGTCGACGAGCTCGTCGGCTCGGTCGACGAACTGGTGCCGAGGGCGAAGGCTTGGATAAAAGAGGAGCTCAAGGACAACCCCGACCGTATTTTCGTCCAGCCGTGGGATGTCAAGGGCTACAAGATGCCTGGCGGCACTCCCTCCAGCCCCGCGCTGGCCGGCATCCTGCCGTCGTTCCCGGCGCTGCTGAAAAAGCAACTCAAGGGCGCCCCGATGCCGGCGCCGCGGGCCATCCTGGACGCGGCCGTCGAGGGCGCGCAGGTGGACTTCGACACCGCCAGCCGCATCGAGAGCCGGTACTTCACTTCTCTGGTCACCGGCCAGGTCGCCAAGAACATGATTCAGGCGTTCTTCTTCGACCTGCAGCACATCAACGGCGGTGGTTCGCGTCCGGACGGCATCGAGCCGGTCAAGATAAACAAGATCGGTGTGCTGGGCGCGGGCATGATGGGCGCCGGTATCGCCTATGTGTCGGCCAAGGCCGGCTATGACGTGGTGCTCAAGGACGTCAGCCTCGAGGCCGCCGAGAAGGGCAAGAACTACTCGGAAAAGCTTGAGGCCAAAGCACTTCAGCGTGGCAAGACCACCGAGGAGAAGACCAAGGCGCTGCTGGACCGCATCACGCCGTCGGCCGACCCCGCCGACTTCAAGGGCGTCGACTTCGTGATCGAGGCGGTGTTCGAAAACCAGGACCTCAAGCACAAAGTGTTCCAGGAGATCGAGGACGTCGTCGAACCCAACGCGCTGCTCGGATCGAACACCTCGACGCTGCCGATCACCGGCTTGGCGACCGGTGTGAAGCGGCAGGAGGACTTCATCGGGATCCACTTCTTCTCGCCGGTCGACAAGATGCCGCTGGTCGAAATCATCAAGGGCGAGAAGACCTCTGACGAGGCGCTGGCTCGTGTGTTCGACTACACACTGGCCATCGGCAAAACCCCGATCGTCGTCAACGACAGCCGCGGCTTCTTCACCAGCCGTGTCATCGGCACCTTCGTCAACGAGGCGCTGGCGATGTTGGGCGAGGGCGTGGAGCCGGCCAGCGTCGAGCACGCCGGTTCGCAGGCCGGTTACCCGGCGCCGCCGCTGCAGCTCTCCGATGAGCTGAACCTCGAGCTGATGCACAAGATCGCGGTCGCGAGCCGCAAGGGCATCGAAGACGCGGGCGGCACGTATGAGCCGCACCCGGCCGAGGCCGTCGTCGAGAAGATGATCGAGATCGGCCGGCCCAGCCGCTTGAAAGGTGCCGGCTTCTACGAATACGTCGACGGCAAGCGCACCCAGCTGTGGCCGGGTCTGCGCGAGACGTTCAAATCCGGTTCTGCGGAGCCGCCGCTGCAGGACATGATCGACCGGATGCTGTTCGCCGAGGCGCTGGAAACCCAGAAGTGCCTTGATGAAACCGTGTTGACGTCGACCGCCGACGCTAACATCGGCTCGATCATGGGCATCGGCTATCCGCCGTGGACCGGTGGCAGCGCCCAGTACATCGTCGGCTACCAGGGCGCGACCGGTACAGGTAAGGAAGCCTTCGTCGCGCGGGCCCGCGAGCTTGCGGCCAAGTACGGCGACCGGTTCCTGCCCCCGGACTCGCTGACTTCGTAGCGTCTGCTCGCGCCCTACTCGCTGCGCTGTAGCACGTAGCTGCGCACCTTAAACCGGTTGCAAACCAGCCCAGGTGTGCGCCGGAACGCGGACCCGTTGGCAAATGCCATCTTCTCGTCTGCCGCCGACAGCAGCGTCCATGCGGGCGTGAATCGGCGCTCGACCTCGGCCTGGTCCAGTCCGAGAAACCGAACCGGCCCACCGGGTTTGGCGCCCACGATGAGTAGGTGCGCGCTGCGGGCGGCGGCCGCTGTGATCTCTCGGACGTAAAGGTCCCGGTCGGTATCGCTCATGCCGTGCAGACAGCCGTTGTCCACAATCAACTGGAACTTCGCATCGATTCCGGCCTCGCTCAGATGCGTGACGTCGGCGTGGACGAAGTTGACCGCAGCATCTGCGGCGCGGGCCTTGGCGCGCGCTGCATCAAGCGCCTTCGGCGTGAAGTCAACCCCGGTGACGTGCCAGCCGTGTTGGGCTAGATAGATCGACGCGTCGCCAGTTCCACAGCCGACGTCGAGTGCCGATCCTGGCGACAGCGCGTTACTACCCTCGACGAGCTCCTGCAGCATCGGCGAGTTCGCGTGACCATCCCACGGAGTAAACCCGAGTCCGTAGAAGACCCGAAACAACACGTGTCGAGAAGCCATGACTTGGACGGTATTCCATCTAACGGCTGCGCTGGAAGAGGTAGTACCGCGTCGGGGTTTTCTCCGCGTCGAGCTCCTGCTCTTCGCCAGTGGACAGCAGTGTCCAGCCGGATGCGAACCGCCGTTCCATTTCGGCGCGGTCGATGCCGCGCACGCCGAATCGCCCGCCAGGGATGAACGCCACGATGAGCAGCCGCGCGCCGGGTGCGGCCACTGCGCTGACCTCGCGGACATAGGAGTCGCGGTCGTCGTCGTTCATGTTGTGCAGGCAGCCATTGTCGACAATGAGCTGAAAAGGTCCGCTGAGTCCGGTCTGACGCAACTGCCTGACGTCAGCCTGGACGAAGTTGACCTTTTCGGAGCCCGCCTTGGCCCGCGCCTTCTCCAGCGCCGTAGGCACGAAGTCCACGGCCGTGACCTGCCACCCGTGCTTGGCCAGATAGATGGAGGTGTCGCCGGTACCGCAACCCAGTTCAAGTGCGTTGCCGACCGGCAACGCGGGTAACTCGTTGCCTTCGACCAGGTTTCGCAGACTCTGCGCCAGCGGGTGGCCGTCCCAAGGCGTGAACCCGAGGCGGTAAAACAGCCGGAAGAGGGTGTGCTTGGAGCCCAGCAGGTCAAGTTTCATACCGGCTATGTTGCCAAACCTCGGTGTAGTCGGGTACCTGCATCGAATCGTGCATCCGCACACCCTTGGTGTTGAGCTTTGCGACCGTCCGGGAAACTGACGCAGGCAGCGCCGATATCAGCTGCGCGCCCCGGGTCACTGCCCACAGGGCCGCTGCGGAGCCGGGAACGACAGTCTTTGCGGCAGTCCGAGCGAACGCGCGGCTACGGCGTACCGGTTCGCGCATCGCGGATTCGTAGGCCGAAAATGCTGCGGCATAATCGCCGTCTGCCCGGGCCAGTTCGCCAGGCAACACGTACGCGCCCACGACCGCCAGGCTGGTGCTGCCGCCCACCGCTGGCCCCGGGCAGTAGCCGGCGTCGCCGACCAGAGTCACCCGCCCGCGTGACCAGCCGTCCAGCTCAAGCTGAGTGATGGCGTCGTAGTAAAACGCCGACGAGTCGTCGAGTTGGTCAAGCCAACCATCTACCTCGGAAGCCATCCCGGTGAAAGCCTGACGCAGTATCTCCTTTTGCCGCACCGCATCTCGGTGGTCGTATCGCAGTTCGGGGCTATGGAAGAGGAATACTATCCGAGCGTCGTCGAGGTGTTGGGCGGTGTAGATCGCGGCCATTCGTCCCACCGCCGCATAGCAGACCATTTCTCCTTCGGGCGCAAGGTGTTTCGGCACTGACGCCACCGCCAGGTACGCACCGAGGAACCGGGTGAACTCCGCCTCCGCGCCAAAAATCAGCCGTCGAACGTTGGAGTGCAGCCCATCGGCACCGACGATGGCGTCGAACCTACGTCCCGCAGCATGCTCGAAAGTCACGTCACCGTCGGCGGATACGCTCGCGACGGAGTCGGCGAACCGGTACTCGACACCGTCGCGGCCGGCGTCGTAGTAGATCTCGCTCAGATCGTCGCGCATGATTTCCACGTGCCGATCAGATGCGGCGCTAAAGAGCTTGGTCAGATCGACGTTGGCCGGATGCTTTGCACCGTCGCGAAAAATGGTCATCCGGGTCGTTCCGGTGGCGCGAGCTTCGATGCGCGGCAGCACGCCCATCTTCGCTGAGATCTCCATCGACGGCCGGAACAGATCGACGGCGTGCCCGCCGGTTTTGCGTAACGTCGGCGCGCGCTCGACCACGGTCACTTCGAAGCCACGCCGAGCCAGCCAGTACGCCAGCACGGGGCCGGCGACGCTCGCACCTGAGATAAGAACCCGCATGTCAGCACCTCCTTACTTAACGATAGGTAAGCCTAACATCCGGGCTTACCTATCGTTAAGTCAGATAAACTGTCGATGTGAGTAGGCCCCGCTCCGACACCCGCGAGCGCATCCAAGATGTCGCCCGCGAGCTATTCGCGCAGCAAGGTGTGCAACGGACCAGCCTGCGGGACATCGCCGACAAGCTCGGAATCACCAAGCCGGCGCTGTATTACCACTTCACTTCGCGAGAAGAGCTGATTCGCAGCATTGTGCAGCCGTTGATCGACGACGGCGAGCAGTTTGTCGCCGACCAGGAGAACCGGGCCGACATCGATGTGCGGGAGTTGCTCGAGGGCTATTTCGATTTCCACTACCGCCGTCGGCAGGACCTGATGTTGGTCCTGGCGGAATTCGCGATCCTGGAAGACCTCCACCTGGTCGAGATGGTGCTGGCATGGCGCGAACGGCTCGGCAGGCTGGTATTCGGCCCGGCGCCAACCCTGGCCCAGGCCACCCGGGCGGTGATTGCCTTCGGCGGATTGCAGGACTGCTGTGTGCAGTTTCTCGATGCCCCGCTCGACGAATTGCGTGCCGCGTCGGTGGCAGGCGCGCTCGCCGCCCTGGGCCGCTAGCTCTAAAGTCCCAAGCTATGCAATTTGGACTCTTCATCCCTCAGGGCTGGCGGATGGATCTGGTCGGAATCGAACCCTCCAAGCACTGGGCGGTGATGCGCGACCTGGCCGCCCGTGCCGACGACGGTCCGTGGGATTCATTGTGGGTCTACGACCACTTTCACACCGTGCCGATGCCGACCGGCGAAGCCACCCACGAGGCGTGGTCGCTGATGTCGGCCTACGCGGCGACGACGTCGCGGATCAAGCTCGGCCAGATGTGCACGGCGATGAGCTACCGCAATCCGGTCTATCTGGCGAAGGTGGCGGCCACCGCCGACATCATCTCGGGCGGGCGTGTCCAGATGGGTATAGGTGGTGGTTGGTACGAACACGAATGGCGCGCTTACGGTTACGGGTTCCCGTCGGCGGGAGTGCGGTTAGGCCGGTTGGATGAAGGCGTGCAGATCATGCGCGACGCCTGGCGCGACGGTAAGGTCAGCATCGCCGGTAAACACTACCAGGTCGACGGGGCGATCGTTGCTCCGAAGCCGTTGCAGGACAGCGGGATTCCGCTATGGATCGCCGGCGGTGGCGAGAAGGTGACCTTGCGTATCGCCGCGAAATACGCGCAGTACACCAACTTCACACCGGACCCTGCCGGATTTGCCCACAAGTCCGAGGTGCTTGCCGGGCATTGCCGCGATGTGGGCACCGACTTCGACACGATCGTGCGCTCGGTCAATGTCAACGCCGTCATCGGTGCCTCCGAGGCCGAGGTCAAAGACCGGCTGCAGCGTATCCGCGATCGGTTGGTCGGCTACATCCCGGAAGGCGCCGCGGACGGAATGATCGGGGGGACAACCGGACCCGAGTCGGCAACCGGTACTGCAGAACAGGTCATCGAGCGACTGCAGCATCTGCGCGGCCTGGGCTGCGAGTACGCCATCTGTTACTTCCCGGAGGCCGCCTATGACCGGTCCAGCATCGAGCGGTTCGAACAAGAAGTGATTCCCGCGCTGAGCTAGACGTCGCTGGTGGTGTACCGCGTCTTGACCGGAGGCGCGGCCAACAGGGGAGGGAGCTGCGTCAGCTTGCCTTCGCCGGCGCGAAACCTGCGGTAGGCCTCGTCGTGTTCGACCGATTCCCATAGCTCGTAGATGAGCCAGTGCGCTTCGTCGTCGTCGTCGACGAGCACTTCGGTGCGCAGGTTCCCATCGAACGCCCGAGTGTCTTGCAACGCCCGGCCCATGAGTTCGCGCCCCGCGGCGACCTCGTCGGGCTTGAACCTGAGTTCGAGAATCACCGTGACCGCCATGGTCGCCAACATAATGCAGAGCTGCCGCGCGTCTAATATGAGAATGGGATTTCCACTTTTCACCAAGGCTGTTATACGGTTCAGTGAGCAATGTTCTGGTTGCTGGATGGATGATCGCTGGAGGATCGCTCGATGCAGAAGGCACTTGCCCCGGACATCTCAACCTGGCCCGACGAGAGTCCGCAGTTGATCGGCAGTCGATGCGGCGGCTGTGGCGCCACTACCTTTCCGGTGCAGCAGCGGTGTCCGCGCTGCAGTGGCGGCGAGATGAGCGAAGTGTTGTTGCCGCGCAGCGGAACCCTGGTGGCATGGACCACCCAGGGCTTCCCGCCCGGTGCTCCCTATGCCGGCCCGACCGGCGACGATTTCGTGCCGTTCGGCGTGGGCCTGGTCCAGCTCGGCGACGTGATCCGGGTGGAGGGCCGATTGACTGAAAACGATCCGGCCAAGCTCAAGTTCGGCCAGCAGGTCGAACTCACCATGGTGCCGTTGACCACCGACGCTGATGGCAACGAGATCGTCACTTTCGCGTTCCAGCCGGCATAGGCGGGGGTCCACATGACTAACGACGTGGCCATCATCGGCGTGGGCCTGCATCCATTCGGCAGGTTCGAGAAGACCGCGATGGAAATGGGCGCCGAGGCAATCCAATTGGCATTGACCGACGCCGGCGTGGACTGGAAGGACATCCAATTCGGGTTCGGCGGCAGCCACGAGGTGTCCAACCCCGACGCGGTGACCCGCTTGGTCGGTCTGACCGGCATCACCTTCACCAACGTCTTCAATGCCTGCGCCACCGCGGCCAGCGCTATTCAGCAGACCGCCGACACCATCCGGCTGGGCAAGTACGACATCGGCATCGCCATCGGCATGGACAAGCATCCCCGCGGCGCCTTCACCGACGACCCCGCCAAACTGGCGCTGCCGCAGTGGTATGCCCAGAACGGGCAGTTCGTCACCACCAAATTCTTCGGAATGAAGGCCAACAAGTACCTGCACGACCACAACATCTCTCAGGCCACGCTGGCCAAGGTGGCCGCCAAGAACTTCCGCAACGGTGCGCTGAACCCGAATGCGTTCCGCCGCAAGCCAATCCCTGAGGACCAGATCCTCAACTCGGCGGTGCTGAATTACCCGCTGACGCAGTACATGTTCTGCGCGCCCGACGAGGGGGCCGCTGCAGTGATCATGTGCCGCGCCGACATGGCGCACAAGTACACCGACAAGCCCGTGTATGTGCGCGCGTGTGAGATCCGCACCCGTCGCTACGGCGCCTACGAGGTGCACGCCACCTTCGCGCCATTGGACGAGGATGTGTCGCCCACGGTGTATGCGGCCAAAGCCGCCTACGAGGCCGCGGGAATCGGTCCGGAGGACGTTGACGTCGCCCAGCTGCAGGACACCGACGCCGGCGCTGAGGTCATCCACATGGCCGAGACTGGATTATGCGCCGACGGCGAGCAGGAGAAGCTGGTGGCCGACGGCGCCACCGAGATCCACGGCTCGATTCCGGTCAACACCGACGGCGGATTGATCGCCAACGGCGAGCCGATCGGCGCGTCGGGGCTGCGTCAGGTGCACGAGCTGGTGCGCCAGCTGCTCGGAGAGGCGGGCGATCGTCAGGTCCCCGGCAATCCGCGCGTCGGCCTGGCACAGGTGTACGGCGCCCCGGGCACCGCGTCGGCGACCATCCTGTCGCTCTAGATCGCCGGGCCAAGGAGGTCGTCGGCGTCGCGGATGATGTAGCCGTAGCCCTGCTCGGCCAGAAACCGTTGCCGGTGTGCGGCGTACTCGGCATCCAGACTGTCGCGAGCCACCACCGAATAGAACACCGCCCCGCCGCCGTCGGCCTTGGGTCGCAGTAGCCGGCCCAGCCGCTGCGCCTCCTCCTGGCGAGAGCCGAACGTCCCCGAAACCTGCACGGCCACTGCGGCTTCCGGCAGATCGATGGAGAAGTTGGCGACCTTGGACACCACCAGGGTATTCACCTCACCGCGACGGAAGGCGTCGAACAGCGCCTCGCGCTCGGCGGTTTTGGTCGAGCCCTGGATCACCGGGGCATCGAGCACCTCGCCTAGCTCGTCGAGCTGGTCGAGGTAGGCGCCGATCACCAAAGTCGGCTCACCTGGGTGCCGGCTCAGGAT
>NZ_JBAUZA010000438.1:0-3079 GCF_049585075.1 Mycobacterium sp.
GGTTATCCGGGTGCCGTCCCGGGCCAAACACCGGGTCTGCCCGGCACGCTGCCCGGCGGGCTCCCGGGCCAAACCCCCGGCCTGCCTAGCGGCCTCCCGGGCCAAACCCCCGGCCTGCCTAGCGGGCTGCCGGGCCAAACCCCCGGTTTACCCGGCGGCATCCCTGGACAGACTCCTGGCTACCCCGGCGGTCTCCCTGGACAGACTCCTGGCTACCCCGGTGGTCTCCCGGGACAGGCTCCTGGCTACCCGGGTGCCCTGCCGGGCCAGACGCCGGCACTGCCGGGCGTCGCCGGGCAGACAGCAGGGATGCCGGGACAGCCGGCCGCTGTGATGCCGGTCGGCACCGGGTCGATTGCGTAGCCCCAGGGCTAACCACCACCCGACACATGGGAGACTGACCTGCAGGGACACCTGCGAGGAGGACAGTTATGGCCAAGCGTGGCCGCAAGAAGAAGGACCGAAAGTACAGCAAGGCCAACCACGGTAAGCGCCCCAACTCCTAGACGGGGCGGCACAGGGATCACCCGCTTGCGGGGGCGTTGGGGGACGCCCCCGCTCCCCTGTGCTTAGGGCGTTATCGACGGATGATTGTGGTGCGGCTGATCTCGATCCGTAGCCGCTCACGAAGGCCTTCCGGCGCTTTTTCGCCGCGGCACTTGGTCGCGATCAACGCCTTGATTCGCTCCTCGAGGCCATGTAAGTGCTCACACGGCGGGCATTCCTCCAGATGCTTGCGGAGCTTCTCTCGGACCTCGGGGTTGCATTCACCGTCGATGAACTCCCACACCATCGCGACAAGTTCGGCGCACTCGGCCTTCATGCGGGGGTCAGCGCCTGACGGAGGGTCACCGGGCAAAAATCCGGTCACGACGACACCTCCTCGGTTGCCTGACCACCGCGGATGAACCCCCGGTCCTTGGCTACATCGGTCAGCAACGCGCGCAGTTGGCGTCGGCCGCGATGCAGGCGCGACATCACCGTTCCGATCGGTGTATCCATGATCTCGGCGATCTCCTTGTACGGGAAACCCTCCACGTCTGCGTAGTACACCGCCATCCGGAACTCTTCGGGTAATGCCTGCAGCGCCGCCTTGATTTCGGTGTCCGGCAACGATTCGAGCGCCTCGACCTCCGCAGAGCGCAAGCCGGTCGAGGAGTGCTCGGCTGTCGCCGCCAACTGCCAGTCGGTGATCTCGTCGGTCGGATACTGCGCCGGCTGCCGCTGCTTCTTGCGGTAGCTGTTGATGTAGGTGTTGGTCAGGATGCGGTAGAGCCACGCCTTGAGATTTGTGCCCTCCTTGAAGGAGCGAAATCCCGCGTAGGCCTTGACCATGGTTTCTTGGAGTAAGTCCTCGGCATCGGCCGGGTTACGGGTCATCCGCAACGCACCGCCGTACAGCTGGTCCAATAGCGGAATCGCGTCGCGCTCGAAGCGCGCGGTCAGCTCCGCGTCGGTCTCGTTCGAGCGGCTGCGCCCACGGGCATCCGAGGATTCGTCTAAGGCCGCTGAAGCCTTTGCCGCCTCCGGCTCGGTCGCGCCATCGATGTCGGCCATATTGACTAACGCAGTCCCTTCTGTCGCGATGCCTGTGAACAGGTCCAATAGCACCGGACCCGTCTGGCACCCAGCCAACCGCTCGTTGCCGATAAGGCTCGTCGCCGTTGACACCCGACTCCCCCTCTCTCCAATCTAAAGGCTGCGACCGACAGTGTCTGTTCCGCACCACTGGAACAGCAACAATCGCTGCGCTATTTCCGGTTCACTTCTGCTGCCGTCAGCGACCCAATCCGGGCCGCCGATTCGAGTCGGTTGTGAGCAGCGTTACTGTGACGCTCATGTCGCTGAAAGCCAAGACCATGTTCATCTCGGGTGCCAGCCGCGGAATCGGCCTGGCCATCGCAAAGCGGGCCGCTCAGGACGGCGCCAACATCGCCTTGATCGCCAAGACCGCCGAACCGCACCCCAAGCTGCCGGGCACGGTATTCACCGCCGCGAAGGAGCTCGAAGAGGCCGGCGGCCAGGCGCTGCCGATCGTCGGGGACGTCCGCGACCCGGATTCGGTCGAGGCCGCGGTCGCTAAGACCGTCGAGCAGTTCGGCGGCATCGACATCTGCGTGAACAACGCGTCGGCAATCAACCTGGGGTCGATCACCGAGGTGCCGATGAAGCGGTTCGATCTGATGAACGGAATTCAGGTACGCGGCACGTATGCGGTGTCGCAGGCATGCATCCCGCATCTGAAGGGCCGGGAGAACCCGCACATCCTGACGTTGTCGCCGCCGGTGCTGCTTGGAAAAGAGTGGCTGAAGCCGACCGCCTACATGATGGCCAAGTTCGGTATGACGCTGTGCGCGCTCGGCATGGCCGAGGAGCTGCGCGACGAGGGCATCGCGTCGAACACGCTGTGGCCGCGCACGCTGGTGGCCACCGCCGCAGTCCAGAACTTGCTCGGTGGTGAGGAGGCGATGGCCCGCGCGCGCAAGCCCGAGGTGTACTCCGACGCGGCCTACGTCATCCTCAACAAGCCCTCTCGTGAGTACACCGGCAACACGCTGCTGTGCGAAGACGTGTTGGTGGAATCCGGTGTCGCCGACTTGTCGGTGTATGACTGCGTCCCGGGCGGAAAACTCGGCGTCGACTTCTGGGTGGATGGCGTCAACCCGCCGGGGTACAAGCAGGCCTAGCCTGTGGCGGCCGCTGCTACACCGGCCGTCGCGGCCTTGATCGCTGCCGGTGTGCCGCATGAGGTCGTCAAGTACGGTCACGATCCCCGCCAACATTCGTTCGGTGCCGAAGCAGTCCACGCGCTGACTGCGGCCGGCGGTATTGCGGCAGAGCAGATCTATAAGACGTTGATCATCGCCGTGCCCGACGGGCTCGCCGTCGCGATAGTGCCGGCGTCGTCGGAGTTGTCACTGAAGGCTGCTGCCGCCGCGCTGGGGGTGTCCAAAGCCAGCATGGCCGAACCCGCTGCCGCGCAACGGGTTACGGGTTATGTGGTCGGCGCGGTTTCGCCGTTTGGGCAGCGCGCGTCGCTCCCGACCGTCGTCGACTCCGGCGCGCTGGTGTGGGATCG
>NZ_JBAUZA010000439.1:0-24551 GCF_049585075.1 Mycobacterium sp.
GCTCACCCGCGCGCTGGTGCTGGCCACCGCGCCGCGCGTGGGCCGACGCGCGGTCGTACCGGCAGCCGGCTTGCTTCCCGGCGTCTTCAGCCGCGCGGTGAACACACTGGCGCGATAGCGATAGCGATAGCGCTAGCGCGCCTTCCAGACCGGCGGACGTTTTTCGGCGAACGCCAGCGGGCCCTCTTTGGCATCTTCGGATTTCAGCACGACGCCGAATTCGCGTGCGGTGCGCGCCCAGCCGGGTTCTTCGTCCGGGATGACGCCGTCGTCGGCGCCGTAGGCGATCCGCTTGCTGGCCTGCACCGACAGCGGCGCGTTCACGGTGACCCGCTCTGCCAGCGCGAGGGCGGCGTCCAGCACGGTGCCGTCCGGCACAACCTGGTTGATCAGGCCCCAGTTGGCGGCCTGGGCAGCGGTGATCGGCTCACCGGTGAGCACCATCTCGAGCGCGATCTTGCGCGGCAGCTGATGCACGATCCGGAACACTCCGCCGGCAGCGGCAAACAACCCGACCTTGACCTCGGGCAAACCGAATGTCGCGCTTTCGCAGGCCACCACGAGATCGCTGGCCAGAGCCAGCTCGGTACCGCCGCCCAGCGCGGTGCCGTTGACCGCCGCGATAGTCGGCTTGTCGATGAAGTGGTGGACGTAACCGGCGAAGCCCCATTCGCCGTGGTCGGGGTGGTACAGATTCTCGCGGCGCGAAATCGCTTTGAGATCTGCTCCGGCACAAAAGGATTTGTCACCGGCACCGGTGATCACGACCGCCCGCACTTCGTCGTCGTTTTGGGCTTGCTCGAGCGCGTCGCCGACGGCGGTACTCACCGCGCCGTTGACCGCATTGCGGGCCTCGGGCCGGTTGATCGTGATCACCAGGACATTGCCGCGCCGCTCGGCCAGCGCCGCAGGCACTGTTTGGGTCACAGCAGCTCCACGATGGTGGCGTTGGCCTGGCCACCGCCCTCGCACATGGTCTGCAGACCGTAACGAATTCCCTTGTCCCGCATGTGGTAGAGCATCGTGGTCATGATTCGGGCGCCGGATCCGCCGAGCGGGTGGCCGAGCGCGATCGCGCCGCCGTTGGGGTTCAGCTTCTTCTCGTCAGCTCCGATGTCCTTCAGCCACGCCAGCGGCACCGGCGCGAACGCCTCGTTGACCTCGAAAACCCCGATGTCCTCCAGCTTCAGGCCGGAACGCTGCAGCGCCTTCTGGGTGGCCGGGATCGGCGCGGTCAGCATGATGACCGGGTCGGCGCCGGCAAGGGTGGCGGTGTGCACTTTGGCGATCGGGTTGAGTTTCAACGACTTTGCCTTCTCCGCCGACATGAACAGCAGTGCGGCCGACCCGTCGGAGATCTGGCTGGAGTTTCCGGCGTGAATCACGCCATCCTCTTTGAAGGCGGGCTTGAGCTGAGCCATCTTCTCCATCGGCGTGCCTCGGCGGATGCCTTCATCCTTGAGCACCACATTCCCGTCCTGGTCTCTGATGCCCACGATCTGGTCATCGAAGGCTCCGGAATCCTGTGCGGCCGCGGCCTTTTCGTGTGAGCCGAGGGAGAACTCGTCGACGGTGGTCCGGTCGAATCCCCACCGCTCGGCGATCATCTCCGCGCCGATGCCCTGGTTGGGGATCGCGCCGTGGTAGCGGTCCAGGAAGGCCTGCGAGTAGGGCCGACCACCGTTGGCCAGAGAGGACCCCATCGGCGTCCGCGACATCGACTCCACCCCGCCCGCGACCACCACGTCGTAGTGGCCGGCGACCACGCCTGCGGCGGCGAAGTGAATCGACTGCTGGCTCGACCCACACTGCCGGTCGACGGTCACACCCGGGACGGTTTCCGGCCAGCCGGCGGTCAGCGCCGCGGTGCGGGCGATGTCGATGGCCTGCTCACCGGCCTGCGAGACGCATCCCCAAATCACGTCGTCGACGAGCTCGGGATCGATGCCGGCCTTCTGCACGAGAGCGTTGAGGACTTGCGCGGACAGGTCCGCGGCATGCACGCCGGACAGCCCACCGTTGCGCTTGCCGACCGGTGAACGCACCGCCTCGACGATTACGGCTTCAGCCATCGCTTCTCCTTCTTAAAAACCACTAGTGACATGACGGTTGTTCTTCGATTGTTGACCAACCCGTTGGACGGCTCGCCGCGGGGGTGCTTACCGGCGGGTAGCGTCGAGGGTCATGTCGCGCATTGTCGTGATCGGAGGCCACGGCAAGGTCGCGTTGCACCTGGCCCGCATCCTCACGCAGCGGGGCGATGAGGTGACGTCGGTCTTCCGTAACCCCGAGCACACCGAGGAGGTCGCGGCGACGGGTGCCGGTCCAGTCATCGCGGATATCGAGACGCTGGACACCGACGCGCTGGCGCAGCTGCTCGCCGGAAACGACGCAGTGGTGTTCTCCGCTGGGGCCGGTGGCGGCAACCCAGCCCGCACCTACGCCGTCGACCGCGACGCCGCGATCCGGGTGATCGATGCTGCCCGCCAGGCCGGCGTGCGACGTTTCGTCATGGTGTCGTACTTCGGCGCGGGACCGGATCACGGTGTCGCGCAGGATGATCCGTTCTTCGCCTACGCGGAAGCGAAAGCGGCCGCCGATGCCCACCTTCGGGCAAGTGACCTCGATTGGACAGTGCTGGGGCCCGGCCGGCTGACCCTCGAGCCGGCCACCGGCCGGATCGCTGTAGGCGCGGGCAAAGAGGTCTCCCGGGAAGACGTGGCACTGGTAGCGGCGGCGGTGTTGAGCGATCGCGCGACGATTGGCCGGACCATCGATTTCAACAACGGCGACCTGCCCATCGCCGAGGCGCTGGCCGCCGCGGCGATCGCAAGCGCGGCGAAGCCGGGGGCAGCGGGTCGGCGCCACCAAAATTAGCGGCGATCGCAAGCGCGGCGAAGCCGGGCGCAGCGGGTCGGCGCCATCAAAACTAGCGGCGATCGCAAGCGCGGCGAAGCCGGGAGGTGTCGCAACGCCCACCCGACTGACCGGAAGATCGCTACGCTCAACACATGCTGGCCGAGGTCGGCGACCTGGTCCTGAGCGCCACCGGCCAATGGATGCTGCGGCCACCGCAGCGATGCGGGAACGGGCAACCGATCACGCCGCGACACGTCCCGGTTGGAACTGCGGTGTGCTCTTGTCAGGATCGCCGCCTGACGTGGCGCTGCGATAAGTGAGCTTTATCCCGTGTGCTGCAGAGCATTTCAAACCGACTTAACTGGCTGACACCAATCTTGCCTGCAGCGGGCGAGGCTATTCCGATGTGAGCCACGCCATTGAGTACGGCACCTGCTCGGACTGCGGCAGTTAGGCCGTCAAGCGCCGACCTTGGTCAGGGTCAGCGCCACGGGATATGTGTCGAGCGATTGTTCATACCCACATGGACGACTCCTGTCCGCGGTTGACCAGTAGCGACCCTCGAGAGTGTCGGGATTCCAGCTGTAGTGCGCGGTTCCGGGAACATGAGTTCCATCGCCGCACTGCAGCGCCCCGGTGGTGTGTACGTCGATCGTCCACTGAATATTGATGTAGCGAGCTGTTGCCCGCTGGCTCGACCCTTCCCCGCCCATCTCGACCTCGGCGCAGCCATCACCGCACGGAGTGAAAACCCAAGTGACGGGCAACGTGCCCGGAGGACCTGCGACGACCTTGTAGGAACCTTCCATCTTGGGCAGCGCTGATTGCGGAGCTGACGCTTGGCTGCGGCTCGTACCCGCCGGGTGTCCAACAGTTTTCGAGGGCAGCGCACCACAGCCCACCGTTGTCAGCAGGATGCTCATGAACGCCGCGACCCTCGACGTCAGCGCACCTTCCGAAGGCATACTTCAGCTTATCGATACCGCCGATCGCGTGAAAACGAATAACTGATTCAGGCCCGGGCCGTCAGCTCGCGGCCCGCGTAGTCGCGCCGTCCCAGAACGGCCCGGTGAGTCCGACTTCCGCGAAGTAAGTCTCAGATCGAGGAACTCGACAGCAAGATCAATCGGGCGCAGGTTCTCGACTTAACGTGGGTGATTTGGGGCCTTCTTATCGCCGCCGTCGGAACACTTTTCGGCCTTGGGACATGAGCCTTACGCTTCGCCAGTCGGGGCAGAGTAGCGCGACCCGTGTGTGGAAAGAAACGGTCAGTTACCGCGTGTGTCAGGCATGAAACTCGCTGCACCGCCATGGTGACGGCCACAACGAGCAGGTATAAGCTCGCGACCATCTGACCGGAAACCAATAGGCGAGCGGTCGAGCTAACAGGACGTATATCGCCCATGCCGGTGCTTGTGGCTGTGGCTGTGCCGATCGTGAAATAGGCCGCATCGATACCCGCAACAGTTGTGTTGACGATGAAGCGCGAACCAAGGAAAACAAGACCGCCGACGAACCGACCACGCCCACCTTCCCGCGTATCACCGCTCACGACTTGCGCCACACGGCGGCCTCGCTGGCGATCGGCGCGGGGGCGAACGTCGAGGTGGTGCAGCGGATGCTGGGTCACGCAAGCGCCGCGATGACCTTGGACATGTACGACGATCTGTTCGATTCCGACCGGGACGCGGTTGCCGACAAACTCGAAGATGTGTTCGCGGCGAAGTGTCTGTAACCAGTGCTCAAAATGTGCTCACGGCTCCCCAATTAGCCCTGTGTCCGACCCCGAAAACGCTTCTACTAGGTTAGATGTGCAGTCGGAAAGGGAACCCGGTGAAAGTCCGGGACTGTCCCGCAGCGGTATGCAGGAACGACCGCCGTCAACAAGCACTGGTCACCCGACCGGGAAGCGACGGCCAGTAGGAGCACCACCAGAGTGTGTGCCTGCGAGTCCGAAGACCTGCCGGCTGTGCCGGGCGCGCCGCGCCTGGCGGCTCATCGCCTCGTGGAATGGGCGTACGGCTGTCGTGGTTGCAGGAGTGTGCTGGCGGCACAATGCAACCGGATCAGCTTCGCGTCCGCTGGCGGTGACCACCCCGTCGATTGAAGGACGAACTCGTGACCGCAACACCGTTTACCGCAACCATCACCGGCTCCCCGCGGATCGGCCCGCGAAGGGAACTCAAGCGAGCCACCGAGGGCTATTGGGCGGGCCGGACCAGCCGAGCGGAGCTGGAGAACGTTGCAGCCACGCTGCGCCGCGACACCTGGTCGCAGCTGGTCACCGCCGGCTTGGACTCGGTGCCGGTTAATACCTTCTCCTACTACGACCAGATCCTCGACACCGCGGTGTTGCTGGGAGCGCTGCCCGCCCGGGTGCAGCGCGTCTCCGACGACTTGGACCGGTACTTCGCCGCTGCCCGCGGCACCGAGGACATCGCGCCGCTGGAAATGACCAAGTGGTTCGACACCAACTACCACTACATCGTCCCGGAGATCGGGCCGGACACCACGTTCTCGCTGCACCCCGAGAAGGTGCTAGCCGAACTCAAAGAGGCGCGGGATCAAGGGGTTCCGGCGCGTCCCGTGATCATCGGGCCGCTCACGTTCCTGTTGCTGAGCAAGGCGGTCGATGGCGCGGGCGCACCAGTGCAACGGCTCGACGAGCTGGTCCCCCTTTACTGCGAGCTGCTTTCGCTATTGGCCGACAACGGCGCCGAGTGGGTGCAACTTGACGAACCGGTACTGGTGACCGACATCCACCCCGACGCCGCCGCGCTCGCGGAAAAGGTGTACAACACACTGGGATCGGTGCAGAAGCGGCCCGCGATTTACGTGGCCACCTACTTCGGTGACCCCGGCAGCGCGCTGCCCGCGCTGGCCCGCACACCCGTCGAGGCGATCGGCGTGGACCTGGTCCGCGGCGCCGACACCGCAGTCGCGTCCGTTCCTGGACTGGAAAGCAAAACCCTGGTGGCCGGAATCGTCAACGGGCGCAACATCTGGCGTGCCGACCTGGAGTCGGCGCTGGGCAAGCTGGCCACCCTGCTGGGAAGCGTGGCTGCCGTGGCAGTTTCTACGTCGTGCTCGACGCTACACGTGCCGTACTCGCTGGAACCGGAAACCGATCTGGACGACGCGCTGCGCAGCTGGCTGGCCTTCGGTGCCGAAAAGGTGCACGAGGTCGCCACTTTGGCACGTGCGCTACGCGATGGCCGCGACGCGGTCGCCGACGAGCTCGAGGCCTCCAATGCCGCGATGAAGTCGCGTCGCTGCGATCAGCGGCTGCACAACAACCAGGTGCGTGCTCGTATCGACTCGATCACCAAGTCGGGCACCGAACGCGGGCCGGCCGCTGAGCGCCGTGACGCGCAGAATGCACGCCTGCATCTGCCGCCGTTGCCGACCACCACGATCGGCTCCTACCCGCAGACCTCGGCGATCCGCAAAGCCCGCGCGGCACTGCGCGCGGGAGAGATCGACCAGGGCGGGTACGAGCGTCGAATGAAGCAGGAGATCGCCGACGTCATCAAGCTGCAGGAGGACCTCGGCCTCGACGTGCTGGTGCACGGCGAGCCGGAACGCAACGACATGGTGCAGTACTTCGCCGAGCAGCTAGACGGCTTCTTCGCCACCCAGAACGGCTGGGTGCAGTCCTACGGCAGCCGCTGTGTTCGTCCGCCGATCCTGTACGGCGATGTCGCCCGGCCCCACCCGATGACGGTGGACTGGATCACCTACGCTCAGTCGCTGACCGACAAGCCGGTCAAGGGCATGCTCACCGGTCCGGTGACGATCTTGGCGTGGTCGTTCGTCCGTGACGACCAGCCGCTGGCCGACACCGCCAGCCAAGTGGCCCTTGCCATTCGGGACGAGACCGTGGACCTGCAGTCGGCCGGCATCGCCGTGATCCAGGTCGACGAGCCCGCGCTGCGGGAGCTGCTACCACTGCGCGACGCGGCCAAGCAGGCCTACCTGGACTGGGCGGTCGGTTCGTTCCGGTTGGCGACCTCCGGCGTGGCCGACTCGACGCAGATCCATACCCACCTGTGCTACTCGGAGTTCGGCGAGGTGATCGGCGCGATCGCCGATCTGGATGCAGACGTCACGTCCATCGAGGCGGCCCGCTCGCACATGGAGGTGCTCGACGACTTGAACTCGGTCGGCTTCTCCAACAGCGTGGGGCCGGGTGTCTACGACATCCACTCGCCGCGGGTGCCGAGCACAGACGAAATCGCCAAGTCGCTGCGCGCGGCGCTGAAAGCCGTTCCCGCCGAACGGTTGTGGGTCAACCCCGACTGCGGCCTGAAAACCCGCAATCCCGACGAGGTTTCGGCGTCGCTGACCAATCTGGTCGCCGCGACGAAGGAAGTGCGGGCCAGCGCCTAACAGTCCGCGCTCATCGAGTGTGAAACTGCTGCGAAAAATTCGCCGAAATCTCGTAGCAGTTTCACACTCGGCGCATTAGAACATCGCCAGCAGCGCGGTGAGGTTGCTGGCCCCCGCTGATTAACGGCGGGTGGTCAACCGTCGCTGGTTGCCCGGTCTGCCTCGGAGAGCAAATGCACCGGCACGTCGTCGGCCCACGGCTGGCGGGTCACCATGTCCGCGACGCATACGTAGCCGCGCTCGAATTCGCCGGTGGCGGCGTCGACCAACCGATACTGCTGCGTCTGTCGATGGATCGGCTGGGCGTCGAGCATCACCACCCGCACCTCGCCCGGCTCGAAGTGGCAGCGCTTGTGCAGGGCCGCGACCAACTGCTCGTTGCTGAAATGCCCGTCGCCGAAATTCCAGCCGATCGCGGTACTGGTGATGCGCTCGCCGTCGGTGAGGACATAGTCGTCCTCATTCTGACCCGCCATGGCGCGGTGTGCCAACGTGAACAAGGCCCGGCCGTGAGTGTTGAAGGCACGGAAGGCATATCCCATGTACATCGGGATCTGCGCGGCCTCTTTGCTGCCGTAGAACTTCTCCAGCTGAGCGGCGGGCATGCTGGCGATCGCCACGATGCCCTTGATGATTTTTTGGTCGGCCGAAGGTTTGATGCACCACAGCGTGGTGTCCCAGTTCCCCGCGTAGTAGCGCATGCCCGGCAGGAAAGACACCTTGCGGGGGAACAAGTTTCCGAGCACCACCGTGCCCGCGACGACGGCGAACAGCACCACCGGCAGCGGTGTGGTCAGGTCGCGCAACCCGACGGAGGCGTGGCCGACGAACAGCGTCAGCACGCTGAACATCATGAAAACGTTCCACTCCAGCGGCACTCCCATCGGGATCGAGGACAGGATGCCAAAGTGGAAGCAAAGCATGACGAATGCGGCGATCGCGGTGGGCCAGCCGCCGTGGCTGAGGATCAACACCAGCGGCACCAGCCCTTCGATCGCGGTGGAGAAATGCGCGAGCCAGCGCGACGCCCTGCCGGGACGCAGGTCATCCGGAAAGTGTTCGAAGAAACTGCGTTTGATGAACCGTGGCCTAAACACAGGGTTGTTGCTCATCATCGTCGAGATGACGAATGGAAAGTGCTTGTTGAGCTTGGATGTTGCCGCGCCAATCCAGATCACCAGGCACACCAGTTTCGCGCCCAAGATCATGTCCACGCCGTAGCCGGCGAACAGGAAGGCGACCGTGAACGAGGCGTACACCTCGCCGCGGGCGGCCAGGAAGATGACTTTGTCGCGCAGACCCACCACCGCCAGCACGCCGATTATCGCCCAGATCTGCCAGGACGGCAGCACGCCGACCGTCGTCCCGAGCGCCGGGCGCGCCCCGGTGCCGTCAGAGAAGATCGCAATGACGAGCAGCACCAGCAGTGCGGCGTAGAGCAGCGCGTCGACCGGCGTCCGCTCATCCCCCTTGGTGAAAGGGATGCGATTCGGCCATGGTGGCAGCCGGATCGTGCCGGGCCGCAGCCAATACAGGATCGAGCCCAATGGCGGGAAGAACCGGTTGTTCAGCGGACCGAAGCCGCAGCCCAGTCCGACCACTTCGAACAGCATGGTGTAGAGCACGACCTTTTCGAACACGATCGGCTCGGCATACCAGTGCGCGACATTTGTGAACCCGTTGATGCCCGTCGTTGTCAACGCCAGCAGCCACGCCGCCAAGATGTACAGGCCGATCTTGACGACGTAGAACAGGTGCAGCGCTATCGGGGTGCCGAAGCCGACCTCCGCCCAGTGCCGGGCCATCGGGATGATCTTCTCGGCGCGGGTGCCTTTGCTCCACTCCTCGAAGTCGATCTGCGGAGTCTCCTGTTTGAGAAATCCCATGGCGGCAAGATTAGAACGTGTTCTAGCCGGATGGGTCCGGTTTCTTGACTACTACTCATCGTAGTAGTACAACGGAGGGTGCAGGCCGGCTTCGTCACCCACAGCTCATCGACGGACGGTGATCGTGATGATCGAACAGATAGACCAGCAACGGGACAACTCGATTCAATGGCTGCCTTGGGCCGCAATCGCATTCGTGATCGGCTTTGGGGTGCACGGCCTGGACCATCTGCGCCGCGGGATGTCGGCGTCGCCACCGTTCATCATGGCGGCCGGCATGGTGCAGGGGCTATTTATCGTGCTGGCGGTCTCGATGGTGGTGATGTCCCGCCCGCGTGCACCGCTGGCGGCAATCGTGGTCGGGTTCGGCAGCGCGCTGGGATTCACCTACGCGCATTTGCTGCCGACGTTCCTGCCCGGCTACCAGGACAGCTACACATCGCTGCCGCACATCAACGTAACGTGGTTTTCGTGGTTCAGTGCCCTCGCTGAGATCGGCACCGCACTCGTCTTCGGGATCGTCGGGATGCGGGAGGTGAACCATGCCCAACATTCTGTTCTTTGACGGCGCCTGCGGGATGTGCACGCGGTCGGTGGAGTTGCTGGACAGACTCGATCGCACCGGCAAGCTGCAGACCGAACCGCTGCAAAGCCCGGGAACTTCGGGGCGACTGGGAATTTCGCCGTCGGAATTACTGGATTCGGTGCGGTGGCTGGATTCGTCGGGCGCCGTTTACTCCGGCGCAGAGGCCGCTAACGCCGCCCTGTCGGCGGCGATCGGCACCCGAATCCCGTTGATCATCTATCGGATTCCCGGTGTCGGATTCATCGAGGAAGCCATCTACCGATGGGTGGCCGCGAACCGGTATCGCTTTCCCGGGACGACCCCGTACTGCCAGTCACACCCGAACGCCTGCTGAGCTAGAACGCAGGCACGCCGTCCCGATGCGGATGCAGCGCGCCGACCGGCGAGGTGAGCGGAAGATGCAGCGCGTCAACGATTCCAGGCTCCGCCTGGCAGACCCAGGGGATGGCATTGACAGCGCGCATGCCGGTTGCCAGCAAGCCGTGATCGTTGTGGCTTTCACCGGGACGATGCCCGACTTCGAACTCCGCATCGAAGCTTGGCTCTCCATCGATGATGACCCGCCAAATGCCATCGGTTCCACCGGTTCGGCCCTTCGGCCAGTCAGGCGCGAGGTCGTCGGCGATGCGGTCGACGTGCTCGATCGTGATGACGTCGACGCCGTCGACGACGCCGATGCAACGTGCGCGCGTGGCGCCGACTGTCCCCGCTTCGACGAGTCCGAATGCAGTAGAAATGTCGCGTGGGGTGGCCTGAAACTCGCACGTTTCGCGAATGTCGTCCAGTCGAACCCCCAACGCCTCGGCGACCATGGTGACCGCAGCACCCCAGCCCCATCGAAGGGTGCCGGGTATCTTCAATCCGCCTTCGTAATTGAGCGGTTGGCCGAATCCGAAGAGCTCTCGCATGTCGTATTCGGCTGGGTACTCAGAGTAGTTCGTGATCTCGATCCCGCGTACCTCATAAACCTTGTGCGACATAGACATCAGCGCGATCGGGAACAGGTCGGCGCCGAATCCCGGCTCGATGCCACTTGAGAACAACGAACTGCGTCCAGCTTCGGCGGCGCCTCGGATCGTGTCGATCACCTTGGCTGGCATGGAACCGCGCGGGTACACCAGCCCCGGTATCGCAGTCGTCACGATGTTCTTGCCGGCGGCCAGGATTCGGCAGAGGTCACCGATCGCTTCCTTCATCCGGGGTGGTGCCGGTGCCGCGTAAACGACGCAATCCGCGTCGCCGCCCAGGATTTCCGATTCGTCTTGCGTGGCCGCAACGCCGATCGGCTCAATGCCGGCAAGCTTGCCCGCATCCTTGCCGTGCTTGTTGTCCGAGTGCACCCATACTCCGACGAGGTCGAGGTTGGGCCGGTCAGTGATGGTTCGGATCGCGTACTTCCCAACCCCGCCGGTCGCCCAAACGGCAACCTTGTAACTGTCTTTCACGCCTTTGACTTCCTTTTCCAATGCGGATTCTTGATCGCTTCGAGGGCATCGGTGACGTAGCGGTCCAGGGACCGCGGCTTCTTGGTCGATTGGCGAACCCATTGACGGAAGGCGAAATCACCTGCGGTAAAACCGAGTTGAACGAGCAGACCGGGTCTGATGTCGACATTTGGGTCGGCTCCCATGCGCTCGCCGATCAGCTTTGTCGCCCGCTCTTTGTCGGCGGGTGTGTGCAGGGTGACCTTGTCGAGCAGATCGGGAGCCACCAGCAGGGCCTCACGCCATTCTTCGCAGTCGGCTTGGTCGAAGGATCGGGTCCGGACGATGATGGCGTTGATCAGCGCGACATCCGGCGACTCGGCGGCGGGCCGCTCTTCGAGGAGGCTCACGATTGCGGCACCGCCATGGCGAACTGGCGCGAGCAACAGCTCCTCTTTCGTCGGGACATGTCGAAAAAAGGTACGCGGCGAAACCCCTGCGGCCGCGGCGATTTCCTCGGTTGTCACCGCGTCATACCCACGTTCGATGAACAGCCGGAACGCCGCACGCCGAATGTCAGCCCTGATTTGTGCGCGCTGACGATCCCGCAACGAATCGCCGGTCATCGGAAAGAGCCGATCCCGCCGTCGACCTGGATGGTCTGCCCGGTGATGAACGTCGCGTCGGTGCTCAACAGGAACGCCACCAGGGCGCCGACGTCGGTGCGAACGTCGCCGATCCGCTTCATCGGGACCCGTGCTACCGCTTTGGCGTAATCGTCAGGGGCGTATTGCTTCCACAGTTTGACACCGTCGGACTCGGCGAACGGGCAGATGACGTTGACGCGGATGTTGTCGCGCCCCCATTCCAGGGCAGCGACTTTCGATAACCCGCGGATGCCTTCCTTGGCGGCCGCATAACCGCCCCACTTGGGTTCGCCGCCGGTGCCGGTTCCCGAACCGAGGTTGACGATCGATCCCCCGCCCGCCGCGACCATCAGCGGGTGCACCGCCTGCATGAGCAGAAAGGTCGCTCGCGGCCCGACGTCGTGACCGAGCGCGAAGTCTTCGGTGGTGATGTCGACGAATGCCTTGGGCTCGTTGGTGGCGATCGCGTTGTTGACCAGACCGTGTACCGTCCCGAAGACGTCGACGGCAGCCGCGACGATCCGCTTGGCGCTGTCGGGATCGCGCAGATCGGCAACCAGCTTCTCGACCGGACCGGCTGCCGCGTGTTCGGCGGTTGTCGCCGCCAGCGCGCCGTCTTGGATGTCGACCAGCAGCACCGCCGCCCCGCGTTCGAGCAGCGCGGCGGCAATGCCCTTGCCGACACCTTGGGCGGCGCCGGTGACGATGGTGACCTGCCCGCGCATCGAATCGGGGTGGGTGTAGCTCACTTGACGGGTCCCATCTGCAACTGCACGCCGCGGTACATCTCGTAGGTGCTGCGCGCGCCGCCCGGCAATTCGATGAACTCCACCGGTGTCCCGTCCGGATCCTTCACGAAAAACATTCGGACGCCGCCGATCTCGAAAGGCTCCTGCTCGGGGTGGTAGCCCGCGTCGCTGACCCGGTGATGGGTGTCGTCCAGATCGATCACCGACAACGACACGTTCTGAATGCCGACGATCCCGCGACGGGCCGGCTTATCCGTGGCGGGTTTGGCGCCAAGTGACAGCAGCTCCACCATCAATCCACCCAGCAGGCCGCCTGCCACCCTGCCCTCCTGCTTGTTATTGGCCTGAAGGGCGGCATCGAACGGGTCACCGGAGATCGTTCTTTCGAAGACCACCTCCATGCCGAGTAGATCGCGGTAGAACGCCAGCGCGCGATCCATATCGGTCACTCCGACGACGAGATGGCAGAACGAAACGTCGCCCAGGACAGCGTCTGTCATGACGGATCCTGTCGGCCGGCCGGTTGCAGTGCCGGCGCGGGCAGATCAATGGCTGGTTTCGTGGTCCCGCCGTCGACGCGCAGCATTACACCGGTCACCCACGACGAAGCGGGGGACGCGAGATACAGTGCTGCGGCGGCGATGTCGCGCGGAGCGCCGATGCGTGCCATCGGGGTGTTCGATTCGAATTGGGTTCGCAATTTGTCGTCGGACATGACGAAGTCCATCGACTGGGTGGCGACACCGCCCACACCGATCGCGTTGACGCGCACCCGCGGGGCCAGTTCGGCTGCCATGTTCTGGGTCACCATGTTCAACGCCGCCTTGCCCGCGCCGTAGGCAACCATGCAACTCATCACCATGTCGCTCGATCGCGACGAGACGTTGACGATGGATCCCGAGCCGTTGGTGTCGACCATCGCCTGGGCGGCGAACTTGCTGAGCAAAAATGGTGCGACGGTGTTGAAATGCAGTGCGGTAGTCAGGTACCGCGAGGAGGTCTGCATCGCCGGTCGGGGCGGTGTCCCGCCGGCATTGTTGACCAGGATCGACAGCCGCCCGAATTGTTCGACGGTGACCGATATCAGCCGAGCGAGATCGTCGTCGACCATCACGTCGGTGACCACGGCCAGCCCGCGGCGACCCGTCCGCTCGATGAGCGCGACGGTGTCGTCGAGGTCGGAGGGGGTACGCGCGGCGACAACGACGTCGGCGCCGGCCTCGGCGAATGCCACCGCGATCTCGCGACCGATACCGGCGCCGGCGCCGGTCACGATCGCGACCTGATCGGTGAGACGGAACGCGTCGAGGATCACCGGATAGCCGCCGCGAGGTTGGCCGCCGGGCGTCCGGCGAACAGCGGCAGGTCCAGGTAGGTCTTGATGCCTGCCTCGGCGGCGCAAACGTCAGGAATGGCATTGACGCAATGGTTGGCGGTCGCGACGACACCCGGATTTCGTTTCAGCCCTTCGGCTATCGACGGTGGCTGCAGCCCCTTGAAGGTGAGGCTCACGGTGGGGTCGCCGGTGATTTCGACTTCGAAGCGTTCGCCTCGGCCGTCGAAATTCCAATCCGGTTCCAGGTTCTCCTCCCCCATCAGCCAGTTGACCGCCGCCGTGATGGCGGGTTGTCCGTCGGCCAGGGCTTGCCAGCGGAACCGCCGCGCGGCAACGGTTCCCGCGATAATCGGGAACGGGTCGTAGTCGATGTCGGAGGTCGCCACCGCGATCTCCTGAATGGTGCTGATATTGGGATCGATACGAAGTCCCATGTGGTCGGCGACCATTCGCACCGACTGCTTGAAGCCCGCCTCGAGCAGGCTGGCCATCGGGCCCTGCATCGCTTCCTCGGGGGTGCCGCCGAAACCCATGATGTGGCGCACGACGTCTGGGGCGTTGTAGGTGCGGATGTCGGAGAATTCTTCGGCTCGCACGTGGGTGACCGCCGACGACAGCGAGGACAGCATCAGCGGGAATCGCTCGGTGATGCCGCCAGGGTGAATCCCCGAACCGTGCAGCGTCACGCCACCTTGAAGCGCGGCGTCGGCGATTGCCTGGACGGACGGGTTGCTCATATCCGGGTACACCCAGCCGACCGGGGTCACCACGTTCTTGCCGGACCGCAAGATCGCAACGACCTCTTTGTCATTGGGGATCAGTGGGCTGTACACCACGCAGTCGGCATCGGTGGCCAGCACCTCGTCGACGCTGGAGGTGGCGGCGACGCCCAGCGCGGCGGTGCCGAGGATCTCGCCGACGTCGCGCCCGTTCTTGTCCGCGCTGTGCACCCAACAACCGGCCAGCTCGAGCTGCGGATGGTTCAGCACGCATTCGATGGCGGCCTTGCCGACGCCTCCGGTTGCCCATTGAATGACACGAAGTTTGGACGGACTACTCACGCGCACACCTGCCCTTTACATGTTGACGACTGAATGGCAGAGTATGACCAAATGGCAGGCACTGTCAACAATACGGAAGGGACGTCGCGTGGGAATCCTTGACGGCAAGGTCGCGATCGTCACCGGAACCAGCCGCGGCGTGGGTGTCGGCATCGCCCATGAATTGCTGCGCGCCGGTGCCACCGTCGTCGGGTGCTCGCGCTCGCCGCTGGACACCATCCCCGGCATCGGCGCAGACTGGGGGACGCGCGCCGAGCAAAAGGTCTGCGATCAAGGCGATTACCGCTCGATCGACTCTTTTGTAAGCGACGTGGTTGCCGCGCATGGCCGGATCGATATCTTGGTCAACAACGCCGGCGGGACCGTCCCGGCACCGCACGCGGAGAGCATCCCCGAGCTCGTGCAACGCATCCAGGGCGCACCGCGCAGCGACGACGACTACGAACGCACGGCGCTCTTCCACGCGTTTGCGGTACAGATGAACCTGATCAGCCCGCTCTGGTTTGCCGTCCGCGTGTATCGACAGATGGCCACCCAGGACGGAATCGGTTGCATCATAAATATTTCCAGCGGTGCCGGGCATCCGGCCGGATCACCGACCCTGGTCTCCTACGGGGCGGCCAAAAGCGGGCTCAACCACCTCACCCGTTCGTTGGCGCAGGAATGGGGGCCCAAGGTCCGCGTCAACTGTGTGGCGCTCGGGCCGACGATGACGGAGAACTTCCGGTCGTTCGTGCTGCCCAAAGACGATCCGATCGGCGAAAAGTACTTTGCCGCTATCCCGTTGCGCCGTGCCGGTGAGCCCTCGGAGGTGGGCCGGGTGTGTGTCTTTTTGGCCAGCGGAGACGCCGACTTTGTCAACGGCACCACCATCGAGCACGACGGCGGCATGCTGCCCGGTGTGCTCTACGACGCCGGCCTGAAGACAATCACCGACCTGCTGTAGCGGCGCTGAGACTGCGCTGAGGCAAACCCGAATACTGACTGAGCGGCCGGATAAGTGCATTGGAGCCGGCCTGCTCGATGATGTGGGCGGTCCAGCCGGTGATACGGCTCATCACGAAAAGCGGTGTAAAGCTGGGAATGTCGAAACCCATCAAGTAATAGGCCGGGCCGGTCGGGAAGTCCAAGTTGGGTTTGATCCCGGTGGCGGCGAACATCTCGGCCTCCAGCACCTGGTAGATACCCAGCCAGCGTTGGCCATCGGTGACTGCGGCGACTCTGGCCAGCGCCTCTTTCATCGTCGGCACCCGGGAATCGCCGTTCTTGTAGACCCGATGCCCGAAGCCCATGACTTTGTCCTTACCAGACAGTTTGCGGTGCAACCATTCTGAGACTTTGTCGGGGTGACCGATCTCGATCATGTCGTGCATGACTGCCTCGTTCGCGCCGCCGTGCAGTCGTCCTTTGAGCGCGCCAATCGCCGCGGTGACGGCGCTGTAGATGTCGGACTGCGTCGACGTGACCACCCGCGCGGCGAACGTGGACGCGTTGAAGCCGTGCTCGGCGTACAGGATCATCGACTGCTCAAACGCTTCGACCACAACCGATTCGGGGACGTCGCCGAAGCACATGTTCAGGAAGTTCTCGGCGTAACCGAGGTGGCTGTGCGGTGCGATCGGTGCCAAGCCCCGCCGTCGACGCATGTCGGCGGCCACGATGGTTGGCAGCACCGCGAACATGCGCAGCGACTTGGCGAAGTTGGCGGACTCGGCGCTGTCGTCCTCCTCGGGATCCTCGGCGCCCAGGTAGCTGATCGCGGTGCGCACGACGTCCATGGGATGGCAGTTTTCCGGCAGCTTGGCCAACAGCGACAGCATCGAACGGTCCAAGCGGCGGCTGGCACGCTCACGCTGGCAGAACAACGCCAACTGGGCATCGGTCGGCAATTCGCCGTGCCAGAGCAAGTAGGCGACATGCTCGAAACTGCAGTGGCCGGCAAGATCCTGCACCGGGTAGCCGCGGTAGGTCAGCGAGTTGGTCTCCGGCACCACCTTGGAGATCGCGGTGGTGTCGACGACGACACCGGCCAACCCTTTGTGAACTTCTGTCCCGCTCATGGGTTTCCTCCTGCGATGTCATCGTCAAATTGGTTGTAGTCGGCATAGCGCAGCAGTTCGTAGAGCCTTTTGCGGTGCTGCATTTGATCGAGCAAGCCGGATTGTGTTCCCGTGGCAGCGATTTCGCGCAGCCCGGTTTCGACGACGTGCATCGCCAGCCGCAGGGCGGTGACCGGGTAGATCACCACGTTGTAGCCGATGTCGGTGAGTTGCGTGACGCTCAGCAGCTCCGACTTGCCGAACTCGGTCATGTTGGCCAGCAACGGAGTGTCCACCGCGGCACGGAATTTCTCGAAATCCGTCGGGCCGGACAATGCTTCGGTGAAGATCAGGTCGGCGCCGGCGTCGGCGTATGCGCGCGCCCGCTCAATGGCACCGGGCAGGCCTTCGATGCTGGCAGCGTCGGTGCGCGCGCAGATGACGAAGTTTGGATCTCGGCGCGCGGCCACCGCCGCCCGCAACCGTTTCACCATGTCTGCGGTCGGGACTACGTCCTTTCCGTCGAGGTGGCCACACCGTTTGGGGTTGACCTGGTCTTCGAGATGACAGCCCGCCAGGCCGGCGTCCTCGAGCAGAGTGATGGTGCGCGCCGCGCTCATCGGCTCACCGAATCCGGTGTCGGCGTCGATCAGCGTCGGCAGATCGGTGACCGCCGCGATCTGCGCTCCACGCGCCGTCACCTCGGTCAGCGTGGTCAGCCCGATGTCGGGCAGCCCCAAATCGGCCGACAACACTGCGCCGGAGACATAGACGCCCTCAAATCCGGTCTCCGCGATCACCTTGGCTACCAACGGCGAGAATGCGCCCGGAAAGCGCTGCAGCCGACCGGAATTCAGCCCGGCGCGAAACGCCGCCCGTTTGGCAGCTGGGCTGGATGCCGCCGCCAACAATCCGGTCATCGGCCCGGTCATCGGAAGATCCCTGACGGAATGGTCGGCGCCTTGTCCAGCATCTCGGGCGCTACCCGCAGGTTCAGTGCGCCTAGCTCGCCGCCCTTCAGCTCCCCGACCCGCTGCACGACGTCCAGGAACCGTTGCTGTTCAACGGGATCAACGACACCGTCGGCGAGCTCGGCGAACTTACCGACGTACTGCTCACGCTCGAAGGGTCGCGCCCCCAACGGATGCGCATCGGCGATGGCCAGCTCATCGGTGATCACCTCCCCGCTCTTGAGAGTCACCTCCGCGCGCGCGCCGAAAGCCTTCTCCGATGGGTCGGCCGAGTGATACCGGCGGGTCCACTCCGGGTCCTCGACGGTCGAGATCTTGAGCCACAACTCGATCGTGTCTGGTCGATGCGCGCGTTCGGGGGCATACGAGAGTTCGTGGTGCCAGGTGCCGTCCTGAAGCGCGACCGCGAATATGTAAGGCAGCGAGTGATCCAGCGTTTCGCGTGACGCGTCGGGATCGAACTTTTGCGGATCCCCTGAGCCGGTGCCGATCACGAAGTGGGTGTGGTGGCTGGTGTGCAACACGATCGACGCGATCTGGTCGAGGTCGCCGATGCGCTCACGCAGCCGGCGGGCCAGGTCGATCGGCGCCTGACTTTGGTATTCGGCGGAATGCTCCTTGGTGTAGCTGTCCAGGATGGCCCGTTTGGGTTCGCCCGGCGCGGGCAGCGGCACCTGGTAGATGCGCTCGGGCCCGCCGAGCAGCCAGGCGATCACACCGTCCTCGCCCTCCCAGATCGGCGCCGGTGAACCCTCGCCCCGCATCGCTCGATCGACCGCTTCGATCGCGATCTTGCCGGCGAACGCCGGCGCGTACGCCTTCCAGCTGGAAATCAGGCCCTTGCGCGATTGGCGGGTCGCCGTGGTCAGGTGCAGCGCCTGGCCGACCGCCTGATAGATGGTCTCGGTGTCCAGCCGCAGCATGGTCCCGATGCCGGCGGCCACAGCGGGCCCCAGGTGTGCCACATGGTCGATCTTGTACTCGTGCAAGGAGATTCCTTTGACCAGATCGATCTGGATCTCGTAGGCCGTCGCCACGCCGCGGAGCAGGTCGGCGCCCCGCACTCCGAGTTGCTGCGCGACGGCCACCAGCGGCGGGATGTTGTCGCCGGGGTGCGAATACTCGGCGGCCAAAAACGTGTCGTGGAAGTCCAGTTCGCGTACCGCGACCCCGTTGGCCCACGCCGCCCACTCTGCTGAGTAGCTGCCGTCAACCCCGAACACCGTCGCGCCGGGGCGGGCCCGGTGCGCCAGGGCTTGCTGACGAGCGGCGGTGACCGGTCTGCGCAACACCGACGCGGCACTGACAGCCGCGTTGTCGATCATCCTGTTGATCACCATCGCCGCGGCCTCGGCCGGGACGGCGACCGGGTCGGCTGCGACCTCCGCGATCTTGTGAGCCAGATGCTCGGTGCGCGGGAAGTCGTCGGCACTGCGGTGCGTCCGAATCGAATGGATCAACACAATCCGCACACTATGCAAACTCCATCACTATGGAAAGCCCCTGCGCATGTGTAATTTTGTGTCCTCATCAGCCGCAATTTGCGAATGTTGCGAAAGGCATCCGGAGTAAGATTTCTGCGGTGGTGAAGATGTTTTCGGGTGCCCGGCTGCGGCGGTTGCGAAACGAGCGCGGGCTGAGCCAGGTCGCACTGGCCCGCGCACTCGACTTGTCCACCAGCTACGTCAACCAGCTGGAAAACGACCAGCGGCCGATCACCGTTCCGGTGCTCCTTGCGCTCACCGAAAGGTTCGACCTGCCGCCGCATTACTTCTCCTCCGATTCGGACGCCCGGTTGGTGGCCGACCTGTCCGACGTGTTCACCGCTACGGGGACTGAAGGCGCGGTCAACCGTGCTCAGATCGAGGAACTGGTCGCCCGAATGCCCGAAGTGGGCCGCAGCCTGGTTGCCGTGCATCGGCGGTTGGCCGACGCCAGCGAGGAGCTGGAGGCCTATCGATCCCGCGCGATCACTGAAACGTCGCTTCCGCCCGAGCACCCGATGCCGTTTGAGGAAGTCCGCGACTTCTTTTATGACCGCAACAACTACATCGGCGAACTGGACACCGTGGCCGAGGAGATGTTCGCCGAGAACGCAATGACGCTGGGCGGACTGGACATGCAGCTGTCGGCGCTGATGCGCGACCGGTTTGAGGTGAGCGTCGTGATCGACGGCGATCTCGCCGAGCACGCCAAGCGGTCTTACGATCCCGACACCCGGGTGCTACGCGTCGCGCGGTGGCTTCTACCGGGGCAGCGAGCCTTCCAGATCGCCACCCAGCTGGCCTTGCTGAGCCAACCGGAGCTGATGTCGGCGATCTTGGCCACGGATGACCAGCTCACCCCCGAATCGCGCGGCGTCGCCCGAATCGGGCTGGCCAATTATTTCGCCGGCGCGTTTCTGCTGCCATACCGCGAGTTCCACCGGGCCGCAACCGAATTGCACTATGACATCGATCTGCTGGCCCGGCGCTTCGAGGTCGGGTTCGAGACGGTGTGTCACCGGCTCTCCACCTTGCAACGGCCGCAGCTACGCGGGGTGCCGTTCATTTTCGTCAGGACCGACAAGGCGGGCAATATCTCAAAGCGACAGTCCGCCACCGCGTTTCACTTTAGCCGGGTCGGCGGCAGCTGCCCACTGTGGGTAGTGCACGATGCTTTCGCCCAGCCGGGCCGGATCGTCACGCAGGTCGCCCAGATGCCCGATGGCCGTTCGTATTTCTGGATCGCCAAGACCACCGCACCAGAAGGACAGGGCTACCTGGGTCAGCACAAAAGCTTCGCCGTCGGTTTGGGCTGCGACCTGGTGCATGCCGACAAGCTGGTTTACTCGCACGGAGTCGCTTTGGACGATCCGAGCACCGCCGTCCCGATCGGTGCCGGCTGCAAGATCTGCAACAGGCCGTCGTGCCCGCAGCGCGCATTCCCTTATCTCGGTGGGCGTGTCGTCGTCGACCAGAACACCGGCAGCGGACTGCCGTATTCGCCTGCCAGCGGGCCGCAATCGGTGTAACTTGCTGCTGAAATTCCCACGCCCACGCACGATCGGGGCCAGCCATGACAGATGTCGACTATTGCGTTGTCGGCGCGGGATTCGCCGGTTTGACAGCCGCCTTGCGGCTGAAGCAGGCCGGTCGCTCGGTGGTGCTGCTGGAGGCCCGTGATCGAGTCGGCGGGCGCACCTACACCGAGGCCCGCGCTGACGGATCGTGGATCGATCGGGGCGGCGCATGGATCGGGCCGGGCCAAGATCGCGTCTACGCGATGATGAGCGAGTTCGATGTGCCGGCCTACAAGCAGCACAATGACGGCGACGCGATGATGATCGTCGACGGGAAGAAGCACCGCTACGGCGGCACTATCCCATGGACCATGAACCCGTGGGCGGTCATCAACCTTGGTCTTGGATTGCGTGCGATCGAGAAGATGTGCAAATCGATTCCGCGCGAAGCCCCGTGGGAGGCAAAGCAGGCCCAAGAGTGGGATCGCATCAGTGTCGGGAAATGGCTCGACAAGCACACGATGTCCAGGCAAGCCCGCGAGATGCTGGATATGGCTCTGGCTGGCACCTATACCTCGGCGGGGTCCGAGACGTCGCTGCTGTGGGTGCTGATGCAGATGGGGTCCGGCGGGGGTCCCACCTTCGTCATATCCGGCAAAGGAGGCGCTCAGGATGCCCGCCCGGTAGGCGGGATGGGCGCCATCTATCGCCCGATCGCATCGGAGCTCGGCGAACTGCTGCACCTTTCGCGGCCCGTCCGGCAGATCACCCAGGACGCCGAGGGCGTGACGGTCAATGCGGAGGGCCTGACAGTGCGGGCGCGGCGGGTCATTGTGGCGATCCCGCTGGCGATCGCCACGTCAATCGTCTACGAGCCGACGCTGCCGGTGGACCGGGCGCTGCTGCACCAGCGCCTGCCGAGCGGCGCGGTCATCAAGATCTCAATCATGTATGACGAGCCGTTCTGGCGTGCCGACGGACTGTCCGGCCAGTCGGCCGCACCGGGATCCCCGGCCACCCTGACCATCGATGCCTGCACGGATATCGGCAACCCCGGGATCATGTGCGTCATCACCGAAGGCCCCGCAGCGCGTCGGCTAACGAAGCTCGACGAGGCCGAGCGTAAAGCGGTGGTCATCGACGAGCTCGTCGACCGGTTCGGCAGTAAGGCGAAAGCGCCGAGGGAATATCACGAGCAGAACTGGACCACCGAGCGCTATTCCGGTGGCGGGATGATCAGCCACGCGCCCACCGGGGTGCTGACCGAATTCGGCTACACCCTGCGTGAGCCGTGCGGGCGCATCCACTGGGCAGGGACGGAGAGCTCGGCCGTCATGTGCGGATGGGTCGACGGCGCCATCCGCTCTGGGGAGCGCGCCGCCGAGGAAGTGCTGGCCCGCGAAACGACAGCGGCTACTGAGCCTGTTTGACCGGCGGGCGGTAGAAGAGCAACAACTGACCAACTCCGCCGCCCAGGCCCAGCAGCAGCGAGATCAGCAGACCGTGCCAGCCGTTGCGCCAGTTGTACCCGAAGATCAACCAGTCCAGGCTGTACTGACCCGGGCCGATCGTGGCGACCGCGACGGCGCTGAGCGCCAGTACCAGGTTGTATTCCCAGCCCTCCTTGACGATGAAGAAGCCGTTGGGCCGGTGCACGGTCCACGCGGCGACGAACATCAGCGCAACGAAGCCGGCAGCCGGGATCGGCGTGAGCAGGCCCGCGGCCAACCCCAGGCCGGCACTGATCTCGGTGCTGGCCGCGGCCACGGCCTGCAACTTGCCGTACTTCATGCCGATGCTTTCGAACCAGCCCGCGGTCCCGGGTATCCGCCCGCCGCCGAAGAACTTGTTGTAGCCGTGAGCTGCCAGGGTCAACCCCAGCACTAGCCGCAGGATCAGCAACCCGAGATCGTAGGCAGTCATAGACGCCAACTTAGATCATGCCGCCCCGGCCCCCATATGCCGCTTGCCCCATTGGCACATCGCTTCAGTCACCGGCCTTAGCGATTCGCCGTATTCGGTCAGCGAATACTCGACCTTCGGTGGCACCTCGGCAAAAACTTCGCGGTGGACGATTCCATCGGATTGCAACTCGCGCAGTTGGCGCGACAGAATTCGCTCACTGATCCCGCGGGTCTTACGCCGCAATTCGGCGAACCGTTGCGGACCGTCAGTCATCAAGTGAAAGATCAGCACGGCCTTCCACTTGCCACCAATCACGGCCAGCGTGGCCTCGACCGGGCACTCGAAGTTCTCGTCCACCCTAACCTCCGGATTAGCTACCCACCTGAAAGTACGTTCTTGTCCGGTGCTGAGGTTCAACATAGCGTCGGTCAACATTCGTGCACGCCGTGCATGCGATCGCAAAGGAGCCCGACATCAAACTGGCGATAATCGGCGCAGGCAACGTCGGAAGTACCCTGGGCACCGCGTGGCGCAACCGGGGCCACGACGTTGCGTTCGGTGTCCGCAACCCGGATGACCCGAAGTACGCGTCGCTCGAAGCAGTCACGACCAACGAATCAGCCGCCGTCCCAGCCGAAGTCGTGGTGCTGTGCACACCGTGGCCGAGCACTCAGCCGGCCGTGCAGACCTGCGGTGACCTGTCCGGCAAAATCCTCATTGATTGCACCAACCCGCTGACCCCCGACTTCTCCGGCCTGGAGATCGGGCACAGCACATCCGGTGCCGAGCAGGTAGCCAAATGGGCACCGGGCGCCCGAGTCTGCAAAGCAATGAACCAGATCGGCGCGGCGATGATGGACGGGCCACAATTGCCCGGCAAACCGGTGATGTTCATTTCCGGTGACGACCATCAGGCCAAGTCGGTGACTGCGGGCCTGGTCAGCGAGCTCGGTTTTGAAGCCCTCGACGTCGGCGATCTGACGCTAGCCCGGCTGCTCGAGCCGTATGGACTGCTATGGATCCACCTGGCACTACGGCGCGGGTTGGGCACAAACTTCGGGTTCGGTTTGCTGCGCTCCTGACGACACGCAGCGCGTCGCCACGCGATTAGCCGGGGGACGCCGTCAGGAGTTTGCCGGAAGGTAACCTCGGTGCGTGTCAGGACGCGCTTCGGGTAAGCCGGCGATCGCACCGCCGGTGCTACCGCTGGAGGGCGACGCGAGGTGTTCGCCGGACATCCTCGGCCACAAGGGATACGGCATCGACACCATGCGCCGCCACGGTTTGCCGGTGCCACCCGCGTTCTGCATCACCACGGAGGTGGGCGCGCGCTTCCTCACCGAACCCGACGCGACCATCAACGCGATCTGGGATGACGTCCTTGACGGGGTGCGCCGGCTGGAGACGGCGACGTCACGCACGTTCGGGCGTGGACCGCATCCGCTGCTGGTCAGCGTGCGCTCGGGTGCCGCCGTCTCGATGCCTGGGATGATGGACACGGTGCTGGATCTCGGGATCAACGACGCCGTCGAGGAGGCGCTCGCCGCAGAGGGGACGGTTGCGTTCGCCCGCGACACCCGGCGCCGGTTTAGCGAGTCACCCGTCGGCCGCGATGCGCCCGACGACCCGTACCTGCAGTTGCGCGCCGCGATCGAAGCCGTGTTCGCATCGTGGGGCTCGCAGCGCGCCGCCGCTTAT
>NZ_JBAUZA010000440.1:0-1715 GCF_049585075.1 Mycobacterium sp.
GTACTGCCCGCGCAGAAGTTTCGCGATCTTGCTGAAACTTTCGAAGACGAGGAGCATCGGCGGTTCGGCCCGGCCGGCTTCGAAGGGGTGGTCGACAAAGTCGCCGATATCGAGAAAAGCCTCGGCATCTACGATCTGAGCCAGTTCACCCCAACGTGATATGCACTACGGCTTGTCCGACTTGGTCAGTTCGTTAGCCCACACAGACCGCGCGCCGGAGTCCCCGATACGGACGACCTGCACGATCGAGGCGACGCCCACCACGATCGCAAGGACCGCAACCGCCACGTTGGTCGTCATCGCTGGTTTGGCGGATCGGCTTTCACGCCACTGCACCAACGCCAACACGACGGCGACCACAAGCATCGCGATCGAGAAGTAAATCATCCATCCGCCTCGGTCGGCGTGGGTGTTCAAGATGTCACGATGATGGCTTTCGCGGTCGTATAGCCATTCGCCTGCCTCCGTGGTGATCGGCGTCAGCGCGGCGGTCACAATGGCAAAGGCGAGCACCAGCCAGGCCAGGCGCCGCCGCGCCGCCGGCCAAAGCGCGCACAGAATTTCCAGCAGCGCCGTCAACGGTGCCAACACCACCATGGCGTGCACCAGCAGCACGTGCGCGGGAAGTCCCGAGATCGTGGTCAACGTCAACATGTACTCCACTAGGTCGGTTGGTTACCGCGACTACTTCCTACACTGTGCCGGTGCGTCTCGTCTTCGCCGGCACCCCGGAACCCGCGCTGCCCGCCCTGCGCAGTCTCATCGACTCGCCACACCACGAGGTGATCGCGGTGCTGAGCCGACCCGACGCGGCCGCGGGACGCCGCGGGCATCCGGAGCCGTCACCGGTGGCCCGTTTCGCGCTGGAGCAGGGCATCCCGGTGCTGCGGCCGCAGCGGCCCAACACCGCGGAGTTCGTCGCCGAGTTGTCGGAGTTGGCGCCCGACTGCTGCCCGGTGGTGGCCTATGGAGCGCTGCTGCGTGACGAGTTGCTCGCGGTGCCGGCACACGGCTGGGTCAACCTGCACTTCTCGCTGCTGCCCGCCTGGAGGGGCGCGGCCCCGGTGCAGGCGGCGATCGCCGCGGGCGACACCGTCACCGGCGCGACGACTTTCCGGATCGAATCGGGCCTGGACTCCGGGCCGGTATACGGGGTGGTCACCGAGGCGGTGCGGCCGACCGACACCGCCGGGGATCTGCTTGGCCGGCTGGCGATTTCGGGTGCCGCACTGTTGTCAACCACCCTCGACGGCATCGCCGACGGGGCGCTGACGCCGGTGCCACAACCGGCCGACGGGGTCAGCATCGCGCCCAAGCTGACCGTCGAGGCGGCTCGGGTGCGTTGGGAACTGCCCGCCCAAGTCGTCGAGCGGCGAATCCGCGCGGTCACGCCCAACCCGGGCGCGTGGACTTTGATTGGTGACCTGCGGATCAAGCTCGGCCCGGTGCAAGTCGAGGCCGACGCATCGAACCTTCCAAAGCCGTTGTCGCCCGGTGATATTCACATCGATCGCCGCAGCGTGCGGATTGGCACCGGCTCGGAGCCGGTGCGGCTCGGTCAAGTCCAGCCGCCCGGCAAGAAGTTGATGAACGCCGTCGACTGGGCTCGGGGCGCGCGGCTGGATTCGGCGGTGAAAGCGTCATGACCCCACCCGAGGACAAGCCGCGACGCGGCCGACCGCAAGCGCGGTCGTCACAGCGTCCCAGGCCGCCGC
>NZ_JBAUZA010000441.1:0-2067 GCF_049585075.1 Mycobacterium sp.
ACGTAGTGGCCCGTGAGATGCGGACGAGCATCACCGGCTGCGCGGTCGACGACCTGGACGTCGTCGTCACAACCGAGGTGCATCTCGCCGTCGGCGGAGGGTGGAGCGCGCGGGCGGCCGCCCGCGCAGGCCCGGCCGATGGGGCTTAGCCGACGGTTGGATCGGGATCAGTCAGGCCCGCGTCGGTGAGTTCGCTCGCTGTGGGCAACCGCAGCGAGACCAGCCCCGCGAATGTCTTTGGCTCGACTTCCACCCGGTTGACGGTCACATGAACCGGAACCCAGCCACGGTCATGGCCGGGCATGCGTAACACCCCGCCGGTGGCGCCGCCCGCGAACTCGGTCATGGCCGCCATCCTCGCTTCGTCGCTGGGATGCATCCCGGGCGCATCCGCAGCGACACGTCGCCAGTCATAAAACGGGCACGGCTCGTCGAGCCATTTCAACAGGGTCCAAGTGGCGGGATCGAACAACGCCCGGTGCACACCAGGCTGGGCCAGGCCGTGCAGGATCCGCTGCGCGAGCCGGTCGGTCGACGGCACCGGCTCGGCTGGTTCGGCACGCCAATTCATCCCCCGTGCGATCACATGGTCGCGGCCATCGGCAGCCGGCTCCAATCCATTGCGCGCCACAAAACTCACCCGGATGTGATTGCCCTGCCAATCGGTGCTGTCCCAGGTGTCGCACAGCGTTTGACCCGGTTGTGATCTCACCGCCGCCGCCAGCGCCTTCCCTTCATTCGGCTTGAGATCACCCGACGGCCAGCTGTCCGCGAACGCGCGACCCTCGGGATCCTCGACCTCGAGATTCCTGCCCGTATTGGCCAGCGATTCCGGCGTATCGGTGGCCACCCTTAAGGTCATGTCCCATTTCAGTGGGCCCGGGATGGGCCGCTCCGGCGGTTCATCCGCGGTCGGCCCGCTCCAGATATGCACCCCGTGCATGTGGCCGTCGGACATCAACACCGGCTCGGTGCGGATCACCCGGCCGCTTTTGGGTGTGATGCTGACCAGGCTTTGGCTGGTTTGCAACGACTCGGCGATTGCGGCCTGGATGGCAGCGAGACGGGGATTGCGCCGGAGAAACACGGAAATCGGAACAAGATTTCGCAATTGGCGGCCCAGCGCTACCACGGCCGGTTCCTCGCCCAGCGTTTCCACGAGCAGCCAGTCGCGCGCCATACCACGACATTTTACTCATCCGGCAAGGGATAACTCGTTGCGTCCCTGCCCAATCCGCGCAAGTTTGGCGGCGGTCAGCCTGAGGACGACCTTGATACATCAGCCGATGACTTGCACAGGTTAGCGTGGCCGGGTATTTTGCTGCTGCGCCCATTGGGTTGCGAACGGATTGTGCTGTCCGACCGTTCGCCGCAGTGTTTGTAATTTCGGCATGTGCGCGTTTCTTCAGCAGCGAGGAAATGCGTTTTCATGGCGGCTGTCGTAACGCAGACACCGGAAGACGACCGTCGAGGGGTCGGTCGTCTTCAAGATGTCCCGTCCTCGTGAGCCAGCGCCGTGAGGACCAAGCGCAACACGCGCACAGCCCGGGCCTTATCCAGTGGTTCATTACCACTGCCGCATTTCGGTGACTGCACGCAGGATGGACATCCCGACGGGCATTCGCACGCTTCGATAGCCGCGGCGGTGGCACCCAGCCAGGTGCTCGCCCGACGGAAACCCTGTTCGGCGAACCCCGCTCCGCCCGGATAGCCGTCGTAGACGAAGACGCTGGGCAGCCCATCGGGCTCCGGACCCACTGCGGTTGACAAGCCGCCGATGTCGCCACGGTCGCAACTGGCCACCAAGGGCAGCAATCCGATCGCGGCGTGTTCGGCGGCGTGTAACGCTCCGGGGATCTGCGGCGCGTCGATCCCGTTGCGGCGCATAGCCTCCGGCGTAATGGTGTACATCGCCGCAGTGGTGGCCAGGGTGTGCGCCGGCATATCGAGTTCGATGAAGTCAATGACTTCCCCGCTCAGCCGACGACGCAAATAGCCGACGACTTGGCTGGTGACGCAGACGGGTACCAGGCCTAACGTCACCGAACCGAATACCTGCCGTTCACC
>NZ_JBAUZA010000442.1:0-25497 GCF_049585075.1 Mycobacterium sp.
GACTTCGGACTGGATCTAATCATGGGTGGGCTCAAGGCATCCGGCGTGATGGAAAGTCCAGCATCGTCCACCCGCTGATCACGAGTCATGCCGTGAACACACGAGTTCTGCGACCCAGAGCGATACTGCGGTGATTCGTACGATGTACTATTATACCGACAAACTCGTTCGCGGAAGGTAACAGGATGATGCAGACGGTTTCGCTCTCGGTAAGCGTGCGTGACCACGTCGCCGAGTTGCGCTTGACCCGCGGTGACCTGCTCAACCGTTTTGATGAAGAGCTCCACACCGACTTCATTGGTGCTCTTGTCGAGCTGCGCGACATGCCAGACCTGCGTGCGGTGGTGCTCAGCGCGAACGGAAAGGTCTTCTCCGCAGGAGGCGACTTCGCTTTTATGCGCCTCGTGCACGGCGATCTTGCAATGCGTCTGCGCTTCCTGGACCACGCACGACACATGCTGGCCACCCTGATCGATTTCCCGGTCCCGATTGTCGTGGCGCTCCACGGCGATGCGATTGGACTGGGTGCGACGGTGGCGTTGGCATGTGATGTGGTGGTCGCATCGCGGACCGCGAGGGTGTTTGATCCGCACGTTGCGGTCGGATTGGTGGCCGGGGACGGAGGATGCCTGGTTTGGCCGCAGGCGGTTGGCATCATGCGCGCAAAACGCTATCTGCTGACCGGCGACCCGGTCAGTGCACAGGATGCCTATGCCATGGGCTTGGTTTCCGAACTGGTCGATCGCCCAGAGGATGCTCTACCCGCGGCCCAAGCACTCGCGGTGCGCATCGCAGCGCTGCCACCGCTAGCGGTGCAAGGCACCAAGCGTGTTCTGAATAGGCTCATGCAGGAAAGGGCCGGTGAGGTGCTTGAACTGTCCCTCGCACAAGAGTGCATTGCGTTTGGTTCCGACGATCTTCTCGAGGCCTTGGATGCGGCTCAGCAGCGGCGTGTCGGTAGCTATCTAGGCCGTTGAGGTCCGTCACGCGTGATCGCTGACCGTGAGAGCGTGCTGCGCGGGCGTACCAAACTGCGTGTCCAGGATCCACGCGCGCTTGAGGAACAGGTGTGCGGAAAGCTCCCACGAGAAGCCGATCCCGCCGTGGATCTGGATGCAGGTTTCGCTGTTCCGAATCGCTGATTCGCCGGCAACAACCTTCGCCGAGGCCACCGCGCGCTCGACATCGAGCGTGGAACGGCCGTCGATCGCGACTCCGGCGGCCTCCACGGCAACTTGTGCGATCTCCGCCCGCACAAGCATGTCGGCTAACAGATGCTTCACCGCTTGAAACGAGCCGATCGGCCGGCCGAACTGCTCTCGCTGCCGCGCGTAAGCAGCCGCGAGATCAGTCACCGCCGCAGCTATACCGGCGAGCTGGGCAGCGACCAGCACGGCGCCGTCGCGGCGCAGCGTGTGCGCTGCCTCGGCGTCACCGACAACGTCTCCAACCGGGATAGCATCATCAACGCGCCACGCGGGCGTGAGCGGATCGAGTGGGGGAGCGGGCCACATTGCCGCCTTATCGATCGATCGGACTTCGATGGCGCGAACCTTGTCTCCGACGAACAGCAGCAAATCACTGACCGCCAGATACTCGACCAGAGGTCCCACTCGCTGGGTGTCGAGGCCACACACCACACCCTTGAGGCCAAGCGGGCTCGCAAGGTGTGACCAAACGATTGGGCCCGGCACCAACGCGCGTCCAAGCTCGTGATAGACAACCGCGGCCTCGGTCATGCCGAAGCCGGCTCCCTCCGGCGGGGCATCGCGCATGCAGAAAACACCCAGGGAGACGAGGTCGGCCCACAATCGATCGTCGAACCCTGGGCCCTCGCGTCCGGCCAGCTCGATCAGTGGCAACCGGTCGACACACAGCTCGCGTACGGTCTGTCTCAACGCTCTGTGCTCGTCGCTCAATTCGAAGTCCACCGGGGCTCCTTTGGCATACCCAGCGCCCGCTCCGCCAGGATGCTTCGTTGCACCTGCGATGTGCCACCGGCGATGAGGTAGCAGAGTCCGTACAGCCGCTCGTGGAGTACCGTGCCGGCCGGGATATCAGAAACATCCTCAAGCGCCAGTCCATGGCCTGCGATTACTCGGCGACCGAGGTCCCCGAGCTGTTGGTAGACCTCCGAAAAGCGCAGTTTAAAAACCGACCCGCCCACCCCCGGAGGGCGATGTCGGGCCGCCTGCGAGACGTTCCGCACGGTGAGTGCCCACAGGGCGTCAAGCTGAGCGACGATCAGGCCATGCTCGGATCGCACGCTATCGTCCCAGCTTCCGGAGCTGATCGCGGTGGTCTTGATAACAGCCGCCAGCTGCGTCGCCGCGAAGTACTCATGGATCATTGCTGTGCCTCGCTCGAAGCCCAGAGTCACCATCGCCACGCGCCATCCATCGTTCTCGTCACCGACACGGTTGGTGATCGGGACGCGCACCCCATCGAGGAACACCTCGCAAAACTCGGTGGATCCCGTGAGGGTCCGAAGCGGGCGCACCTGGATGCCCGGTGCGTCCATTGGCACGATCAGCCAGCTGATCCCCCCATGTCGTGGCGCTAATGGGTCGGTGCGCACGAGCATCTCGCAGAAGTCGGCGACGTGCGCGTAGGAACTCCACACCTTGTGCCCGGTGATCACGTAGTCCTCGCCGTCGCGGACGGCGCGGGTGGTCAGCGCCGCGAGATCCGACCCCGCCGAGGGCTCGGAAAATCCTTGGCACCACACCTCCTCACCGCGCAGGATCGCCGGCAAATACCGGGCTCGCTGCTCGTCGGAGCCTTCCGCCATCAGCGTCGGCCCCGCATGCATCAAGCCGACGAAGTTCACGCCGATGTCGGGCGCTCCCGAGATTGACATCTCACGCGCGAAGACGAGCTCCTCTATAGGGGAGGCCTCGCGGCCACCGAAGCGTTGCGGCCAACTAAAGCCCGCGTAGCCAGCGTCGTGCAGGAAGCGCTGCCAGCGTTGATCGAAGCTCTTGCGGGCGTCCCAATCATCGATAGGCGGTGTGTCACGCCACGCGGGAAGGACAGTTGGCAGCCAGCTTCGCAGCTCGCGCGCGAGCTGGTCCTCGGACTCCGACAGCCGCAGGTCCATGCGCTCCTAACCTTGTACGCTGTATGAATAGCGCATTTGTCGCGTGTTTGCAAGTGCCGCACCCACAGTGCGGCAACTGTTGACCGCCCAGATATGGACACTGTACGATTCTTCTCGCACTTGTTGCTGATTGTGTATTAGCGTGAGAGGGACTGCGTGGGTGTGATCGATCGGTTCGAGGCCGTCGGGGAGCGGACTTCAATCATGCGGCCCCGTGTGCGCTGGAGATGCGTCTGTCTGGGACGGAGGTAGCCGAATGAGCGCCGGGGTTAGTGAGTTGAGCGTGGCGAACGTGGGTCCGTTGCATCTGGCCGAGTTCTACGCCGACGATCCATGGTCGACATACGCATGGCTGCGGCGTGAAGCGCCGGTGTTTCGCCACGAGTTCGATGGTGGGGCCTTTTGGGTGCTGTCGAAGCATGACGACGTATCGGCTGCGGCCCGGAACCCGCGCGTATTCAGTTCCGCACAGGGTTTTCTGATGCCGGGTGGCGAGCGAGATCAGCTCAATCAGCTGGTAGCCCCGAGCATCATGGCGATGGACCCGCCGCAACACACAGCGCTGCGGAAACTGGTGCAGCACCACTTCGCGCCTCGTGCGGTTTACGCGATGGAACAAGAGATCCGAGACTATTTGCATGAGGTGCTCGACGAGCTCAATCCAGGCCAGCCGTTCGACCTTGTTGAAACCATCGCCGCACGATTGCCGATCTATGTAATCGGTGTCCTCATGGGCATCCCGGCCGACGAGCGAGGACGATTCCTCGACATCGTCGATGCGTCAGTGGCCTACTCGGACCCGGCGACCATCTCCGATGCACAGGGGGCGGTCGCGATGGCCACGGCATTTAGCTACTTCGACGAGCTACTGAATGAGCGCCGGATGGGCTCAGCGGGCGACGTTGTATCCGAGCTTGCGCACGCCGAGATCGACGGTGAGCCGGTCGATCAGCTCACAGCCGTTAAGAGCGCGTTTCTGATCCTTGTTGGCGGATCGGAGACGACTAGGCATCTGATGTCGTGTGGGACGTTGGCTCTTATCGAGCACCCCGACCAGCAGCGGCTGCTGCGGGCGGATCGATCGCTCATGCCGAAAGCCGTGGAGGAGATGCTGCGATTTATATCGCCCGTGCGCTACTTCGCGCGCACGACCACAGCCGACACCACGGTGCGTGGGAAGTCGATCAGCGCCGGCGACAGCGTCATGATGCTGTTCGAATCAGCCAATCGCGACGAGGAGGTATTCGGACTTGATGCCGAGGAATTCCGCATCAATCGTGAACCGCGCCAACACATGTCGTTCGGCTTTGGTGAGCACTTCTGTCTGGGCGCGCGGCTGGCTCGGCTGGAAGCACAGATCTACTTCGACGAGTTGCTTGATCGGTACCCCAATTGGGCGCTCGCCGGCGAGATCGAACGCGTCCACGAACCCGAGATCTCGGGCTTGAAAAGGCTGCCCATCACATTCTCCTGACACGTCAACCGCGCAGTGATTCAACGAGGAGGCAGCCCTGATGAAGATGTTTGACGGCAAAGTCGCGTTTGTCACCGGAGCGGCGCGCGGCCAGGGTCGCTCGCACGCCATCCGGCTGGCGGAGGAGGGCGCGAACATCATCGCCCTCGACATCTGCGCTGAAGTGCCCTCGGTCGCATACGACATGCCGACAGAGGAGGACCTCGACGGCACCGTGAAGCTCGTGGAAGACGCGGGTGGAAAGATCGCTGCCTTTCGAGGAGACGTCCGTGATCGGGCGACGGTGCAGAATGCCGTCGCCACAGGCATCGAGCGATTCGGACGGCTTGATTTCGTGCTGGCCAACGCGGGCATTATGCCGGTGTTTGGAGAGCGCGCGAAGCCGGACAACGCTTGGCACGACGCGATCGACATCATGCTGACGGGCGTGTTCCACACTGTCGAGTGTTGCGCTGACACGCTGATCGAACAGGGACAGGGTGGCTCCATCGTCCTCACCAGCTCGACAGCGGGATTGAAGGGTATTCCCCGAACTCGCGCCATGAGCCCGGCCGGCATGCTCGGCTATCACGCCGCCAAGCACGGCGTGGTGGGTCTCATGCGTGTCTACGCCAACACTCTGGCGCCGCACTCGATTCGGGTCAACACTGTGCATCCGACCGGAGTAAACACTCCCATGGTGGTCAACGAGGCCTTCGTCCAGTGGGCAGCCGAAGATCCGCTGGTTGGCGAGATCTTTCAGAACGCTCTGCCCATCCCATTGATCGAACCGGTCGACATCTCCAACGCCATCGTGTGGCTTTGCTCGGAGCAGGCGCGCTATGTGACGGGTGTGACCCTGCCTGTCGACGCCGGGTTCACGATGCGATGACTACCAACCTGCGTGTGAGCGCGGACTCGATCGAGGATCAAGAAGCCGACATCGCCCCTCGCCGTGCGAAGCCCGTGAAGTGGGGGGCCGCCCTTGGGATCATGATCATCGCCATCGAGGCTTACGTACTCGCTGATTGGATCATGACCGGCTACGCGAAACCCCTCCCCGCTGGCACGACACCGACGCCAGATTGGATGGGCGTAGTCAGCCACGCCTTGGGACTCGTCGGTGTCGTGCCATTCGTCCTTTTCGTTTACTACTTCCTGATTCGGCAGTGGCGGCGAGCTGGACATATCACCACCGACAACGCACCTCCGTCCGAAGCACCTCCGCCAAAGCCCGAGGCGGCGGGACCACCATTGGGAGCAACCCATGTCCACTGATCTGCGACAGGCTGACGACGCGGAATTCTGGGAGGGTTTCGAGAAGGTCATGGGGCCCGACGGTCTGCTGACGTACCGCTACCTCGGGACCCGAACGGTCGAGGGCGCCGACGGTCACCCCGAGGGCAGCCTGCGCATCCGCCACGATCTACGCAACGGCGGTGGCGGGCTGCTCGCTGCGCCGCTGTCCATCGCGATTGCAGACCTCGGCGGAACGTCTAGCGACGCGACCGGAGTTCCAGCACCAGTGCAGAGTTCAGTGTCCATCCTGGACTCCGGTCGCGATGTCGGTGAGATCCGAGTTCGGGGCGTGACGCTGCGCAACGGCAAGTCAATGGGATTTGGACAGTCGGAGATCCGGGACGCGGCCAATCCCGCACGGGTCATCGCGATTACCCGGGGCATATGGGTCAACCTGCGCGCCGCGCCCCCCGGATACCGCTATGTGGATCCCGGCCCCGGCATTGAAGACTCACCGTTGCTTCCGCCTCTGCCGGAAGCGTTCGGCGCCAAGCACTTTGACTTGGGTGTGTGGGAACTCCCCGAACTCAACGCGCACCTCGGCTCCACTACGGGTTCCCTGCACCACGGCCCCACTCAGATCGTTCTCGAAGGCGCGGCCCTTGATCTCGCCGAGGAAGTCACCAACACCGGGCACGCGCAGATCGAGGACTGGTCCGTGATGTACGTGGCCCGTGGAACCACCGGCCCGTTCCGTACGGCCGGGCAGATCACGTGTGGTCACGACCGCATCTCCTGCCGAGTTGTTCTTCGCGACAGCGGCAACGGCGACCGTCTGGTGGCATCTGCGGTCGGCGTCTTCGGCGAGACGGGATGAACGCTGCCGCGGGGGATCACCTCGATCAAACGCTCAACGACATGACGCCATCGAGCATCGACGCAGCGCTTCGCGAACTGACGGGCTCTGGCCGCTTCGAGATCGGTCTCGACGAACATGGCCACCGCAACTTCGTCAACCGTCCTTCATCTATCTGCGCTCTCGTTGCGCAATGCACGAAGCGCGGAGACGATGAGTTCCTCGTGGCCGGGCATCGACGTATGTCGTTCGAACAATTCGCCCACTCCGTTTGGGGGGTCGCCCACGCACTGCGTGAGCAGTACGGGCTGCGGGTCGGCGATCGCGTCGGCATCCTCGCGCCCAACAGCGTCGATTGGCTTCTGGCAGCGTTCGGAACAGCCTGTGCAGGTGGAATCGCCGTCGCGCTCAACAGCTGGTCCTCTCCGCGAGAGCAGGCGCTCGCAATCGAGGATGCGCAACTGACCATCCTGGTTGTCGAGGAATCCCTCGCGGCGTCACTAATAATCTCGGACCTCGGGGCATCTAGCTTGAGGCAAGTCCTCGTTTGCGGTGACCCGACCCGCTTCCTCGGGAAGCTTCCCGTTGCCTCCTTTGAAGACCTTGAGCAGCCGACCCCCGACCCACCGGGGCACGTCGCGCACGAGGACGACACCTTCGTAATCGTTTATACGTCAGGGACCACGGGTGTACCGAAGGGCTGCATTACCACCCATCGCGGGACGATCGCCCAGATCAATTCGGTGATCCTGAGCGGTATTCTAGATCGCCGGATGCGTGGCAAGGCCGCGCCCAGGCGTGCTGCGCAGCAGCCGGCTTTGCTCTTGACGCTACCGCTCTTCCACGTCTCGGGGCTCCACGCCGCTGTCTGTTTGTCGCTCGTCACGGGGGCGAAGGTGGTTCTCCTCGAGGGCCGCTTCGAACCCGACAAGGTGCTGACCCTCATTGAAAACGAGCGCATTACCGCGTGGGGCGGGGTTCCGACGATGCTCCAGCGCGTGGTCACCTCGGCAGGCGCGGCGCGCGCAGATCTGTCCAGTCTCAAGAATGTCTCGGTGGGAGGTGCGCCAGTTTCGTCCGGCGCACTGGCCAAGGCGCAGGACCTACTTGGTGACTCCGCCAATGTTGCGAGCGGCTACGGCATGACCGAGACACACGGCGCTATCACGATCAGCGGGCAGTGGATCGGTCCGGATCGGCGGAGCTCGGTCGGGCGAATCTCGCCCATCGTCGACGTCGTCGTTACCGATGACGACGGCCGTTTAATTCCAGCTGGTCAGGTCGGAGAAATCCGAGTGTCTGGACCGGTGGTGACACCGGGCTATTGGAACCGGCCTGACGAGACAGCAGACGCGATCCATGCTGGGTGGTTCCGCACCGGGGACCTGGGATACCTCGACGACGACGGCTACCTTTATGTGGTCGACCGATCCAAGGACATGATCATCCGCGGCGGCGAAAACATATATTGCAGTGAGATCGAGCACGTACTTGAAGACCTGCCGGGAGTCATCGAGGCCGCCGTGTTCGGGATTCCCGACGCAGATCTTGGCGAGCGCGTATGGGCGGTCGTCCATGCCGACGCGACGGCGCCGAGTCCCGCACAAATGCGCAAGCATGCAACGGACACTCTCGCCCAATTCAAAGTCCCGGATCACATCGAGGCTGTCGCGGAGCCGTTGCCACGGAACGCGAGCGGAAAGCTTCTGAAACGCGAGTTGCGCGAAACCGTATATACCGCGTCCCGGCGGGATGCGGTGTCTCATGTCGCATCCGCGAAAACGGCTGGCACCAAGCAGATTACCGAAAGCAACTAGCTCGATATCGTGCGCCGGTTACGAGAGGTCCGTGAGATCGCAACGGTTGTCGCCGGCGGGCTGGGCTGATTGACGGCTGATTGACGGGAGTCGCGATGGGCCGACGTGGAAGCGAGGGATGGTCGGAGGGCGCGGCTAAACGCGCGTACGGCGACATCACCATTGAGCAGATCGTCGAGGCCGCATTGACGCTCATCGAGCGGGAGGGGGCCGCGGGGTTGTCGATGCGTAAGCTCGCCGAGCACCTAAACGTGTCGACGATGGCGCCGTACTACTACATCGACAACAAGGACGCCCTGCTCGACCGGGCGATCGATCATGTCGTTGGTGCGGTTCAGGTTTCGCAAGAGGGCACCTGGGAGGACAAGCTGCGCGGTGTCATTGGCGGTGCCCGTGATGTCATAATCCGGTTTCCGCAACTGGCCCGGGTGATGCAGCAGCGCGCGCCGACCCACGAGCAGCAGCGCCTTGCTCGCGAAACCATGGCGCTCGTTAGCGCGGCGGGGGTATCAGCTGCGAATGCGCCCAAGGTCGCCCACGTGCTGCTCGACTATCTGTTTGGATCGCTGGGCCGACAGGCACTGGACAACGGCCCCTACCCGGCGCTGTCGGGGGCCAGGCACGAGACCGAGTTCGACTTCGGACTGGATCTAATCATGGGTGGGCTCAAGGCATCCGGCGTGATGGAAACTCCAGCATCGTCCACCCGCTGATCACGAGTCATGCCGTGAACACACGAGTTCCGCGACCGGGCCGATTCAGCCGCCTGGATTCATACAACGTAATAGTATAGGAAAACGTCGCTTGCGGAAGGTAACACAACGATGCAAAACCTCTCGCTCTCAATGACCGACGGTGGGACCGGTGCCGAGGCGACGGCCGAGTGGCGTGGACAGGAGAACCGATGATTCGCAGCGGATCGACAGTCGCAGTTGTATCGACGATTGGGGGCATTTCTCTGATGGCGGCGGCTCCGGCCGCCCACGCCGAGGACTTCGTCACATACGAGGTCCTTTCAGGTTCAGTCTCCTCAGTAAATGTTGAGTACTATGACCGCTCGGAGCCGATTTCGCTGGCCGGTTTGCCGTTGCCATGGCGGACCAATGCGACAGTTGTAAACCCGAGCAGCCAATCAACTGATGGCGCTAGACTCCGCGCCAACTGGCGCGAGACTCAGGGGAATGGGTGGGTCACCATTCGCATTTTCATGCGAGGATCCCTCATCTGCGAAAGCACTCAGACAAAGGGTAAGGCGTCCTGCTACGGGAACTGGCCCTCTCTTGATGGAGACTTGCCAGTCGCCCCGGGGGGGAGAGCGGTGGCGGGTTTGCCGGATGCGGCGGCACCGTAGACAGAACAGTGGGGATCCCCCCGGCCAGTCGAAAACGGTGGCGACTTCGTGGGCGGCAGAGCGGCTGAGCGCAGAAACCCAAGCCACGCAGATATCCCCTGTGAGGATCGGCCGACGATTAGCCCGACTAGTGAGAGATGACTCGTTACCAAATCGAGGAGCACGGCGCCCTGGGCCGCCGGACACTTCGACCTCGGCGTGTGAAACGAAATCCAAACCATTGCAACGTAACTCAGCTCGACCAGTTCCGCAGAGCGCTGTCGCCGGCCCACTTGCTGCGGCCAGTCGAGGACGGTCAACGCGATCGCTTGACGGGCAGACGTCGGGTGATTATTCTCAACAACCATAAGTTTTGTACGATGCACGAATATGGTGACTTGGTAACCCACCAGTGCTCATACCGCACGCAGGGGAGAGGAGCCGCAATGCGGCGTCGAAAAGCCAGGTCCCGAGGCGCGAGCGCGCCCAGGCAAGGCCAGCACGTCGGTTTTGCGTTCGGCGATGGGGTGAAAACACGGGGACCGGCACTGAGCACTGTTGGTAGCAATCCCGTACAAAAAGGTCAAAACGATCCCGACCGCCAGGGGTGGGTATCGTCGGCCCCCCGATATGGCTGTGCTGGCGGGGTCACTCGTTGGTTTGCTGGACAGCCCAGGGGGACGCTAGAGGTGGGGACTACGATGCTCCAGTCTGACGACCAGCCGTGATTACTCGCGTCATCGGCGAGGGTCAACAGGAAGCGATGGCTCCTGCCGTCAACGCGCGCCGAGCAGCCGAGGCTGCCGCGCGCAGAAGAGCTCCGGCTGCCGCGCGCCGAGCAGTGTCGCGGTTAGCAATGACACCAGTGAATAGTGCGGCCGCGACAGGCCGCGGCTTTCTCCTCTTCGCGGCCGTAGTGCGCTATGCGGTGGCCGATATCCTAGCGTTGCGGCTCCCGGTCGGAGAACTCCTATCTCAAGCTTGGACCTTGCTCAGTGTGACTGCGGTACCTGCACTGCTGATGGCCGTCCCATTCGGCGCGATGGTGGCGGTCGTGACTTCGGGACTCGTTAATCAGGTGGGGGCGAGTTCGCTAGTTGGCGCGGCGGGCGGGATAGGTATTGTCCGGCAGGGCGCGCCGATCACTGCCGGCTTGTTGATGGGTGGCGCCGCCGCTTCGGCAATCGCTTCGGACTTCGGGGCGCGGGCGGTCCGTGAAGAGCTCGATGCGATGCGGGTAATGGGCGTTGATCCGGTTCGCGCCTTGGTGGTGCCGCGATTCTTGGCGTTGCTATTAATATCGCCGATTTTGTGCACCTACATCATCGTGGCTGGGACCTCCGCCACATACGTACTCTCAGTGACAGTCAGCGACGTGACACCCGGAAGTTTCTGGATGTCATTTGGAACATTCGCCAAAGTGGTGGATGTGTGGTTTGCGATCGGCAAGACCGCCGTATTCGCGGTAATTGTGGGGATAGTTTCATCTCTTCGGGGCATGGAGGCCAAGGGCGGCCCCCGCGGGGTCGCCGATGCGGTGAATTCATCGGTAGTTCTCAACATTATTTACATAATGCTCGCGAACCTCGCGATAACGCAGTTGGAGACGATGTTCTTTCCGGCGGTGGTGGCGTAATGGCTCTGCACCAGCGAGTTTTCTTGCCGTCCAAGCTCTTCAGTACTCGGCTGATATCAGCGCGCCCGCTTCGCGAGGCGTTTCACACAGCCGGGCAGTGGACGGTATTCATTGCCCAAGTTTTCGGGACGCTGCCGGTGACTGTCCGACGATATCGGCGAGAAACATTGCGGGCGATGAACAGTCTTGCCTGGGGTAGGGGCTCGATCATCGTCGACGGCGGCGTGATAAGCGTGCTGGCGATCCTCGGTCTCGCGCTCGGTGCCTCCTTGGCCATTGAGTCGTTTGCCATCTTGAACATCATTGGCTTTGGTGCGCTATCGGGAATTGTCGCCGGGATTGGGAGTGTTCGAGAAATCGCGCCTCTCGTGGCGGGTATCGCGTTCACTGCGCAGCCGGGCGCGCGGATGACTGCAGAGATCGGTTCTATGCGCATCGCCGACGAGATTGATGCCATCGAGGCAATGGGCCTCAGGCCGATACCGTTTGTGGTAGGTACTCGCCTGATCGGCGGGATGTTGTCTGTGATCCCGGGTTACGCATTCACGCTGATTGCGAGTTTCTGGGTCATGGACATAATAATCCGGGTATTCCACAACCAATCCGGCGGTACATATAGCCATTACTTAGTGGAATTCACTACACCAACGGATCTTCTCTACTCGACGATCAAAGCAATTGTCTACTGCATGGCTGCGACATTGATCCATTGCTACTATGGATTCTTTGTTACGGGCGGCCCAGTCGGTGTAGGTTTGGCGTCGGGGCGTGCTGTGCGTGCAAGTCTGGTCGCTATTATGGTGCTAGATCTCATACTCACCGTGACCCTTTGGGGTCTCCGTCCTAATTTCGTGTTCAAGGGCTAGGTGATTAGACCATGCTACTGAACACTGCGGCGGAAACAGAGGCGCGAACTTTGACCGTTGTGGGCGCGGCGGTAGTGCTGGTGTGTACTGCGGTGGCCGGGATGCTTATTGTGGTGAATCCTTTTGGTGGCAGACCGAAAGGCGACATCTCGATCGCGATCGACACGCCGTATATCGGTCAAGGTGTCGCGACGGGTACCGCTTTGGTCATGCACGGGGTAACGGTGGGCAAGGTCAGGGGCCTTTCTAGTTTGCCAGGGGGAGGTGTTCGGCTCGACGCCGACCTGCAGACCCGGCCAACAGCGGGCTTAACCGACACGATGGAAATTGATTTCCGTCCTATCAACTATTTCGGTGTCACCGGTATCAATCTAAAGGCGGGTCGCGGCGGTCATCCACTCTATGACGGGATGCGGATCGACACGATGCCGAAGGGAAACTTTGCTCTCCAGGCGTTGCTGACCCGTCTTGGTGAAATCACCACCGGAGTGGTGACGCCGCAGCTAATCCACGTGATCGACTGGGGGACCCGATACACCGATGCGCTGAATCCTCTCATCGAGACGATGCTGAGTGCCGCCAATGCAGTTGCCAAAGTACAAACGGTTTCTACCAAGCGACTATTGATTAATACGACTGGACTCAGTGTTGCGTTTCCCACGTTTGTCAAGTCACTGATTGATGCCGGCGACGGTTTCATACAGCCAGTTGATTACATAAATTGGACCCTGAAAGATGCCACTCAAAAAGAGTACGAAGATTTATTCTTACCGACAGTTATAGAGGCAGAAACAGGCCTCTTTGGCGCGGTTGGCAGGCTACTGTCAACCCATTCGCGCGATCTCCATCCCGTGACTGAGATCGTCAAAGCGCTGTTCGATGTGGTGGCACCGTTGATCAGGCCCGAACAAATGGGGCAGATGGTGGCGGAACTGCGCACTCGGTTCGAGAAGATGTACGGGGGGACCCCGGAACAGCGTGCCCTTCGGGTTCGACTCGTGTTGGACAGTCTGCCCGGTGTGGCAGCCCCGATTGCGGCTGTGGGAGGCACGCGATGATAAGGGGCAGAGCGGCGTTGTGGCGCCTCGCCATAGCCGGTGCCGTTGCGGTCGTCCTGCTCATTCTGGTGGTGAATGTCATACGGCAGCCGGTGGCGGCCCGCCTGCGCGCGTACACTGCCGAGTTCACTGATGCCTCCGGACTACATGTGGATGCCGATGTGCGCGTGCGGGGGGTTCGTGTCGGGAAGGTTCGCGCGGTCCAACTCGAGCGACGGAGCGGCCAAAGCGTTGCCGCGGTCACGTTTACGCTTGACCAGCGATATGGCATAGTGTCGGCCACGCGGCTCGCGATCAAATTCCAGGCCCTTACTGGTTTGCGGTACGTGGCTGTGGAGGATCCCGCGGAGCAGTATTCACCGGCAGATCTCGTTACACGTGCACCTACGACGATGACGCAACCTTCGTTGGATGTCACCGCATTATTCAATGGGTTACAACCGGTGTTCGCCACCCTGAGTCCGGATGACATAAACACCTTTGCCGCGAATGCCGCCAATTATTTGACCGGTGATGGGGGCGGCTTGAAGCCGCTGTTGGACAGCATCCAAAAGCTATCCAAGTTCGCGTCGGATCGCGAACAGGTAGTCGCAACATTGCTGCGCAACCTCTCGGCCCTTGCCGACACCATGGGCGGCCATTCAAAGGACTTCATCCAGATATTGACGTGGGTTAATGGACCACTCAATGGTGCTCTGGACGCGATAGACGAGTTTCGAAAGTCTCAGCTTTACGGCCTCGACTTCACGTCTGCTGTGCAGAAATTGTTGGAAAACGCGGGATTCCCAGTGCTTCAGGGCAATGCGCTTGGCTTCACGCAGGGCGCCGCTTTCTTCAGCCCCCAGATGTCCCGGGAGGACATTGACCTGGCGATGGACCGCGCGTTCACTAGGTTGGACGATTTCACTGACGCGTTCAAGTTTGTTCCGGTCTTTTGGGATAATGTCCCACCGCCGTCTACGGCCGGCGGGCCCGCCCCGTGCTCCCACGGTCGCGCTCAACTACCGGAACAGATGGATGTACTTCTCAACGGGCAAAGGGTGCTCTTATGCAACCGATGAAATTGGCGCGAAGCCCGATTTTATGGGGCACGGTCGCGTTCGCCTTGATGACTGTTTTGGCGCTCGTTGCAGCTTGTCTTTATCTCAACCCTCCGGGGCGCAAAATTGTCACCTTTTACACCCATGATGCATTGTCGGTTCGCCCCGGAGACGATGTACGAATCGCTGGTGTCACGGTGGGCAAGGTGAAGGACCTTGCACTCGAATCGAACCAGGTCAGGGTGCGGCTTGGTGTTGAGGACTATGCATTTGTGGGAGACCAGTCTCAGGTAGAGGTCCGCATGCTGACCGTCGTGGGCGGCTACTACGTGAACATCGTGTCACTGGGGGATGGCCCCCTGGGCGCCAATCCAATTCCGGTCGAACGCACCACCATGCCCTATAGCCTCATGCGCACCCTTGTGGACACGACGAGGATCACCGAACAGGTTAAACCAAAGCCGTTCAAGGAATCACTAGACCAACTCAAACAGGGGCTCACTGGCACAAACGTTGATGCGCTCTCCGCAATAGTTGATGCTGGCAACAGTGTCATGTCGACCCTCGATAGACAACGCGGGCAAGTGACTGCCATCCTGAATCTGTCAGATGAGTGGATCCGGGCCCTAGGCAATTTCGAAGATGAGCTCAGAGAATTAGTCCGTAAGACTTCGGTTCTGGAAGCAACACTGACCGTTTACAGCACGGGATTCCGCGACGCGGTATACGGCCTAGGCAAGATAATTGACCAACTCACACCCATCTTTATCTTTTACCGGAATCACCACGATGAGACGATTGAACGGGTGCGCCGCTTCATCGTAAAAGCACGGATGTGGGCGGACCGCAATGGTGCAATAATCCGGTCGTTGCGGCTGGTACGGAACAAAATTGAGCGTGTCCTTGACGCGCAAGGTGCGCCGCCCGAGTTACTGGCCACCGACATGTGTTTCCCGATACCAGGGAGTCCGTGCTAATGGCTGGGCCACGTGGGCGCCGCGCATACCGGACTGCCGGGGTCGCACTTATAGCCGCAGCGCTACCTGTCGTCAGTGGCTCATGCATCTCGAAAGACGCCCCGGGAGTAAGAGAGACGTCGGTGGTTAGGGAACAGGCCGACTATTGCGCGATCCTGCCCGACAGCATCGGACTGTACCCAGGCAATCCAGTCACGCAGATGGGTTATCGGATCGGCAAAGTTAAGACTGTCAGTCCGAGTCCAAACGACGTGCGCGTCGATTTCACTCTGAATGAGCAGCGTCGGTTACCCGCAGATGTCAAGGCAGTCATCAGGTCGCCATCCATCCTCGCCGACCGATCGCTGGAACTAGTCGGCAACTATGAATCGGGTCCGCAGCTATCGACACGCGGGTGTATCCCGCTCAGCCGGTCGGCAACACCCAAGAGCTTATCCGAGGTGATCGGGTCGGCAACCACTTTCATTAACACGATTAACCCCGACGGATCGACGAATGTCGGTGATGCGGTACAGAGAGTCGACCAGTCTTTTCACGGCACCGGGGCGGGCATCAATAAGCTGCTGACTACGGCGTCGTCGCTGCTCGATAGCCCTGATCAAGCAATCAGCGACATCGGGTCCGTCATCGCCAACACCGAACACTTAACGTCGGTGCTCACGGACCTCAGAGGTCCGCTCAAGCAGATCCTGTACGACGCGCAGGCGAGTACACAGGATGTTACGCTCGCTGTAAATGGTGGCTACGAAATAGCGAGTATCGTCGACCCGTTACTAGGCTTAATGTCGGAAATAGAAACCATTCTTGGACAGGAGCTTCAATTCACGCTCGATACGGTGTCCGTCACAGTGCGGAAGCTCAGTGCTCACGCTCCTCGGCTAGCGAATCTTTTAAATCCGGTGCCGTGGTGGATCAACTCGATGGCCAACATCATCAACAATCACCTTTGGCAAACAATCCGGTACCGGCCACCCCTGTACCGCATCCGTACCCCGGACGGGGTCGCCCTTTGCAACATCATGAACGCTTCGATGCGGGGCAGCTGCGCAAACGTACAGGGCACGCCATACGCGGTTGACGTTGCGCTGCTGCAGTACGTGCTTACCCAGGCGGCGAAGCCATGACCAGCCGGCAACGGCTGATCGCCGCGGTCATTTGCTGCACCGTGACACTGTCGTCATGCGCAGCAATCAACGTCGATGCGCTGCCCCAGCCTGGTAGGTCCTACAGCGGTGGTCGGGACATCGTCATCGAATTCGAGAATGCCTTGAATCTGCCCGCTCGCGCACGTGTGGTGCTGGACGGTACAAACGTCGGCGTCGTCACCAAGGTGGAACCCACTGCGCGCCATGTCGACGTCACCGCGACAATCGACCCCCACGTCACCGTGCCATCGAACATCCATGCGGCGTTGCAGCAAGCCACAGTGCTAGGCGACATCTACGTCGCCCTCGAGCGGTCCCAAAACGACAACCCAGCGGCACCCGCACTGGGTGCAGGCGGCAGGATTTCGTTAGCGCAAACCACGACCCCGCCCCCTCTGGAAGCCACTATTGCCAATCTGGCGAATTTCGTGTCAAGCGGGTCCATCCAGCGCATCCAGAACACGATGATCGGCCTCGATCGAGTCCAGCCCGCCGGCGGAGAAGCTGCGTTGCGCAAACTGGTCTCCCAGGTTTCCGCGGACGTCGAGGACCTCGGCAAGAACGTCAATACGGTCGACCAATGGCTTAGCGGTCTGTCGCAAACCGCTCAACTGATGCACGACCGAATTCCGTCGTTTCTGTATTGGTTCGGGCCGACAGGCATGGCAGGCTTTGGTCGCGGGCTCGCCTTGGGGATCCACTTCGGTAGGCTTTTTCCCTCGCTCGGCAGCATCTATGCGGGCGGATACTGGCTGATGCCGCTGCTCCGTTCGCTCGTCGATGGTTTTGGGGCGCTTCAACATTCCAAATGGGTGTTCGAAAACGAGTACCCTGCGTGGCAGCGGCTGTTAACTACTTTCTTCCTTCCGCAGGATAAATACCCCGCCATCAACATCACATCAATCTTAGGTCCTGACGGGCGCGAACTTTCGGGCAGAGCGCAAGACGTTCTCCGGATCCTAGGAGCGGCACCATGAAAGTGCGGGGGTTGGTGTCATTCATCGCTTTCGGAGTCATGATGGCGCTAGCAGTTACCTACTTTGGTGCACTTGGTGTCCGCATCGGGCCGCCTGAGAACCGAACCAACCTCTCTATCAAGGTCGCTGATATCAATGGTCTATTCGTCGATTCGAACGTTCTACTGCGGGGCGTGCCCGTCGGCAAAATCACTAATCTCTCGACGAGTGTCGATGGAGCAACCGTCGACTTCTATATTGATGGTCGCTACCGTGTGCCCGCCGACAGCGATGTGAAGTTCGGAAACCTATCTGCCCTCGGTGAAGCGTATATTCAGCTGGTCCCCCGAGTCGAGAGCGGACCTACATTTCAAGACGGCCAGCGCATCCCAACCGAACTGGTAACACAGCCGCCTTACGTATCAGACCTGGCGGCAAGTGTCGGCCGAGTTCTAAACCAGCTTGACCCCGGCGCGCTAGAACGCATCACCGACGAGCTAGACACAGCAATACCACCCCCGGACGCCGTCCTGCCCAATCTGGTTCGGACGAGCAAACTGCTGAAAAATCTTGCAGCTAATATGAATGGACACGGGTCGGCGCTACTCGGCAACTTCCAAACCCTGCTGCAAAATGCCTCATGGGTAGGCCCAATACTCGCTGACCTCGCACCTTACCCGACACAGATCGGCCACGCTCTGGGCGGCCTCATGAGCGTCATAGCAGTAAATGTTTACCACGGTGCACCTATGACCGTCGTCGCGATGCGTCGTCTTCTCGACCGAATTCAAAAGCTATTGGACACCAATGGTAGTGACCTCAAAGTCCTGGGCGAAAGGTTTCTACCGCATGTCAAGGGAATTGCTGGAGCTCTGTTGAATTTTGACCCCAGTCAGATCATGGCCAACATTTTAGCGACCCTACCGGAAGACGGCGTAGTTACGCTGCATGTGATCCCGAACTAGGCAGGAAGTCCGCTATCAAGAATATCGAGAGGGATAAATGCAATGACTCATACGGAGCAGGACATGACTGGCATGGATATGAACCCTGATTCCTCCGAAGCAGAGGCGCCCGAGAACGATACCAACGGGCCGATGGGTGACGACAAACCGACCTGCAGCGAGTCCAATGACACGAATTCGGCTGACAAGAAACCTGTCGACGAGGAATCTACAGACAAGAAAGCCACGCGACGGCGAGTGTCGATTTCTCTTCGCGGCTTGTTGCACGGTGTGCTAATCGCCGCCCTTGTCGCAACAATCGGGCTGCTAGCCTGGTTGTATTGGGAAACACAAGATAAACTCGACGTAAGTGCTCGACGGACCGAGAATTATGAGCACGCGGAGAAAATCGCGTTAAACTACGCTGCGAACGCCGCGGCGATGGATTTCCAAAACCTTGGTGTGTGGAAGGACAAGCTCGTCGCGGGCACTACTCCGGAGCTTAAGGACAAGCTGACCAAGGCAGCGACATCAATGGAGCAGATCTTAGTTCCTCTCCAATGGTCTTCGACGGCAAGTCCGCTCGTCGCCAAAGTTCGTTCGAACACCGGGACGACCTATGCTGTCGATGCTTTCGTGAGCGTTCAAACAAAGACCCTGCAGGCTCCGGATCCACTTCAATCCACGGCCGCGTACACCATCACGATTGACAGCAGCAAGGACTGGCAGATTAGCGATGTCGGTGGAATTGGCGCGATGGTAGAAGGAAAGTAGGGCCGGCTGCGCTTCCGCCGGGGTAGAGAGGAGATCTGATAACGATGACAAGTCTGACCACAAAAATGGGGTTCCGCTATGGCGCTGTGATCCCGGCGTGCGTCGTAATTCTCTTGTCCGTCCCCGCCGTCCCCACGTCGGCTGCCGATCCTGACGCATCTGACCCAGGGAATTATCAGGTGCCCGACCCACGGGATTATAATCCGGATGCATACAGTAACTCCAGCTACAATCGGCCCGTCGAGCGATTACCAATGATTGTCCCAACTCCCTCGAACTGGCAGCCCAAGTTTCCTTTTCCTTATGACCAAACCAGGGGAAGTGTTACCAACGCCGATATCACCGCAGAGCGGGAGATGTGCCAATGGTTCAAAGCGCAGTATTACGAGTTGAGGCGCCAGATCGATAAATTACAATCTGACCGAATAACCCCGAATGGGCCGGGCGTCATAAACGGTTCGGGCAGTGACTGGGATTACAGCCGCGGCGATCTTCAGCAGGAAGCTGACATCGTCACGGCGAACATTGATCAGTCGGAAGACTTCCTGGCCCCCCGCGTCCAGGCGCTCACGCAGAATACGGAACATTCTGACGACGCATACTTTCCGCTGTATGAGGGGAAGAGCTTCTACCTACTTTGGCAGCACCTGTCCAATGTCAGTGCTGGGATCAAAAGCCATCAGCCCGACTGGTTCACCGGCCCATCGGTGGAGCGAGTGAAGCGGTGGGGTACCAGGATCCAGCGTTCGCATGTATGCGACTAACGGGCGATCGGAACGGGTGCGCGGTCGGATACTCGACGGGCGCGGGCGGCGGATCGCGCGGGTGGCGACGATCGCAGCGTTTGTCCCAGCAGGTCTCGGACTGGCACCGTCTGTCGCCGCGGACGCAACAACAGCCAACTTGAGAACCGCGATTGCGTCGGCGCGTGGCGGGTCCTGCGGGCCCCTTCGTTCCGATCCGGTCGTCGAAAGGGTCGCCGAGGCTATCAACCGATCGGTCAGCGATTATCAAAATCTCACTTCGGCGGGTTTACAGCCGATTGACGACCCCGGGCCGGGATTGAAGGCGCTCGGCTACAGCGGTAACAAGTCAAAGTTGTTGCGCGGCTACGGCAAAACTGAGGCTGATGCGATTAAGATTCTAATCTTGCAAGGTTTTGCCGTAAAAGAGGGGACGCCTTTTATCGCTGATTGCGCCTTTAAGGATTATGGGGCAAGCGTGATTCATAACGATACGTGGGGTTATATGACATCCACGGTGCTGGCGGGACCTTAATATCGTGTTCGAATTAAGCACCATTCAGTTCGAACTCAGATATGACGTCGACAGCCGCACGCATTGATAGTCCGAGGAGAACAATGATGGGCGTCCCCGCCATGATCGTCTTGCTGATTGCTGGCACTTCAGCCGTCGTTGTGGCGCCGGCTGCCAGGGCTGACGACACCGTGACGTACGAGGTGGTTTCAGATACCGTGGCCGCAGCAAATATTGAGTATTTCGACCACTCTGAGCGAAGAGCACTATATGGAGTGCCGCTGCCGTGGCGCATCGATGTGCCTGTGGTCGATCCTCACAGCGGGTCAACAAACGGGGCCGAAGTTCGCGCCGACTGGCGAGGCAGCGTCCCCGCCTCACCACTACCCCCAGGCCGCCCGCCTGGTTACTGGGTAACCGTACGAATCCTTTTCCAAGGGAAAGTTATCTGTGCAAACACTCTCGATGTAGGCGACGCGGCATGTTACGGCTCTACCTCGTTTATGTCGTGACATTTGAACCCGCATTGGTATCTCGGCGTTAGGACGAAAAAATGCAAATCACTGCCCGACGGTTTGTGGCGGTAGCATGCGCGATCGGATGGCTATTCGGCATCGCGCCTTCGGGAAACGCAGATCCGCCCGGTGGTGATGCTCCTCCGCCCAACAGCCCGTTCCCGGACCTAGACGTCATCACGGCGTACTATACTAAGCTAAATCCCGAGGAGTTCTACCTCCCAGATCGTTTCGGCGTTTGGTTCTTATCGCCCACCGGAATGAACTGCGGTATTTGGATTTGGGGAAGCTTCGGCTGCAGTGGTGATATTCCGGGTGCACCCCCGGGCGACAATCACATCGCTTGGTTCAACGGCAACCGCGCGGTACACCACGGTTGGACTGCAGCCATGCAATACCCTGCCGCACAAGCGCAGCGGGCACTGCCGCCACTTAGCTACGTGACTTTTGAAGAATCGACGTGCGCAGTCACGTTGGAGGGTAATACCTATTGCGCACACGGTCCGTTTCAGCTATTCACCACACCCCAGGGGACTTGGTTCAAAGGTTGGAACGACCGGAACTCTTATGTCTGCAACAGTTACGGGTCTTGCCCTTCTGGCTGACCCGGCTGGTGTATGACCGCCCAGGATAGCCTTGGCCTCGTGCGTCGGGTGGTGCCTCAAATCAAGGTACCCGCGAATGTTGATCGGTGCCTCACGTAAAAATGCCCGCGAAAGTGATTCAAGAATTCGCTGCCGTTGTCGAAGTCCAGGCCGATGACCTCGAAGAGGACCTAGTCGACGACGGCCTTGAGCGCCGCCAGGATTTGGGTGCAGGGCGTTATTGCGCACGCCGTGGGGCAATGTCCAGCACCCAGGTCAGGTTCAGCGTCGGGGCGAATTCGTCCTTGAGTGTTGGCCCACAGTGTGCGACCGTGTCTCTCTCGAAAAAGACTCGCGGAGAGTTGATTTCGTCGGTGGCTTTGCCGATTTGACCGAAGACCGCAACAGGGTCTCACGCACCTGCGGGCTGTAGCGCTGCTGACCAAAACCTAACTCGCCGTGGGATTCTAGCCCGTCGAGTGGATGGTCATCGAGGTAGCCAGATACTTACCGCGCTGGCCACCTGAAGCGGCCCAGAACTTTTGCAGGACCTTGAGCCCGTAGGAGGAATACTTCGGTGCCCGCGGCTTACGTGGCTTCACGACGCTGCGATAGGCCGGGGGGCGCTGCCACGCGACCAGCAGGGCCTCCTCCACCACCTAATCCAGAATTCGTCCCCTGTTCATATTTGACAGCCATCACATACGCCCTGGCGCACCTAGCGGCGACTTCGGCACGACATGCCATCGACAACCCCACTTTCCATGCCCTAGCGGGGATCACCGTTTCGCGGGCACTTTTCGTGAGTCAAGTCGTGGGGTTGACCGCATGAATCTTGACGCTGTACGATTCCTGGCAGGCGATTTGGCGTGCAGTCTTTGGGCCGCCTGGCTTCGGCGAAAGAGGGACTTGTCAATGTCTTCATTGTTGGCGCTTGCCGGGGTTCCGAGGTTGCTCGAACCACCTATCGACATGAAGGGCCACCCCAAGGCCGCAGGTGTGTGGTTCGCCATCATGATCGCGACCTTCGTTGCGGCGTCGGTCTGGTCGTGCTGGCGTGCTACGCGTCATGGTGACCCACTTGCGCTGATCTTGTTGCTGAGCGGTGTTATCTGCACTGGCATCGAACCCCTGCTTGATCTGGTGGGAATGGTTTGGTACCCAACCGACACTGGGCCTTTTGCTTTCACAGCGTGTGGCAGGTCCATTCCGGTGTGGGTGATATTGGGCTACGGCTGGTATTACGGCGTGACGTCTTACCTCCTGTTCCGGGGCCTGAAACATAGGTGGTCGGTGAAGCGTGTCATGGGGTACTTGCTAGCCCTTGCTGTCCTGGACTTGGCAATGGAGTCGGTGGTGGTACCCATCGGCATCTACCGCTATTACGGACCTCAACCGTTCAACTTCTACGGTTTCCCATTCTGGTGGATGATTCCGAATGGCACGATCGCGGTGATCGGTGGTGTTCTGCTGTATTTGGCCGTGCCGTATCTGAAGGGGTGGAGGATGCTCGCGGGCCTGGCGATCGTGCCAGCAGCCGATGCCGTGGTCTACTTCGGTGCGAACTGGCCCACTTTTACCGCGCTCAACATGGATGTTCCACCCGTCGCGAGGTGGGCGGCTGCCGTATTGGGTTGCGGATTGACGTTGCTGTTGGCCTGGGTTGCGGTGTTGCTGGTCAAGAAGATTGACCAGCAGCGGAGGATCGATACGCCCTGGGATGGCGGCAATGTCGTGGCGGCCCACCGTTAACGCTGCGCCCGCGAAGTCGTCCTGCTGGGATACGTGGTGCCGTGAGAGCTACGGGTTTCGGTTTGTCCGCTGCCGCTGGCGTTTTGAGCGATCAAAAAGACACGCAGGCTTGATCCGGGACCACCTGGCTCAGGCCTGGCGGCCCCGCTGGCCCCACCTGGGTGGGGCACAGTGGACGAGCTTTGTGACTTTCAGTGATCGGCGGTTCCAAGCAGGGCTGGCACCGGTAACAAGTCAAAGTGTTTTCCCATCTTCCCGGGAGAGTTGGTAACAAATGGCCATGTCGCTGCGCAGTCAGAAGGTTTGCATTTGGTGGTCGCTAATCATGATGGTCATATATTGCATCGTGCTCCGCTTCAACCTGCACATGCTGCCGCCACCGAGCGCTCGATGGCCGGCGACCCGGATCGCACAGTTTTACGTCGAGCACAGCACCGAGGTGAAGTTGGGCGCTGTGGTTTCGAGTTGGGTGAGCTGCTTCATGGTCCCGCTCACTATCGTCGTTGCCGTGCAGATGTATCGGCATGAAGCCCGCAAGGCGCCGGTCTGGACAATCCTGACGGTCGTAGGCGGTTTATTGATGAACCTTAACTTCGTGTTGCCTTCAATATGCTTTGGGGTTGCGGCATTTACGCCGGACCGCGCGGCGGACGTGACGGCCATCATGCATGAGTTCGGGGTGATATCGCTGGTCACTATGGATCAGTTCTACATCTTCATGTGGGTAGCGGTAGCGGTGATCTGTCTGGCACCGAACTCCGTACCTCATTCGCCGTTTGCGCGCTGGTTCGGCTACTACACCATCTGGTCTGTCCTGATGATCGAGGCTGGCGCCCTTGCGTTTCTGTTCCGCACCGGGCCATTTGCCTGGAACGGGCTGTTGGCCTTCTGGTCGCCAGTGATTGTATTCTTCGGCTGGATCGCGATCGCGACAGTGCAGTTGATAAGAGCGATCAACGCGCAGATGCAAGAGGAAAATTCTCAAGCTTCAGCGGTGATGTCGGCGGTGTAGTCAGAAGCCTCCGCCTAGTCCGCCCATCGCAGGCAGTTGACGGCCGGTCACCAAAGTCGGCTCCTACACGAACAAGTCGTTGAAGACGCGACCGAATAGTCGCAGGTCCGGCGGTGATGTCTAGGTCGCAATCATGGGTCCGAAGATCGAAAACCAGCCCATGAATTCAGTCGAATTGCCGAGGGGCAGCTCTTCATCGAGGTCATCCGCGCGCGCTTGCCCCAACGCGTGGAGCGCGTCGGCGAAGCGCTGGATATTGTCTAGCGCAGTCGATGGAGCAACGTCGATGTCAGCGCGCCATAGAGATAGCAAACCTGGCTCCGCGACTTGACCTGAGATTTAGACGGCGTATGATTTGGTTACGTCGGACATGCGGAATCTCTTTGGCAACTTCAGATTCTGCTGCGAGGCAGGAGAGCGCCCGTGCGTGTGATCGAGGCCCTGTTGAATGTTGAGAACAGTTGGACTTCAACGCGAGAGTTCGCCAGTAGTGCTGGGCCGGAGATCGTTGATTTCACTGACGATTTCGCACGTGATATCCGTGCTTTTGACCTCTGCGTCAAACAGCGACTCGGTGCTGCCGCTGACGCTGGAATACCTTACCGCCCAGTCTTTTGCGTCCACCCCGTGACGATGTTTATGAAACAGCCCATGTCCGCACCGCGTACAACTCCGCTCGACGCAAAATGATCGAGCTTGGCCTAACGCGATGACTGCCTATCGGCGTCCCCGGACCTCGTTGCTGCGGAGCGACATTCAGGGCCTGATGCACCCTAATCGCCGGCTGCGGTTCGGAGCAGACCGCACTTTTCACTTGTCTGCCAACGGCATCCCCGTGGGAACCCCACGTGGATTTTCGAAAAGCAGCGGCCATATAGCAGATCTCGATCAGCAGTTCGAGGAAGTTCAGCCAGGCCGGGGGGCCAGTCATCGCAAGCCGCACCCATTGAGCCTGCAATTCGCATGCCCGGACCACCCGACTGACGGAGGCATGGCAAAGGTAACACGACGAACTTACTGCACCTACGGACTTAGGGTTTCGCATGGGTATCGGTATCCAGGTTGAGGGACTGACGAAGTCCTTCGGCTCCCAGCGAATCTGGGAAGACGTGACGATGGAGGTCCCGGCAGGCGAGGTCAGCGTTTTGCTGGGCCCGTCGGGTACTGGTAAATCGGTTTTCTTGAA
>NZ_JBAUZA010000443.1:0-3461 GCF_049585075.1 Mycobacterium sp.
AGCGGGGGTTTTCACGGCGGCCGGTGCTACCGCGTTGACGCGGATCTTGTGCCCGGCAAGCTCGATAGCCAGGTTATGGGTGAGCGCGTGCAGGCCGGCTTTCTGCATCGAGTATCCCGACGATGGGGTCAGACCGATCGCCTGATGTGCCCACATGCTGCCGATGTTGACGATGGAGCCGCCCTCCCCGCGTGCGATCATGCCCGCAACGACGGTCTGCGTCAGGAAGAACAGCGCATAGTTGAGGTCCATGTACGAGTCGTAGTCCTGTGCGTCGTACTCAAGAAACGCCTTCGGAATAAAGAATCCGGCCGCGTTTACCAGCAGCGTCGCATCGCCATGGTCCTCAGAAAGCGAACGCTGCACATCGGCGACCGCAGAGCGATCCGTCAGCTCGGCAGCGATCCCCCAGGCTTGGCCATCCCCGCCACTCAGTTCGGTCACGGTGTCGTCAACACGGTCTTTCGACCGACCGACGATCACCGCGCTGCCGCCGTGGCGCACGATATCGGCGGCGACCTGCCGGCCCATGCCGGCGCTACCTCCGACAACAATGACCTTCTTGGAATTGAAGTGCATGGTGAGACCCTTCTGCTGATCATTCTCGATGACTCCTGCTGGGCCATTTCCGCCTTTGCCCGACAAGGAGAGTTGTAGCCCTGGCGTCGACACCCGGTGCCATGCGTGTCGACGTTGAACTGGCATCAGTCTGCTGCCCGGCGGGGTGAGCCGTCATCACCCCAGCGTTGTTTCACCCGGGTGAGTTCTGGTGGGGCGCCGGGGCCAACTGCTGACGCCCAGTGCGCTGTCGGTGTCCGTTGTCGATCACGCCCTGAGCAGCGCAGCTTCACGACATCAACCCGGTTTGGGGCACTCAGGAGACCCCGCCGCTTCGCTGAGTTTCGAACGCGCAGTGAGGAATTCGGTTTGGCAGATTCCTTAGCCGTGCTGAGAAGCCGCACCGCGGTGGTATTCGGGGCTAGTGCGATCCCGGCTCCGGAGCACAGGCCGGCTCTGGCAGATCCAAATCTGCTTTGTTCAGACGGTAGATCTCAAGGGTCAGGTTGTAGTACTTGTCGGTCTCACCGACCCATTCCATGCCTACTCGCCGCGCGGTGGCCACCCCGCGATGATTGCCTGGCCGCACGACGGCGAAGACCTCACTGACACCAACATTTGTGAATGCTTGATGGGCCACCGCATGACCGGCTTCCGCGCCGTAGCCATGACCCCACCTCGTTGGTGCAACCTGCCATCCGATCTCGAGATCGGTGCGGCCGGGTGGAAGTGGAAGCAGTGCCACTCCCCCGACCAGGTCGCCTGAGTCTCTATCGGTAATCGCCCATCGGCCCAGGGGCAGGCCGGTCGCGTCGCTTTCGGCGATCCATGCGCCTAAGAGTTGGCGCATGGATGCGTCATCGGTGATCAAGGGCAGCGCCGGAGACAACCAACGCGAAACCTCCGGGGCACCGTATATCCCATAGGCGGCGAGGTCGTCGTCGAGTTGCCACGGGCGCAGTAGGAGCCGGGTCGTCAGGATGCGTCGCGTGTCAGGGTCCCATTCGACATGGCGATGCTTAACCATGTCGCCTCCCGGATTCGTGATACACGTACTGGGGCAGGTCACGATTCTATGCCGTGACCTGTAGTTATGTGGGTGGAGCTAAGGGGACTCAAACCCTGCCCTGACCAGGCAAGATACGGGTTCAGCTGCAGGTTCGCTCCGTCTCGATCCGGTTCAGTCCCGCTCGTTACCCGCGGTTTCGTTTCGGGTCTTGACGGCGTCAAGAGTAGTCACCCTGCGAAGAAGTTGTCTACGACAATGGTGCGCGGATCGTTGACGAACCAGGCGTCGGTATCGATGGGACGGTAGCGCGCCAATCCCGTTTCGGAGCCTGGTTCACCGTGCACCGCGACATACCAAGGCCCCGAGAAGGATTCCGTGTGGAGCCGTAGTGACCCACGCGGACGTACCGAGATGCGGCCTGCTTGCCCCGGTCAAGGTGTACGTACGCACCACATCGCTCGGGGTCGGCGGAAGCAGGACAGTCAGAACCGATCGGGTACAGTTAACACGCCGGTAATCTTGCCGGTCCTCAGGGCAGACCACTCGCTGAACGTTGGGCTCACCGCCCCGCCACGATCGCGTCGCCTTCTCTGAGACTTCTCAGAGGATCTTATGTCTTCGCTCCCCAGCGTTACCCCTTCTCTCGACGCGTCCGAACAAGGCCTTCCCGCAGCCCGATTCGCGCTGCCTGCGTGCTCCACCGCGATCGTCTACTGCGAGGGCCAGTTCGGCGAGCAGGACGGTAAGACCGCTAACGGCCTGGTCCGGCACTCGGAGAAGTACGAGATTCTCAGCGTCATCGACAGCATCCGGGCCGGTGTCGATGCCGGGAAACTCCTAGACGGCACCGCGAACGGCATCCCGGTGCTGGCGTCGCTCACCGAGTGCCTCTCGCACGCCGGCTTCGTACCTGACTACCTGATCTGTGGGCTTGCGCCTGCCGACGGCCTGCTGTCCGACGAGCAGCGGGTCGTGCTGCTCGACGGCATCGCCCGCGGGATGCACATCATCAACGGTTTGCACGAGTTCCTCAACGACGACGCCGAGTTCGCGGCGGCAGCTGTGATCGCCGGCGTCACCATCACCGATGTGCGCCGACCGAAGGCCAAGCGCGACCTGCATCTGTTCTCCGGCCGGATCTTCGATGTCACATGTCCCAGGATCGCGGTACTGGGTACCGACGGCGCGATCGGGAAGCGCACCACCGCCACCTTGCTGGTCCAGGCGCTCAACGCGCACGGCATCAAGGCGGTCATGGTCGGCACCGGTCAGACCACCTTGATCCAGGGCGGCAAGTACGGCGTCGCGCTGGATGCGCTGGTCCCACAATTCTGCTCGGGCGAGGTCGAGCACCAGGTCGTCGCCGCATTCGAAGGTGAGAACCCTGACGTGATCGTGGTCGAGGGCCAGGGCGCACTCAGCCACCCCGCCTACATCACGTCGGCTCACATCCTGCGTGGCAGCCGCCCGGCCGGCGTGATCGTGCAGCACGCGCCGAAGCGCAAGATGCTCGGCGACTTCCCGATGGTGCCGATGCCGACCGCGGCCAGCGAGATCGCACTGATCGAGGCGTTCGCCGACACCCGCGTCATCGGGATCACGATCAACCACGAAGAGATGACCGAAGACGAGCTGAGCAACGCGATCTCCGTGCATCACTCGCAGCTCGGCCTCCCAGTCACCGACCCTCTGACGCGCCCCGCGTCGGATCTCGTCGACATGGTGCTGACGGCCTTCCCCGCGCTCGCGGCGGTAGCCGACACGACCAACCCCGTGTGACGCTTCGGATCGAGACCGATCTCGACAAGGTCGAGCAGAACACCCGGATTCTGTTCGGCCGGCTCGCCCCAACGGGCATCCGGGTCACCGGGATCACCAAGGCCGTGTTGGGCTC
>NZ_JBAUZA010000444.1:0-7131 GCF_049585075.1 Mycobacterium sp.
CCCCCGACGTTAGGGTCCGGCGGCGCGACCGCCTGTCCCCCCGCAGCCTGCGCGGCCGCGGCCTCGCGCAGCTGTGACGCCATCGGCTCGGGCAACTGCACCAGCAGTGGCGTCCGCACCGGCAACGGCGTATCGCCGCGACGAACTACGGTGTCCACCAACGCTTGCCGGGCTTCGTCAGTCAACGCATCGATAGTTTCGGGCGAGCCGTTGACGACGCAGCGGATCATCCAGCGGTAGCCGTCGACGCCGATGAACCGGACCACACCGGCCGCGGTGCCGACAACCTCGCGGCCCCAGCGGCCATCCTGGATGCTCACCGTGGCCCCGTCCTTGCGTAGCGAGTCGGCAAGCTCACCGGCCACCTCACGCCACAGGCCGCCGGTCTTGGGCGCCGCGTAAGCGGCGACGGTGAAGCGGCCGTTGGGTGTCACCACCCATATCGCGCTGGGGACGCCGGTGTCGGTCAGCTCGACTTGCAGCTGGGCCGACGGGGGCATCGGCAGCAACACCGAACCGAGGTCGAGACGGCCCGCTTCCGCGGCCGCAGTGTCGTCGAAATCCTCGATGTCGAACGGGCCCTCGGTGTCATCGGAGGCCGCGCTCTCGACCGGCCGTTCCGGTTCCGCGGGTGGAGCCGATGCTTCCAGAGATTCCGACTCGTCGGCTGGTTCGTCTTTGGGTTTGCGTTTACCGAATGCCATTACCAGCGCCGCCCCTTCTCATTGCGCCGCTCTCCCCCGCGAAGCGGGAGGTGCCCCCACCTCATCGCGCACCTTCATTCTGCATCGTCGCCGGCGCTCATAAACTGCCATGCCCGCCCGAAGAGCCGTGGCCACCCTCGCCACGGGTGGTCTGAGCCAGCCCGGCCTCGTCGAACGACGACACCTCGACCAGTTCAACCAACTCGACGCGCTGTACCAACAATTGGGCGATCCGGTCGCCGCGATGCACGACGATCGGCGTCGCAGGATCAAGGTTGATCAGCGCGACCTTGATCTCACCGCGGTAGCCGGCATCGATGGTCCCCGGGCTGTTGACGATCGAAAGCCCTGCCCGAGAAGCTAATCCAGACCGCGGGTGCACCAACCCGACCATTCCGAACGGAATCGCAACCGCGATCCCGGTCCGAACTAGCGCACGGTGTCCGGGCGCCAGCTCGACGTCTTCGGCGCTGTAGAGATCAACGCCGGCGTCGCCGTCGTGGGCTCGGGTGGGCAGCGGAAGCCCGGGGTCAAGACGCACAACCGCCAGACTCGTCGACACGGGGGCACAGATTACCCTTGACCGAATGTCAGGTACGCGAGTCGCGCCGCAAAGCGTGCGGTATCGCGAGCGGCTGTGGGTGCCATGGTGGTGGTGGCCATTGGGTTTCGCGCTCGCGGCGATCGTTGCTTTGGAAGTCAACCAGGGCGTGTCGAGCCTGCCGCGCTGGCTGCCGTTCGCGGCGTTGTTCGTGGTGGCTGCCGGAACGCTGCTGTGGCTGGGCCGGATCGAGATCCGGGTCACCGCCGGCGAGGGTGGAGTCGAATTGTGGGCCGGCGAGGCGCATCTGCCCGTCACGGTGATCGCCCGGTCCGCAGATATCCCCCGCTCGGCCAAGTCCGCGGCGCTGGGACGCCAACTCGACCCCGCGGCGTACGTGGTGCACCGAGGCTGGGTAGGCCCGATGGTGTTGCTCGTTCTGGACGACGTCGACGACCCGACGCCCTACTGGCTGGTGAGCTGCCGTCACCCCGAGCGGGTGCTTTCGGCATTACGCAGCTGACGCCCGGTGACGATGCGGGCGGGCCATCCACCCGATCAGGCCGCGCAGTCGGTACAGATCATCACGCCGTTTTTCTCGCTGGCCAGCCGACTGCGGTGTTGCACCAGAAAGCAGCTCGAACACGTGAACTCGTCGGCCTGCTTGGGAATCACGCGGACTGACAGCTCTTCGCCGGACAGGTCGGCACCAGGCAGCTCGAAATTCTCGGCAGATTCTGATTCGTCGACGTCGACTACCGCCGACGCCGCTTCGTTTCGCCGTGCCTTGAGTTCCTCTAGGGAGTCCTCGGAAACGTCGTCGGTTTCGGTGCGCCTTGGGGCGTCGTAGTCGGTAGCCATCATCTGTCCCCTCGTATACCTCGCAAGCAAAGCTTTGTACCAGCGTCGAACGCATCCACCAAACGATTCGTGCCCGTATGCCCAGGTGTTGAAGTGTGATTTACGTCACATCGCGTATTTAGCCGCGTTACCTCGCCCTAAACATGCCGTTTAGAGTGCGTACGTGGTCGCGCAAATCACCGAAGGTACCGCCTTCGACCGGCATGGTCGACCGTTTCGCCGTCGCAACGCCCGGCCCGCGATTTTCCTGCTAGTCGTGCTGGTGGTGGCGACCGCGGTGGTGTGGACGATGGCCCTCACCCGGCCGCCCGACGTCCATGAGGCCGCCGCATGCAACTTCCCGCCGGAGCAGACCGACCCAGGAGCGCCGCACCTGGGCACCCCGGTGTCGCGCAGCACGATGATCAACGTCGCACCGGCAAAACTCGCCGATACGAAACTCCGTGTCCTGAACGCCAGCGGCCGGGGTGGTCAGGCCGCCGACGTCGCGGGTGCGCTGAAAGACCTGGGCTTCGCGCAGCCGACCGCCGCCAACGATCCGGTCTATGCCAAGACCAGGCTGAACTGTCAGGGCCAGATCCGCTTCGGCGACGCCGGACAGGCCGCCGCTGCGGCGGTATGGCTGGTCGCGCCGTGCGCCGAGTTGTATCGCGATGACCGCACCGACGATTCCGTCGACCTGGTTCTCGGCACCGATTTCAGCGCGCTGGCCCACAGCGACGACATCGCGGCGGTGCTTGCCGGCCTGCGCCCCGGCGATGCCGAGCCCGCCGATCCGGCGCTACTGGCCAAGATCCACGCTGGCACCTGCTGACCGCTGGGCCGATCGGATCGATCAGCCCGGAATCGGAGCGAGGCCGTCGAATTGCTTTAGGGCGGCGAGTAACTGGTCGGCGATTCCAGGTGCCGCGGCAACGACCAGCGCGGCCGCACTGTCGGGATCTCCCGGCGCCGGCAACACCACCCGGGCGCCCGCCTCGGCGGCGATCAGCGCCCCGGCCGCGCAGTCCCAGACATGCAGCCCATGCTCGTAGTAGGCGTCCAATCGGCCCGCCGCCACCATGCACAAATCCATTGCGGCAGAGCCGATCCGACGCACATCACGGACTATCGGCAGGATTTTGGCCACCAGTGCCGCCTGGACCGTACGACGTCGCTGAGAGTATGCGAATCCGGTGCCCACCAAAGCCAGCGACAGATCGTCGACGGCGGTGCACTGCAGCGGATGCGTGCCGAGCTCGTCGATGACGTGTGCACCCAGCCCGACCGCGGCCGAGTACACCCGCCCGCCCATGACGTCGGCAACCGCACCGGCCACCGACACACCGTCGACCTGGGCTGCCACCGACACCGCATAGGCCGGGATGCCGTAGACGAAATTCACGGTGCCATCGATCGGGTCAAGCACCCAGGTGACGGCGCCCACGGCGCTGGCCGCCTGAGATGGCGGCCCTCCGATTTCTTCGCCCAGAATCGGGTCGCCGGATCGCAACTGCGCCAACCGATCACGCAACAACCGTTCGGTCTCGGTGTCGACGATGGTGACCGGATCGGTCGGCGTCGTCTTGGTTCGCACCGCATCGTGGCCCCCGTCGGGCGCGTCGGGGCCGAACACCTCGCTACGACGGCGCCGGGCGAATGCCGCGGCTTCGCCGGCCAACCTCTCGGCCACCGAACGCAGTTGTGCCGGTTGGATCCCTGGCGTGCTCACCGGTCCATCGCATCACAGTTGGCGCCCGACCACCTCGCTGGTGGTTGCGACGCGACCGCCAAACAGGCCAGCCAACTGCCTATCCACGCATTAGGGTGTGGCGGACACCCCAGTCTCGCCGAGGAGATTCTCGTGACCGATGCCGATTCGACCACCGCCTCGTCCGGGACCGATGTGCCCGGGGTTCCGGCGCGCCAGGGTTTCGGTATCGATGTCGGTGGCAGCGGCATCAAGGGCGGAATCGTCGACCTCAACACCGGCCAACTGGTCGGTGATCGTTACAAGCTGCTGACCCCCCAACCGGCCACACCGCCCGCAGTCGCGAAGACGATCGCGGCCGTGGTCAACGAATTCGGCTGGACTGGCCCGCTTGGGGTGACCTACCCGGGTGTCGTTACGCACGGCGTCGTCCGGACCGCGGCCAACGTCGACAAGTCCTGGATCGGGACCAACGCCAGCGACATCATCAGCTCGGAACTGAACGGCCAGCAGATCGTGGTCCTCAACGACGCCGACGCGGCGGGGCTGGCCGAAGAGCACTACGGGGCGGGCAAAGACACCACCGGGGTGGTGGTGCTGCTCACATTCGGAACCGGGATCGGGTCGGCAGTCATCCACAACGGGATTTTGCTGCCCAATACGGAGTTCGGACACCTCGAGGTCGGCGGTAAAGAAGCTGAACACCGCGCGGCGTCATCGGTCAGGGACAAACGCGGCTGGAGCTACAAAAAGTGGGCGAAGCAGGTGACGAAGGTGCTGGTCGCTATTGAGAACGCGATGTGTCCGGAGTTGTTCATCGCCGGCGGCGGCATCAGCCGCAAAGCCGACAAGTGGGTGCCGTTGCTTGCCAACCGCACCCCGGTGGTCGCCGCCGCCCTGCAGAACAGCGCGGGAATCGTCGGCGCGGCGATGGCCGCGACCAGCGACGTGACGCACTGAATTTACGCGCTCTGGCCGGGGTATTGCTGCGCTGTCGTTACAATGGTCACCGGCAGCCGCCTGAGCGAGAGCGGCGAATATCGACACCGATAATCGACGCCGACATCCGACATAGCCGACAGCTTCCGGTTGAGCATGCCCAGAGCATCGGAAGTTGTGTCCTACCGAAGGGGTTTACGTGGCAGCGACCAAGGCACGGCCGGCGACTGAGGAGCCGGTGAAGCGTACGGCCGCCAAGTCTCACGCCACCGCCGGGGCAAAAGGTTCGACGACCAAGTCGTCCAACGGCGCAGCCGCCGCACGACGGGCCACCAAGACAGCAACCAAGGCACCGGCGAAGACCGCCGCGAAGGCCGCGAAGGCACCCGCGAAGGCCGCCAAGGCCGCGCCAGCCAAGGCCCGCACTGCGGCTAAGAGCACTGCCGCCAAGGCCGAGCCGACTCGCGGCCGAGCGAAGAAGGCGTCGTCGAAAGCCGGCCCCAAAGACGTCGAAGTAGTGGCAGAAGAGCTCGAGACCGAAGAAGAACTCGACGAACTCGACGGCGAGCCCGACATCGAGGCTGAGCCCGTCGAAGAAATCGACCTCGAAGTAGACCTGAACCTCGAAGAGCTCGAGGATGAGGCATCCGGCGGCGCCGAGGCCGTGGCCGATGCGAGCGACGCCGAAGAAGGCGCCAAAGCAACCACCAAAAAGGCAGCCGCCGACTCGGCAGACGAAGAAGAGATCGTCGAGCCGAGCGAAAAGGACAAAGCTTCAGGCGATTTCGTCTGGGACGAAGACGAGTCTGAGGCGTTGCGCCAAGCCCGCAAAGACGCCGAGCTCACCGCGTCGGCGGACTCGGTTCGGGCTTACCTCAAGCAGATCGGCAAGGTGGCGCTGCTCAACGCCGAAGAAGAGGTCGAGCTGGCCAAGCGGATCGAGGCGGGCCTGTACGCCACCCAGTTGATGGTCGAGCTGACCGATCGCGGCGAGAAGTTGCCCGCCGCCCAGCGGCGTGACATGTCGTGGATCTGCCGCGACGGCGACCGCGCGAAAAACCATCTGCTGGAAGCCAATTTGCGGCTTGTGGTTTCGCTCGCCAAGCGCTACACCGGCCGCGGCATGGCGTTTCTCGACCTGATCCAGGAAGGGAACCTGGGCCTGATCCGCGCGGTGGAAAAGTTCGACTACACCAAGGGCTACAAGTTCTCCACCTACGCGACCTGGTGGATCCGCCAGGCGATCACCCGCGCGATGGCCGATCAGGCCCGCACCATCCGCATCCCGGTGCACATGGTCGAGGTGATCAACAAGCTGGGCCGTATTCAGCGCGAGCTGCTGCAGGATCTGGGCCGCGAGCCCACGCCTGAAGAACTGGCCAAGGAAATGGACATCACCCCGGAGAAGGTCCTCGAGATCCAGCAGTATGCTCGCGAGCCGATCTCGCTGGATCAGACCATCGGTGACGAGGGTGACAGCCAGCTCGGCGACTTCATCGAGGACAGCGAAGCCGTGGTCGCCGTCGACGCCGTGTCGTTCACGCTGCTGCAAGACCAGCTGCAGTCGGTGCTCGAGACGCTCTCGGAGCGCGAAGCCGGCGTGGTACGGCTGCGCTTCGGCCTTACCGACGGCCAACCGCGCACCCTCGACGAGATCGGCCAGGTCTACGGCGTGACCCGCGAACGCATCCGCCAGATCGAGTCGAAGACGATGTCGAAGCTGCGCCACCCCAGCCGTTCGCAGGTCCTGCGCGACTACCTGGATTGAGATTTAGCGGCACAACGTTTCATCTTGCCGCTGCGCGCTTCGGCTGCGGCGCGGCAATGCGCGCCGCAGCCATCCGCGCCGCTCCGTCAAACTCCCCGCGCGACTGCTCGCTCCTGCGAGCGCTTCAGCGAGCGGGTTCCTCGCGCTACCGGAACGCCGAGATCAGAACGGGCCCAAACCGGCCGAGGCGATGGCCATGTCAGCCATCGCGTCCGTTATGGGGACACCAGTGATTGCCAGTTCGAGGCCCGCAATGTACGCAGCTCCGGTAGCACCGAATGCCTGGGTCAGATCCATAAGCGCGTCATTGTCGGGTGGCGGAAGGGCATCAAATGTCTGATCCAGCAGCAAAGCAAGGCCAGGCTGATATTGATCAAAAACAGTATCAAGCTGGAGGGCCACCCCACTGTTCGTGCCCAGCAGATCCTCGAACGGGTCAGGTTCGAGGCCGGGGGGATTGATGATCCCTACGTTCGGGATGGTCGTAAAGTCATCGACAAACCCATCGAATAGGCCCCCCCAGAATGCTCCGTTGGGGTAGGTCAGGATGGCTGCATCAAGAATGGCCGCATCGGGCTGGAACACGGAGCTGATAGGGAGTAAGTCCTCGAATGGGTCGACGTCGGGC
>NZ_JBAUZA010000445.1:0-8006 GCF_049585075.1 Mycobacterium sp.
GCGCCGCTCGTCGCGATGGTCGGCGGCGGCCAACTCGCCCGGATGACCCACCAGGCGGCGATCGCCCTGGGTCAAAGCCTGCGGGTGCTGGCCGCCGACGCCGACGACCCGGCCGCGCAGGTGAGCCCGGATGTGGTGATCGGCTCGCACACCAACCTCGACGATTTGCGTCGTGTCGCTGCCGGCGCCGACGCGCTGACCTTCGACCACGAACACGTCCCGACCGAGTTGCTGGAGAAGCTGGTCGCCGAGGGCGTCAACGTGGCGCCGCCGCCCGAGGCGCTGGTGCACGCCCAGGACAAACTCGTCATGCGGCGACGACTGGAGGCTCTTGGCGCCCCGGTGCCGCGGTACGCAGCGGTCGAAACCCTTGACGACGTCGATGCTTTCGCCGGCCGAGTCGGCGGGCCGATCGTGGTCAAGGCGGTCCGCGGCGGCTACGACGGTCGTGGGGTGCGGATGGCCGACGACCTGGCGCAGGCCCGCGAGATCGCCGGGGAGTACTTGGACGCGGGTGTGCCGGTGTTGGTCGAGGAGCGCGTGGCGATGCGCCGCGAGCTCTCGGCACTGGTGGCTCGCTCGCCGTTCGGGCAGGGCGCGGCCTGGCCGGTGGTCGAGACAGTGCAGCGCGATGGCATCTGCGTGGTGGTGATCGCGCCGGCGCCGGCGCTGAGCGACGACGTCGGCGCCTCTGCCCAGCAGTTGGCGCTGCGATTGGCGGCCGAACTCGGGGTCGTCGGGGTGCTCGCCGTGGAACTGTTCGAGACGGTCGATGGGCAGCTGCTGGTCAACGAACTGGCGATGCGGCCGCACAATTCCGGGCACTGGACCATCGACGGCGCGCGGACCAGCCAGTTCGAACAGCATCTGCGCGCGGTGCTGGACTACCCGCTCGGTGATACCGACGCGACGGTGCCGGTGACGGTGATGGCCAACGTGCTGGGCGCCGCGCAGACGCCGACGATGACGGTCGACGAGCGAATGCACCACCTGTTCGCACGGATGCCCGATGCGCGGGTTCACCTGTACGGCAAGGGTGAACGACCGGGCCGCAAGATCGGCCATGTCAACTTCCTCGGTGATGATGCCGCGCAGTTGGCGAATCTGCGCGAGCGCGCTGAGCTGGCGGCACACTGGTTGTCACACGGGCAGTGGATGGACGGATGGGACCCACACGAATGACTACCCAGCAGCCCCGCGTCGGGGTGATCATGGGCAGCGACAGCGACTGGTCGGTGATGGCCGACGCCGCCGCCGCACTGGCCGAGTTCGACGTTGCCCATGAGGTCGGTGTGGTGTCGGCACACCGCACGCCGCAGCGAATGCTCGAATACGCACGAGGCGCGGCCGACCGCGGCATCGAGGTGATCATCGCCGGCGCGGGCGGCGCAGCCCACCTGCCGGGCATGGTGGCCTCGGCGACGCCGCTGCCGGTGATCGGCGTCCCGGTGCCGCTGGCAAAGCTCGACGGTCTGGACTCGCTGCTGTCGATCGCGCAGATGCCGGCCGGGGTGCCGGTGGCCACCGTGTCGATCGGGGGCGCGCGCAACGCTGGCCTGTTGGCGGTCCGCATTTTGGCAGTTTCGGATCCGGCGTTGCGCGCGCGGATCGTCGAGTTCCAGGATCAGCTGGCGGAGTCGGTGCGGGCTAAGGATGCGGCGCTGCAGGAGCGCCAAGGTAAAGTTACCGGCCAGTAGCCTGGCGCCGGCCGGGTAGCGGCCCGCGGAAAGACCGGGCAGTAAAGCACAGTGCAAGGAGGCCGAGATGGCTCAGTGGGCCGGAGATCCGTCGTTTGATGTGTACAAGTTGCCGGAGGAGCACGACGAGCTGCGGGCGGCGATCCGCGCGCTGTCGGAAAAAGAGATCGCTCCCTACGCCGCCGAGGTGGACGAAAACTCCCGGTTCCCCGAGGAGGCGCTGACGGCGCTGAACACATCGGGCTTCAACGCCGTCCACATTCCGGAGGCGTACGGAGGTCAGGGCGCTGACTCGGTGGCGGCCTGCATCGTGATCGAGGAAGTGGCTCGCGTCGACGCATCTGCCTCGCTGATCCCCGCAGTCAACAAGCTGGGCACCATGGGCCTGATCCTGCAGGGCTCGGAGGAGCTCAAGAAGCAGGTGCTGCCTTCGCTGGCCACCGACGGGGCGATGGCCTCGTATGCGCTTTCCGAACGAGAGGCCGGCAGCGACGCGGCGTCGATGCGGACGCGTGCCAAGGCCGACGGCGACGACTGGATTCTCAACGGCACCAAGTGCTGGATCACCAACGGCGGCAAGTCGACCTGGTACACGGTGATGGCGGTGACCGATCCGGACAAGGGCGCCAACGGCATCTCGGCGTTCATGGTTCACCTAGACGACGAAGGCTTCAGCATCGGTCCCAAGGAAAAGAAGATGGGCATCAAGGGCTCGCCGACCACCGAGCTTTACTTCGAGAACTGCCGCATCCCGGGCGATCGGATCATCGGTGAACCTGGGACCGGGTTCAAGACCGCACTGCAGACCCTCGACCACACTCGGCCCACCGTCGGGGCCCAGGCGGTGGGCATCGCGCAGGGCGCGGTGGACGCCGCGGTCGCTTACACCAAGGACCGCAAGCAGTTCGGCAAATCGATCTCCGAGTTCCAGGGCGTGCAGTTTGAGCTGGCCGACATGGCGATGAAAGTTGAAGCCGCCCGGCTGATGGTCTACAGCGCCGCCGCCCGCGCCGAGCGCGGCGAGCCAAATCTCGGATTCATCTCCGCGGCCGCAAAGTGCTTCGCCTCCGACACCGCCATGGACGTGACGGAGGCGGCCGTGCAGCTGTTCGGCGGCGCCGGCTACACCACCGACTTCCCCGTCGAGCGGTTTATGCGTGACGCCAAGATCACCCAGATCTACGAGGGCACCAACCAGATCCAGCGTGTGGTGATGTCGCGCGCGCTGCTGCGCTGAGAAAATCGTGTGAACTTTGTCCGCTCTCTAATCGTGTTCATAGATGTCCAACATCGCGCTACATGATTGGAGTTTGGACATGAGTAAAACAACGCATCGAATCGGGCTTGGCGCAGGCGCTGTCTTTGCCGGCGTGCTGATGTCGCTAGCCACGGCGTCTACTGCCGGCGCCGACCCAACCGGCGCTGCGGGCGCCGCTGTCACGGCTGACCAGTTCTCGGATTTGTTCACCGGGGAGGGAACGCAGGCCGATCAAGCGGTCGACAACTTCTATCAGTCGATTGCTAACTTCTTTGCTCCCGAGGCAGGGGGCAACGTTTTTACGGCCGACGCGTTCTCGGACATGTTTACCGGGGAGGGAACGCAGGCCGATCAAGCGGTCGACAACTTCTATCAGTCGATTGCTAACTTCTTCGCTCCCGAGGCTGCGGGCAACTCTGCCGCGGTTATGTTGAGCGGGGAAGGCAATCCGTTTGACCAAGCGATGGACAATTCCTATCAGGCGATTGCTAACTTCTTCGCTCCCGAAGCGGCGGGCAACGTTTTTACGGCCGACGCATTCTCGGATCTGTTCACCGGCGAGGGCACAGCAGCCGACCAAATGGTCGACAACATGTATCAGATGATCAGTATGGCTTTCGCGCCAGAGGGATCGGTTGATATGTTCGTCGACGCATTGTTCGGCATTGGTCCGTAACGATTTGCCTTGCGCTTAGCCGTGATTCGCTGAGGCGGATCACGGTGCGCTAGTCGTCGATGTGCGTGGGTGGGTCGGCGAAGCCGAGATCCCCGGGGTGCTGGTCAGGGCCCATCACATCGCAGCGCCGCTCGGGCACGAGGAAGGAACTGGCGCCGCTATAAATCAAGTGGGGAGTTGCCACGCAACGTTGCCAGGTGCCGTCGGGCTGAACGGGTCCATCGCACTTGCTGATAACTGGGCCTCCGTACTGGCAGCCGGCGCTGGCCGGCGGCGCTGAGCCGATCAGCTCTGCGGCCATCAGCAGCGCGGTCACTACTCCGACGATGCAGCGCTTCATGGTTGTCTCCCGTCACAGCAACCACCGACGCTACCCGGGGATGAATTGGTTTTTGCTGCCTTTGGTCGTGATCCGACGTGTGCCGGGCTCACGGCATCGTGAGGAAGTCACCATTGTGTTGGCCCAGCTCCGGTGGGGGATCCATGGCGACCGCGTCGAACGAGGAGTAACGGGCCGGCGTGCGGACCACCGTGACAGCGTCGTCACCGCTGCCGACCTCGAGGGCGAGATCGTTTTCGGCGAAAAGCGGAGTTCCGACGACTTGCTTCCAGGTATACGGCAGGCAAGCCATTAACCCGTGGCACTGCAACAGATTAACCCACTCGGCGGCCGGCTTCGTGGTCAGCGTGGACTCCAGCTCCTCGGTGAGCTCGACGTAGTTGATCGCCCGCGAACGCTGGTCGGCGAACCGCGCGTCGTCGATAAGATCCGGACGGCCGATGGTCCGGCACAAGATCTCCCAGTGCTTCGGGACATACGCGCTGATGACGACATACCCGTCGGCGGTGCGGAACGCATCCGACGGCTGGGTCGCAAACCCAACTCCCTTGCGCTGCTTAGCTGTTGGCGGCGACGACGGCGGCGGTGCGGTCGGCCGGTTTAAATGCACGGTCAGCTGGTTGGCCTGCAGCGATGCGGCGACGTCGTACATCGCGACGCGGACGATGTCGCCGATCCCGTGCCGCTCACGGTTGAGCAGCGCGGCCAGAACCGCCTGGGCCAGCACGTGCCCGGTGGCGTTGTCGACAAGCTGAAACGGGATGATCTGCGGCTTACCGTCCGGCGTGCGCATCCCGGTGGTCATGCCGGCCTCGGCCGCGACCATGAGATCGACTCCGGGCCGGTCACCATGGGGGCCGTTGCCGCCGAACGCCGACACCCGGGCGTAGATCAGTTGGGGATTGCGTTCTCGTAAGTCGTTGGGGCCCAGGCCCAATTTCTCCATGATGCCCGGGCGGAATCCTTCCAAAATGACATCCGCGGTGTCGGCCAGCCGTAATACTTGTTGCTTGCCCGCTTCGGTTGTCAGATCCACGGCCACCGATTTTTTGCCGCGGTTGTTGGGCAGAAAGTAGGTCGCGAGCGGCGGACGGCCCGGCAGCACCGAGGTGATGTGCCGGGCTGCCTCTCCGCCAGGCGCTTCCACCTTGATCACCTCGGCGCCCAGGTCGGCGAGCACCTGTCCGGCCAGCGGCCCGGCGACGTTCTGGGTGAAATCGATCACCCGAAAACCGTTGAGAGGCTTGGCGCCGACGGGCATCAGTGTGCGTCCAGAGTTGTATCGGAAGCAGTTTCGCGTAGGCCTGCGCGCTCGACGCTGAGCAGGCTGGCGGTGTGATGCTCTTCTCGATACGCCTCGCCGCCGCCGTTGAGCCCGAAGAGCCGCTTGCTCCACAGCAGCCAGACAACCGCGACGATGTTGATCACCAGCGCGATAAGCCGAAGAGCCGTGACCTTTTCGGTTAGCTCATAGATTTCCAGAGGAAGGAAGACGCTGGTCGCGACGACTGCGAAGTATTCGCCCCACCGCTGCACCAGCCACAACCCGACCGCTTCGATAAGTTCGATCACCGCGTAGGCGGTAAGGCCGATGGCGATCCACGTCAGCGTCGACGACGACAGCGCGAACGCTTGCGCGATGTGGTGAATGATCTTGGAGTTGTCAGGATTAAACCCGATCTGGTTCGCCAACGGCTTCAGCAGCGGCAGGTCTTGCTCGAACGCATGGCGCAACCGCTCCCGTGACCCGGTGACCTTGAACACGCCGGCAGCTACCAACAAAAAGATCACGCAGCGGATCGCGCGCTCTACGGCCAGCGCCCGCATCAGCGTCCGGTCACGCAGCATCCGCCCACGCGGGATCTCCGGCGCCGTATTGGCGGGGCCGCTGTCGCGGGGAGGGCCCACCACGAAGGTTTCGCAGCGCAAACACCGCCATGCCTGCCCGGCCGGCGTATCGGCGTTCAGGCGCTCCCGGAGGTCCGGCTCATCAGGAGCGAAAGTCGCGTGCCCCCGCAAGCCACACGAGCGCAGAGCAAAATCCACCATAAGAGCACGTTAATGTCCCGGCGCTGGGTTCCACAGGCAGGGTCTGCGGAACCTACCGGCTACAGCGCCTGACCAGTACGGTCTGAGGAATGAGCACCGCACGCAGTCCCGTGGATTGGCATGTCAGACAGCGGAATCCGTGGGCATCAGCGTTAGTCGTTGAGGCTTCGTGAGCCAGCCATCGGGGCCGCGAGTCAGGGCCGCCACCGAAGATGACCTGGCAGAGGTCTGCAAAATCGTCAACTACTTCATCGAACAATCGGTTTTCAATTTTCGGACCGAACCGCAGAGCGTCGACGAGTGGCGCACCGACTGGCGACGACTGCATGAGAAGTTCCCGTGGCTGGTAGCCGTCGACGACGATGTTGTCGGTGTGGCGTATGCGGCGCCGTGGAACAGTCGCGCCGCCTACCAATGGACCGTCGAGGTCACGGTCTACGTCGATTCGTCGTGCCAGCGGCGGGGGGTGGGCGGCGCGTTGTACACCGAGCTGCTCGACCGTCTGCGCCGCGACGGGTTTCACAGCGCCATTGCGGTAATCGCGCTGCCCAATGAGCCAAGTGTCCGGCTGCACGAGCGACACGGGTTCGCCCAGGTAGGGCACCTGGTCGAGGCCGGTTACAAGCGTGGTGCCTGGCACGACGTCGGTTTCTGGCAGCGCACGTTTAACATCGCAGGGTGACCAACTCCGAGCCCCTCGGCACGGCAGCTCGGCTCGTCGACGACGCCTGCTGCACAGAATCCGGACATGCCGCCACGCGTGACGCCGCCTGGCATCGCCGTGCACGGTGGGCGTGGTGGCTGGCGTGGGTCAGCATGACCGCGATGCTCGCCGAGGGTGTGCTCGGGCTGTGGCAGGGGTTGGCGGTCGGCTCGATCGCGCTAACCGGCTGGGCATTGGGCAGCATGCCCGAGGCGCTGGCCAGTGCCATGGTGGCGTGGCGGTTCTCCGGCTCGCGCATCTTGTCCGAGACGGCTGAACGGCGCGCTCAGCGCGGCGTTGCGTTGTCGTTCTGGTTGACAGCGCCCTATATCACCGCAGAATCCGTACACCATCTGTTTGGTTCGCACCACGTCGACACCTCGGTGATCGGCATGGCGTTGACGGCCGCTTCGCTGGTGTTGATGCCGATCCTGGGCCGGGCCAAGCGTGTACTTGCGGTGCGGCTGGGCTCAGCGGCCACCGCCGGCGAGGGCACCCAAAACTACCTGTGCGGTGCAATGGCCGCCGCGGTTCTGGTCGGCCTTGCGGTCACTGCTCGCTGGCCGGGCTTCTGGTGGTTGGATCCGGTAATCGGCCTGGGCATCGCCGCCGCGGCGATCTGGCAGGGCATCAAGTCATGGCGCGGCGAGGACTGCGGCTGCTAAGGGTCTGAGGGTTCACGTCCATGGGCAATCAGTCCGGCGGCGTGGTCCTCCTCCTCGGGCCGGACGTTGCCGGGGGCGGCAGATCTCAACTGCCACGTCGTGAGTCCGCCATCGGGGCCAGCCAATTGTCCGGTGCCCAGCGCGTCGCCGATCAGGGAGCGAACACGTCGCTCGTTGGCCGGTTCGGTCGCGAAAAGTATTCGCAGCGTTACGGTCTCACCGTCGGGATGGGTCGCGACGTAGTGTGGCGCCAGAGGGCACGGGGGCTGATGGTCCCAGTGCCCGCACAGCGCGATCGTGATTGCGCCGCCGAGGGCGTTAGCACTGCCGCCGGGCTGCATCACCACAACCGCGTCATGGGCAAAAGCTTGGCGAGCCATCGTTAGGCCTCCCCACGTGGCGCTGGGTCGGCGTTCCAGGTGCCGGGCATCATCGGCATCCGTGGACCGCCGCCGAATTCATCGTCGGCCAGTGTGGCCAATCCGGCGGCGGGAGTCGTGGTTTCGGAGGCCGTGGTGCCGGCAAAGCCGAGCGGTCCGGACCCCGTATCCGAGGGCGCCACTGTCGGCTCTGGCTCCAAGTCCATGTATTCGTAACCGCGGCCGATCATTTCCGCCT
>NZ_JBAUZA010000446.1:0-5775 GCF_049585075.1 Mycobacterium sp.
ACCTGCGGCACCGAGTTGGCCGGGTACAGGCTCTGGTCGGGGTAGGTGTGGCCGGACAGGTTGGCGTCGCCCGCAACCTGCCAACCCGACAGGTAGATCGCTTTCAGGCCGGCACGGACCTGCTGCACCGCCATGTTGCCGGTCAGCGCGCCCAGCGCGTTGACGAACTCCAGGTCGTGCAGCTGGCTCCACAGCACCTCGGCACCGCGCCGGGCCAGAGTGGCCTCCTCGACGACCGAGCCCTGGAGGGCCACGACGTCTGCGGGGGTGTAGGTGCGGGTGATGCCCTTCCAGCGCGGGTTGGTGTCCCAGTCCTTCTGGATCTCTTCGGGGCTCTTCGGCTGGCCAACGCTCGACATGGCGCTCTCCTCAAAAGTTAATGACCTGAGGCCCCTGGATTTCCACACTTGCTAAGGACCCCAGCATCGTGCTGATCTGCTTAGTCGAAGATGGCACAGGTTAGCGCCGCAGGTCCACCGATTTTTATGCCAATTTTGGCTAGGGGTCAGCCACTTTTTGCAAAGGTTGCGAAGATACGCCTGAACTGAAACGGTTCAGTTTCTACCAGCTGGTAACTTAAATCCGCAGGTCAGCACCGCGGTTTGCATAACGCTCGTACGGTTAAAGCGGGAAGATCGACGCGACCGCTTTGGTCTCGTCGCCGACGGCATATGTGAGCGTTCTAACAGTGCGGTCAGCCAGGTCAACTCCGAATCGGTCGGTCGATCCGGCGGGGTGAACGTGCGAGATGATCTCCAGCTTGTCGCCGAGCGCCACCGGGGCGTCGTGCTCGATGGTCACCCGCAGCGGCGCTTTGAGGAGTTCCTGGTACGACGCGAGGTAGTCCTCGATCACGCTCCAGTACACGGAGTTGTTCATATGGTCGAACAGGTCGATGTCGGTGACCCGGACCGGGAACTCGTGGATCTCGGTGGCATCTTCGCGGCCGCCGGCGGTCAGGTAGGCCTTCCACCGCAGCCGGTCGATATCCGTGGTTTTCCGCAGGCCAGCTAGGAAGTCGTCGGCGATGCGTGACGGCATCTGGGTGTCGCGGTTGATGTTGATCCAAAACGCCTCGGACTCCATCAGCCCCCCCTTTCGCCCATCTATGCGCACCCGCATTTCACACCACCGGTTCGATGTTCCTGAACACCACCGGCGCATCCGTAGCATGTCGCCGAACTCGACTGGACGGATCAGGTCGACCATGGTCCGGCGGACAATCCAGAGCGGATGAGTTTCCTCGAATCCCATCTCGCGCAATTGATCCTGACCGATGTCCTGGATATGGCGGGCGGCCGCGTCGAAGCGCAGTCGGCCCTCACGGTCGATGTCAGCGACGCGCAGCGGCCACTCACGGTCGAAGACGTCCGGATGGCCGTCGGGCACCGGCATCATTTTTTTGTCCAGGCTCACGGCTTCACTTCCCCGCTGTTACTCACTCCCCCTCAGGCGATCATGCCAAATGACCTCGCTGAGGCGCCAATCCTCGACGTCGTGCAAATCTTGCTAACCATGCCTTCGCAACACGGGTACGCTGGTCGGATGGCCAAGACATTCGTTGGCTCGCGGGTCCGGCAGCTGCGCAGCGAGCGCGGATTCAGTCAGGCCACGCTGGCGCAGATGCTCGACATTTCACCGAGCTACCTCAATCAGATCGAGCACGACGTCCGGCCGCTGACTGTCGCGGTGTTGCTGCGGATCACCGAGGTGTTCGGCGTCGACGCGACGTTCTTCGCCTCGCAGGACGACACTCGTCTACTTGCCGAGCTGCGTGAGGTCACGCTCGACCACGACCTCGGCGTCGAGGTGGACCAGTCGGAGCTGGCCGACGTCGTGAACTCGCACCCGGCGCTCGCGCGGGCCTTGGTCAACTTGCACCGGCGGTATCGGCTGACGACCACGCAGCTCGCGGCCGCCACCGAGGATCGCTTCTCCGACGGAAGCGGCAGCGGATCGATCACGATGCCCCACGAAGAGGTTCGCGACTACTTCTACGAACGACATAATTACCTGCACGAGCTGGACACCGCCGCCGAGGAGCTCACGGTGCAGATGCGCATGCACCGCGCGGACCTGGTGCGCGATCTGTCCGACCGGTTGACCTCCGTGCACGATGTCCGCATCAAACGAATCGATCTGGGCGACAACGTCCTTCACCGCTTCGACCCCGAGACGCGAACGCTGGAAATTGGCGGGCATCTGCCATCGGGCCAGTCCGCGTTCAAACTCGCCGCAGAGCTGGCCTACTTGGAGCACGGGGCGCTCATCGACGACCTGGTCGCTGAGGGCAGCTTCACCAGCGACGAGTCCCGCAAGCTGGCCCGACTCGGGCTGGCCAACTACTTCGCCGCCGCAACGGTGCTGCCCTACCGGCAATTCCACGAGATCGCCGAGAACTTCCGCTACGACGTCGAGCGGCTCTCGGCATTTTATGTGGTGAGCTACGAAACCATCGCCCACCGGCTCTCGACATTGCAACGACCGTCGATGCGCGGCGTGCCCCTGTCATTCGTGCGCGTCGACCGCGCGGGGAACATGTCAAAACGCCAATCCGCCACGGGTTTTCATTTCTCTTCGGCAGGCGGCACCTGCCCGCTGTGGAACGTCTACGAGACCTTCGCCAACCCGGGCAAGATCCTGGTGCAGATCGCCCAGATGCCCGACGGCCGTAGTTACATGTGGGTGGCCCGGACCATCGAGCGGCGGGCATCACGGTATGGTCAGCCCGGTAAAACCTTCGCGATCGGGCTGGGCTGCGAACTACGGCATGCGCACCGGCTCGTCTACTCGGAAGGACTCGACTTGTCCGGCGACATAGCCACACCGATCGGCGCGGGCTGCCGGGTTTGCGAACGCGACAACTGCCCGCAGCGAGCGTTCCCCGCGCTGGGCCGCGCACTCGACCTCGACGAGCACCGCAGCACAGTGTCGCCCTACCTGGTGAAGCAACCATGACGCACCCGGACGTCGGTCGCATCCCGCCCGCGCGGTTCCGCGACCTGGGGCTGATCAATTGGATCTTGGCGAAATCCGCCGCCCGCACAGTCGGCGCTCCGGAGATGCACCTGTTCACGACGCTGGGTCAGCGCCGGTTGCTGTTCTGGGCATGGGCGTTCTACGGCGCTCGGCTACTGCGGGGCCGATTGCCGGGCGCCGACACTGAGTTGGTGATCTTGCGGGTCGCGCATCTGCGCGGTTCCGAATACGAACTGCAGCACCACCGCAAGATGGGACGACGCCGCGGCCTGAACAACGAGACGCAGGCCATGATCTTCGCCTGGCCGAATCGCAATGCCGGGCTCACCGACCGGCAGCAAGCGCTGCTGAACGCCACCGACGAGTTCATCAACGACCGCTCGATCAGCCCCGAGGTCTGGCAGCAGCTGTCCAGCCACCTCGATCGGCGTCAGCTCATCGAATTCTGCATGCTTGCAGGGCAATACGACGGCCTGGCGGCCACCATGGCGGCGCTGGACATCCCGCTGGACAACCCCCGGTAACGCCCTGTCAGATGTAGGTGCGGATCAGCACGCCCAGCGACAGCAACACGGGAAGAACCGGCAACGCGAAGACAAACGACGCCAGCGGATAGTTCTGCTGCCGCCGAAGTCGCTGTCCCCGGAGCACCGCCCACAACGCGAACGCCGCTGCGACGAGTAGCACGATCAGACTCCACAGACTCACCGTGGTGATCGCGTCGCCGATCGAAATCGCCACCAGCCACAGCAGATAGCCGGCGAGCACTCCGCCGATGGCCGCCCAGATCGACTCGCTACGCATCGACATCAGAAGTTGATCATGTGCCCGGTCAGTCCGTGGAAGCACTCTTGAAGCGCCTCTGACATCGTCGGGTGGGTATGGACGTTGCGCGCCAACTCGTTTGCGGTCAGGTCCCACTTCTGCGCCAGCGTCAGCTCTGGCAGCAACTCGGAGACGTCGTGCCCGATCAGATGCCCGCCCAGTAGTTCGCCGTGTCTGGCGTCGGCGATGAGTTTGACGAAACCACTGGGATCGCCGAGGCCGTGCGCCTTGCCGTTGGCGGTGAACGGGAACTTGGCAACCTGAACGTCATAACCTTCGTCGCGGGCCTGCTCCTCGGTGAGCCCAAAGCTGGCCACCTGCGGCTGGCAGAATGTCGCCCGCGGCAGCATGCGGTAGTCGCCGAGGGCCAAAGTCTCTGCGCCGGCGATGGTTTCGGCCGCCACCACCCCCTGAGCCTCGGCGACGTGCGCCAGCTGCAGTAGCCCGGTGACATCGCCGATGGCGTAGATGTGGTTGACGTTGGTCTGCATGTAGTCGGTGATCCCGATGGCTTTGCGCTCGGTCAGCGCGACCCCGGCCGCCTCAAGGCCGAAACCTTCGACGTTGGGCGCAAACCCGATGGCCTGCAACACCTTTTGGGCCTTGAGTTCCTCTGAGCTTCCGTCCTTGGTGACCGTCATGGTGACCATGGACCCGTCGTCGGCGATCGATACGCATTTGGTGCCGGTGAGAATCTTGACGCCGAGCTTCTTGAACTGCTTCTCGATCTCCTTGGACACTTCGGCGTCTTCGTTGGGCAGCGCGCGCGGCAAGAATTCGACGATGGTCACGTCGACGCCGTAGTTCTTCAGCACATAGCCGAATTCCATGCCGATGGCCCCGGCTCCGGCGATGACAATCGATTCCGGGAGCTCGCGGGAAAGGATCAGCTCTTCGTAGGTGACGACATTCGTCGACAGCGACGTACCCGCAACCAGCTGGGTGCTGCTGCCGGTGGCGATGATCGCGTTGTCGAAGGTAACCGATTCGGTGCCACCGTCGTTGAGTTCGACCGACAACGTGTGGGCGTCGGTGAACCTGCCGTACCCGTGGATCTCGGTAATCTTGTTCTTCTTCATCAGGAAATGCACACCGGCGACTCGGCCCTCGGCGACTTTGCGGCTTCGGTCATAAGCGATGCCATAGTCGAACGTTGCCTCGCCGTTGATGCCAAAGGTCTTGGCTTCTTGGGCGAAGATGTGCACGAGTTCGGCGTTGCGCAGCAAGGCCTTCGACGGGATGCAGCCGACGTTGAGACAGACTCCGCCCCAATATTTGGGTTCGACGACGGCCGTGTTCAATCCCAACTGCGCAGCGCGGATAGCCGCCACATATCCGCCGGGTCCGGCTCCGAGGACGACAACGTCATAGTGGGTCACGGCCCCTACCCTAGTGGCCGCGTGCGCACCGTCAGATGGCCAGCCAACTTTCGAGGTTGTCGTCGTAATCGGCGGCCACCCGCAGGCCGCGGCCCGGCCCGCGGGTGAGCCATCGCCGGGCGAGGAACTCGCTGGTGATCGCGGCGGGCAACGCCCCGGCCAGGTGGAACCGGCGATCGGTCCAGTCGACGCAGCAGCGGGCGAATACCCGCCGACTGGTCCGCAGCGACGCCAAGTCAATGCCCAAACTGTCGAGCAGGTGCTGCCCGCGGTCGGTGAGTTCGTGATCGCGGTCGTCGAGGCGGCGGATCGCCGACGCATCCAGCAGACGGTCGCGCAGCTGCACGCCGCGGCGTCCGGCCAGATGGTCGTAACACGTCCGCGCCTCGGTGAGCGCGACAGCGGCGCGATGGGCATCGAGCGAACGCACCGGGGCCGGCGGGGCGATCTGCGCGATCGCCTCCAGCACCTCGGCGACCTCCGGATCGACGATCTCGTGGTATCGATGCCGGCCCTGGACTCGCACCCGGATCAATCCGCCCTCGGCCAACCGGCGCAGGTGCGCCGAGGCGGTGGCCGGATGGATGTGAGC
>NZ_JBAUZA010000447.1:0-2500 GCF_049585075.1 Mycobacterium sp.
GGCCCCGACACATTGTCGGGGCCGCACCGTTGTGTGCAGGGCTATTGCGCGGCGCGGACGCGACGCCCGATCGGCACGCGTAACACCACGTCGGTTCCGCCTTCGGGGGCGTTCTGCATCTGCAGCGAGCCATCGAGCTCCGCAGACACCAGTGTTCGGACGATCTGCAGACCGAGCCGGTCGGACTGCTCGACGCTGAACCCGTCGGGCAGACCGCGGCCGTTGTCGTGGACCACCACGTCGAGCCATCGCGCCGACCGTTCGGCCCGAATCGTCACGGAGCCAGCGCCGGCGACGGGTTCCCGGGCTGCCGGGTCAAACGCATGCTCGATGGCATTTTGTACGAGTTCGGTGATCACCATGATCAGCGCGGTCGCGCGATCGGAGTCCAGGACGCCGAGCATGCCCGCGCGGTTGATCCGGATCGGTGCGTCCACCGTCGCCACGTCGTTCATGATCGGCAGGATCCGGTCGATCACCTCGTCGAGGTTGACCTCCTCGTCCACCGACATCGACAGCGCGTCGTGGACCAACGCGATCGACGACACTCGCCGCACCGACTCGATGAGCGCCTCTCGGCCCTCGGCGTTGTTCGTCCGCCGGGCCTGCAGGCGCAGCAACGCCGCGACGGTCTGCAGGTTGTTCTTCACCCGGTGGTGGATTTCCCGGATCGTGGCGTCCTTGGAGATCAACGCGCGGTCGCGGCGCTTGACTTCGGTGACGTCGCGTACCAGCACCGCGGCGCCTGCTGCTGAGCCGTGCACCACCAGCGGCAGCGTCCGCAGCAGGACCGTCGCGCCGCCGGCATCGACCTCGATGCGCATGCTGGCGCCACCGGCCAGCGAGTCGCGCACATGCGTGGCGAGCTCTTGGGCCTCGAACGGGTCGGAGATCAGCGGGCGGGTGACGTCGATAAGGTCGTGGCCTTCCAGCTCCAGGGTCAGGCCCATCCGGTGGTAGGCCGACAGCGCGTTCGGGCTGGCGTAGGAGACGACTCCGTTGACGCCGAGCCGGATGAAGCCGTCACCCGCCCGGGGGCTGGAGCGCGACATCGCCACATCCCCCACGTTGGGAAAGGTGCCCTCGGACAGCATGTGGACGAGGTCGGCGGCGCAGTCAAGGTATGCGGTCTCCAGTGGGCTGGATTTGTGGGTGTCGCCGACTGCGGTCTGGTGGGTCAACACCGCGACCACATGGTCGCCGTACCGCACCGGTACCGCCTCGATGTTCAATCCCGTCTGTTGCCACGAATACGGTTGGCCTGCATCGCTTTCCAGGCCGATGGTGCCGGATTCGAACGCCGCCGCGATCAGCGGCACTCGCTCCGCGGCCAGCACGGTACCGACGGCGTCTCGCAGCAGCACTGTGGGGGCGGTATTCGGCCGGCACTGCGCGACACAGACCAGCGACCCGTCGTCGCGCCGAACCCACATCAGGTAGTCGGCGAACGAAAGATCGGCGAGAAGCTGCCATTCGCCGACCACCGCGTGCAGGTGGTCGACGGCGCTGCCCGGCAGAACGGTGTGTTCGGCGAGCAGGTCACCGAGAGTGGACATCGGCGACTCCCGACAAAAGGTACGGACGAGCCAAGGGGCTAGCTGATTACCGCGATAAGGTCGCCGGCCTGGATGACGTCTCCCACCGAAACGCTGACCTTGCTGATGGTGCCGGCGACCTCGGCCAGGACCGGGATCTCCATCTTCATCGATTCCAGCAGCACCAGGGTGTCACCCTGACCGATCTGGTCGCCCTCGCTGACCACGACTTCGAGCACGCTAGCCACGATTTCTGCGCGGACGTCCTCGGCCATCATCACCCCGTTCGTCACCCAGCCGGTGTTTGCCCAAATTCTGTTGCTCTATCGAACCACAGTCAGTTGACCTGGACGCGAGGGAGTGAGCTCACGCCGGCTCGTGTCGGCGTCGACGGTGCAGGTCACAGCCCTGTCTGATATCGGGCGGGTATCGGTAAGCAAACTCCAAGATTACTAAGCGGACCTATAGAGTTCGTCCTGTGATCGTGTCGTGTTGTTCCTGTGACATTTGAGCAGCATTGTGTCCAGAGTGATTGGAGTGTCTGATGCGCACCTAGTGCTTCAGCCGAAATTGAGGGGAATTCCGTTGTCCGAGAATATGTTTGCGAATCCGACAGCTCGACGACCATTGACCCGAGTGAAGACCGGCATCGGGATTGCGCTGGCAGCAATCGCCACCATTGGGCTCGGCGCAGGCGTCGCCGCGGCCACTCCCCAGCAACCATTCCTTGCCGATGATCCGCTGCCCGTTCCAGGCGTCGGCGGGGCCGGTGCAGGCGCGGGCAGCGCCGTCAACATCGCCAATTCTTTGTTCGGCTCGCTGAGCTCGCTGATGAACAACGTGATCCCCGGCAGCGGGGACCTGTTGATGCCCGCCAGCAGCGCCCTATCGCCCGGTGGGCTGCCGGCCGGCGTCCCCGGCGTGGCCGGCGGGCTTCCGGGCACCGTACCTGGCGTGGCGGGCAC
>NZ_JBAUZA010000448.1:0-3099 GCF_049585075.1 Mycobacterium sp.
GTCGACCCCGAAGCGAGCACCGTCATTGTAGACAAAAGGCTTTCCACAGAAGAGTATGTCGATGGCATGGCCACCCACACTGCGCGGATCAGGCATCAGAGGACGACGGTTAATGAGGGCTTCATGCTAGACGATTCAATGCCTCGCCCGGAGCGCCACTTCGAAGCACTCGCCAGTATGGTGGGAAATACCCCGCTCTTGAGAGTTCCCACGCCGGCAACCGCGGACGCTCGACTGCTGATCAAACTCGAGGGATATAACCCAACCGGCAGCGTAAAAGACCGCGCATGCGTGGCTATGCTTCAGGCCATAGAGCGCGACCCTGAATGGGATTGGTCAAAAACCCTGCTGGATGCGTCGAGCGGCAACATGGGGTGTAGCATTGCCTATTTCGGCAAAGCCTTCGGGGCGAATGTCCGCATTGTAAGCTCGCGTAAGCTAACGGCCGAGAAGCGCCGGTTCATGGACTATTTCGAAGCCTCGGTGGAGACCGTCGGAGATTTCACTATCGAGGGCAACAGATACTGCAGGGAACTGGCCGAATCTGAGCCGGGAAAGTTCTACTTTCTCGATCAGTTGCATAACACAGAGAACCCGATGGCGCATGTCAGGGGTACCGGCCCTGAGATCCTTTCTGAAGTTCCTGAAGTCACGGCTGTAATCGGATCCATCGGATCTGGTGGCACCCTCCTGGGAGTGGGCAGCTATCTTAAGCAGATGAATGATCAAATCAAGATCTTTGCCGTCGAGGCAGCGTCGGGCACGCGCTTGCCAGGAATCGCGGCGCTGATAGATGGTGACTACAGAACGCCTTTTATTGAAGAGGGATTCAAACGCAACATCTTCGATTCTTCTATTCAGGTGTCCGAGGCTGAAGTGGTCGAAACGGCCAGGTTGCTTACCCCGGTCGGAGTGTTCGGCGGACTACAGACCTATGCGGTGATAACGGCAGCGCGGCGGCTCATCGAGTCCCATGACCTGCGTGGCGACGTGGTCGCGATCTCGGGCGATACAGGGTGGAAAAACATGGACGCACTGACGCAGAAAGTACTCGGGTGCCGGGACTGATACGACATGCCCAAGAATAACAGGCCCGCAAAGGGCGTGGGTTCTTCTTCAGCGCATCATGGTGAGATACTGCAAGGTGTTTTTCGCGACAACAAGGACCGTCTCACGCGAGCACTTGTTACGCTGCAATGTTCTGACTGGAAAAGTCACGCAACTTTCTATCCCTCGTCTCGGCGGGCTGACATCATCTGTACTCCGGGGATGTGGAAGGCCCGCCGCGCAGCAGTAGTCTCGATGACGGAATTTTCTACCAACGGGTCGCCAGTGACTGGCGGATACCTGGATATCCGGAGTGATATTCCCTGCGGTATTGGAATGGGGTCGTCCACGGCGGATGTGACCGCCGCTATTCGTGCCATCGCTGTGTTCCACGGCGTGGCGCCGACACCGGAGGAAATCGGGAGAATCGCTGTTGAGGTAGAGTGCGCATCCGACCCGATAATGATTGATGATCGGGTAGTTCTGTTCGCTCATCGTGAGGGAACCGTGCTCGAGACCCTCGGACGACATCTGCCGCCGATGATCGTGGTCGGTTGTGATGCTGAGCCAGGCACGGGGACCATCGATACTCTCGCATTGCCGCCCGCTGCGTACTCCGCAACAGACATCGACGCTTTCGGATTTCTCCGAGCCGAGCTGCGCGCGGCAGTAGTCAACGGTGACACCGCCAGGCTTGGCCAGGTGGCAACATCCAGTGCCCTCATTAACCAGCAGTTCCTGCCGAAATCGGCTCTCGATTTCCTGCTGGATCTATGCGAGCGCGTGGGTGGCTGCGGAATCCAGGTCGCTCACAGCGGTACCGTGGCCGGGGTGATCTTCGATTCGCGACGCGATGACCTTAGGCAGAACATCGATCGTTGCGTTTCCGGCATAGACAAGGCGGGCCTCTCGCTGACCGGGATCATTGCCTGCAGCCAGGACGACCGCCGCGGCCGGTGGATCCTCAGCCTCAATGAGTCAGGCTCTCCGGGCTTGGTTACTGTCTGTCCAGGAGCTAGTTTCTGATCTTCGTGCCCGTCGTCCGCGGCCGTCAGGCCGGGAGCCGCGCCCCGGGGGTGAACCGGACCGGCAGCCGCTCGGGGCCATTGACGACGACCGAGCCCAGCAGGACGGGTGCGCCGTCGAGCTCGATGCGGGCGGTGTTGCGGAGCAGCTCGTCGTAGAGGAGCCGGAGTTCAGCCCGGGCGAGAGTTCCGCCGAGACAGAAGTGCTCACCCCCGCCGAGGGCCAGGTGCCGGTTTGGCTTCCGGCGCACGTCAAACTGGTCAGGTTCCGCGAATACACTTTCGTCCCGGTTGGCTGACGGGTTCCAAAGTGTGACACGATCGCCGGCCTCGATGCGGCGATCGCGCATCACGACTGGCTTCGTAGCAGTACGCATGATGTGAGTAGCCGTTGACGTCCAGCGAAGGACCTCCTCCACGGCCGACGCCAGCAGCTCGGGACTTGCGGCTAGGGCCTGCCACTCGGCAGGATGGCGCAGGAAAGCCAGCATGCCGCCTGCGGCAGCTATACGCGTGTTTTCTGTACCGCCGACTAGCAGGTTGTCGCAATTGAGGATCAACTCGTCCGGGGTGAGCTTCTTACCGTCAATCTCGGCGGTAACCAGCGCGCTCACGATGTCGTCGGCCGGAGATTTAGCGCGGGACTCCAATAGACTCTCGAAGTATTCGAGAATATCCAAGTGCGCAAGACGCCGCGTCATCGCGTCGCTCGCTCCGAATGCTTTGCTGGTCAAACTGAAAAGCTGCTCCCAGTCATCTTTTGGCACGCCCATCATCTTGCAGATAACGTAGAGCGGAACCCGCGCGGCGACCTCGGCGACGAAATCGCATCTCTCTCGTTCTACCGCACGAATGACCACTTCCCGTGCGACGTCCCGCATTTCCGCCTCAAAGGCGCGTATAGACCGGGGCGCGAACCAGCCGTCAACCAGCGCCCTGAGCTGGCGGTGCCGCGGCGGATCCGTAAGAGCCAGCGTCCGGCCGCCGCCGGGATCGTCACCGTGCTCCTCGGGGCGCAGTATTATTC
>NZ_JBAUZA010000449.1:0-4291 GCF_049585075.1 Mycobacterium sp.
GGCCAGGACACCGACCGCGTCGCCGTGGCCGATGCCGGCCGCCGCCAGGCCGCCGGCCACCCGGCGGGCACGCTCATGGACCTCAAGCCAGGTGTGCCGAACCGGCTTGTCTGGCTCGCCGGTCACCATGCCCTTGACGCTCTCATGAGCGTTGCGGAACATGTTCTCGGTAAACCTGCTCACGGTAGCCTCCTCGGTTCCGGCGCCAACGCCCAGCGTCTAATGCTGCCCCTGGTCATGCACACTTTGGTGCACCCGCACGCCCACAATTGGGGAGCAATTTCGTCTCGAAACGGTGATGAAGCAGTAACCTCACGCAACGTTGCGGCTGCGGCGAGGACACGGCGGCTGGCGGAGTTCGCGCGGTTCATACATCGCCCGCCGACACGATCGGCGGGCGGAAGAACCAGGCACGTTGCTTGACCGGTATTCGTCACCGCCGAACATCTTAAACTCCTCTTAAGTAACTGCCAAACTCAGCGGCGCAATCGGGCCAATGTCACACACCGGTGACGGGTGCGGGCACCACCCGGGCGCCGTGCACCGGCCCGCTGGCGACACGCACAGTGCGACAGACCCCCGCGCCGGAGAGCTCGGTGCCAACGTCCACCGCAGCGGGCGCCGACCGGCACAGGAACGTACATGTCGGTCCGGAACCCGACACGATTCCGGCCAGCGCGCCCGCCTCGACGCCGGCGCGCAAGACTCGGCGAAGGGCCGGATCCTTGCTCAGCGCGGCCGCCTGCAATTCGTTGCCCAGCAGCGGCGCCAGCTGCTCCGGGTCGCCGGCTGCCAGCGCCGCCAGCACCGGACCGGGTTCGTCGAGCCTCGGCGGCTTCCCCACTTCCCTGAGCCGGTCCAGCTCAGCGAACACCGTCGGGGTGGACAGGCCGCCCTCGGCGAACGCCAGCACCCAATGGAAGGTGTTACGGGCCAGCACCGTCGCCAGTTCCTCGCCGCGGCCGGTACCCAGCGCGGTGCCCCCGTGCAGCGCGAATGGGACATCGCTGCCCAGCTTCGCGGCCAGCATGTGCAGATCGCGGCGCGGCACCCCGAGCTCCCATAGCGAGTTGATCGCGACCAGCACGGCCGCCGCGTCCGCGCTGCCGCCCCCCATCCCGCCGGCGACCGGGATTGACTTGTCGATGGCGATCGACACGTCAGGCGCCCGGCCGACGTGGTCAGCCATCAGTTCGGCGGCCTGCCACGCCAGATTGCGCTCGTCGAGGGGTAGCTGACCGGCACCTTCGCCGCTGATCTCAAGTGAGAGCACGTCAGCGTTGCGGACGGTGATCTCGTCGACCAGGGAAACCGCGTGGAAGACCGTCGTCACGTCGTGATAGCCGTTGTCGCGCGGATCGCCGACGGCGAGGTAGAGGTTGATTTTGCCGGGCGCCCGAACGCTAACCGACCCAGTGGGCACCCACTGAGCAGCGGTGTTCGGGTCCATCGGCATCGCACGCGACTTTATCGCCCGCGACGGCCAAACCCCACCCCCGTGCGGTTAGCTTGCGGGGGCGTGCCGTTGTCGCAGGGCAGGCACACTGGGGGCACTGGCGCCGCCCGGTTCACCCGAGCGCTGATACAGCCGCACGAATTCGTCGATCGTCAGCGTCTCGCCGCGGCGCGCCGGGTCGATACTGGCGGCCAGCAACCGACTCGCCGACTCGTTGCCCGACCCTGCCCACTCGACGAACGCATTGCGAGATGTCTTGCGCCGCTGAGCAAATGCGATATCGATGAGGTTGAACACGTTATGACGGAAGGCCGCGTCGGTCGGCCAGGGCGGGTTCGCATGCCGGTCGATTCGCACCAACCCGGAATACACGCGGGGAATAGGCCAGAAGACGGTCGGCGACACCGTGCCGTGCCGACGGACCTGCCCATAGAAGCGGACCTTGACGCTGGGAACGCCGTACTCCTTGCCGCCAGGCTCGGCCGCGAGTCGTTCGGCGACTTCGGCCTGCACCATCACCATCAGGGTCCGCAGCGACGGGAATTCTCCCAACAGATGCAGCAGCGCCGGAACCGCGACGTTGTAGGGCAGGTTGGCCACCACCGCTGTCGGCTCGGAAGGCAGATCGGCGGGCAGAAGAGACAACACGTCGCGGTTGAGCACGGTCAGCCGGTGAATCTCGCTGTGTGAATGCTCGGCAACGGTCTTCGGCAGCCGGGCCGCCAGCACCGGGTCGATCTCAACGGCGCTGACCGTGGCGCCGCGGTCCAGCAGCGCCAGGGTGAGCGAGCCCAGACCGGGTCCAACCTCTAGGACGTGATCGTGCCGGTTGATCCCGGAGGACGACACCACCCGACGGACCGTGTTCGCATCGTGGACGAAGTTCTGTCCCAACGATTTACGGGGCCGGAATTCGAGTTCTTTGGCCAGCCTTCGGATCTCGGTGCGCCCGAGCAACCGGATGGTCAGCGCGCACCCGCTCTTCCGCTGCACACCGGCCACGCGCCCCAACCCTGGCGAGCCCGCGTCACCTCGGCGACGGTGATCTGCTCTTCCCTGGTCGCCATGTCGGCGCGGGGAGCAAACCGTAGTCCACCGTTGCGCTCCCAGGTGTTCTGGTCGAATTGCACGCCACCGTAGTAGCCGTTTCCGGAGTTGATCGCCCAGTTTCCGCCGGCCTCGCAACGCGAGATGGCATCCCAGATTTCTCCGTTGCCGACCGGCGGAACCTCGGTGCCCGGCTTGGTACCGACCCGCACCACCGCCTCACGCGCGGGTGTGATCATGTGACTGGCAACCGGCAGCCGGCCGGTTTCGACGCCGTTGACCTTGGAAACCGCGAACGTCACATCCTGGGTGCCGGGGGTGCCCGGGTCCTGGACGACCTCGCGGTCCATGTTCATCTCCGGGTCCTCGATCCGCTTGCGGGGCGGAACCAGCGGCACCCGCTCGGTGACCTTCTCGATGCGATTACGAGTCACCTGAATGTGCATGCCGTCGATCACCGGTGCGGCAGCGCCGGGAGTGACCTGGTCACTTTGCAACAGCGGGGCGCCGACGCCGGCCAGCAGGTCGCCGACCCTGGCCGCGGCCAAGTGCACGTTGCGCACCGCGCCGCCGTCGTTCAGTTCGACCGACTTGGCGCTGACGACCGGCAGGGCCATCCCGGCCAACGGGACACGGCTGCCTCGCGAGGCGGCGGCAGGAGCCGTATCGGTCATCGCCAGCTGAGCCAGCGCCTCGTCGACCGTCGACGCCGTGGTCCACACCTGCTTGGCGTTTTGGCCGTCCAGCGAGATCTGCAGCGGTCGGCTGCGCCGCAACACAATGTTCTCGTCGTTGCGAGCTCGTTCACCGGCAGCGGGATAGAGGTCGTCACGCTCGGTGGCGTTGAACCCGTTCTCCCTGATGATGTCGATCACCCGCGACTTCATGGTGGTCACGGTCATCGCAGTTCCGTCGACGCTCAACGTCACTGTCTTGTAGTCGGCTACCGCGTAGCCACCGGCGAATGCCAAGACCAGCAAAAGACCCGCGACCAAAAGCCGCAAAGCCGGTGAGGGAGCCTGATGGAGTTTCGTAAGTACGTTCAACGCGCGTGTATCCCCGACCTCGACAACTTCAGCAACCGTTCCGTCACATAGCAAAAGGCCCCAGGGGGCCCCACCGTTCGATCACAAGACGGTAACGAACCGGCCTAGATAGAGCAACTCCGCGGCACTGATTTAAGGGGCCTTAACGGACTGTTAACCCCTTGCGGCCAACCCGTACGCTCCGGCGGCATTGCCGGTGGTGACCTCGGCCAATTCGTCGGCCGGCCGATTAATGAGTTCGGCCAGCGCCCGAACAGTGTAAGGCAGGCAGTAGGGCTCGTTCGGCGCCCCGCGGTAGGGATGGGGCGTCAAAAATGGTGCGTCGGTTTCCACCAGCAGCTGCGTCACAGGTATCAGCGGGACCGCTTCGCGCAGCTCACGGGCGTTTCGGAAACTCACCGTCCCGGCCAGGCTGACCAGCCATCCGGCGTCGACGCATGCGCGCGCCATGTCACTGCCCGAGGAAAAGCAGTGAAAGATCACCGTGTCCGGCGCCCCCTCGGCGCGCAGCACATCGAGCACCTCGGCGTCGGCCTCCCGGTTGTGAATCATCAGCGGCTTACCGGCCCGCTTGGCGAGGTCGATATGCCACGCGAAGGCCTCCCGCTGCACCGCCGGCTCCGCGCAGCCCTCCAGCCGGCCCGGCCAATACAGATCCATCCCGGTCTCGCCGACAGCCACCACGCGCGGTTGCGCCACAAACCGTTCGATCTCAGCTCGGGCCGCATCGGTGAGCGAGGCC
>NZ_JBAUZA010000450.1:0-2409 GCF_049585075.1 Mycobacterium sp.
AAGCGCGGCGAAGCCGGGCGCAGCGGATCGCGCGCAGACAACCTAACGCCCGGCCAGCACTCCGGCGGCGGCCAGCGCTTGATACCCCCCGACGACGTCGGTGGCGCGGTGCAGGCCGAGGTCCTGCAGCGCGGCCGCCGCGAGGCTGGACGTATAACCCTCCGAACAGAGAATCACCCACTCCACGTCGTCGCCGACGGCCTGAGGTAACCGCGCGTCGCTGGTGGGGTCGCACCGCCACTCCAGCACGTTGCGTTCGATGACCAAGGGGTTGAGTGCCTCCGGCACCTCGCCCTCGCTGGAGCGCTGAGCCTGCGGCCGAATGTCGACCAACAGCGCCCCACGGTCCAGCGCGGCGGGCACCTCGTCGGCAGCCAGCCGCCGCAACCTGGCGCGGGACGTATCCAAGATCGCAGCGATGCGGCTCATGACTTCTCCGGTTGGTCGGTCAACTCGGTGCGCTTGCGGCGCAACGCGTGCTGTCCGGTGACCTCGTAGTACGACATCACGGTCAGCGGCGGCGAATAGGCATGCACGCTCAGTGTCGGATCCGCGGCAGGTGCCACCGCGGCGGCCCCGGCGGTCGGGGCCCACAGCACGTCATGCACCCAGCCCAAGGGGAACGCGGCCTGGTCGCCGGCCTCAAGACGCCGTCGGCGCAAACGCTGGCCGTCCCAACGGAATTCGTCGAGGGACCCCGACAGCAAGGTCAGCGCGCCCAGCGATCCGCCATGGTCGTGCAACTCGGTGCGATGGCCGGGCACCCAGCTGATCAGCCAGATGTCGACTTCGTCGTCACCGTGCAGCCGGACGAACCAGCGGTCGTCGGTGGGCACGCCGGCCGGCGGGACCACGTGGTCGAAGCGCCCGCTGAGCACATCGTCGGCGGTTCGGTCGGTCAGGTGCAGGAGGTCAGCCTGCCGTAGCCGGGTCGGGCCTGAGACCGAGCGGACGGCTGAGGGATGTAACGGGACGCGATCAGCAACAAGGTTTGCGGAAACCATGCGAGAACTCCAGAACGAACGAGTGGACGAAGGGGCGGCGGCACGTCAGGGCCGACAACACTCCCAAAATCCCGTTCGCTGCGTCACGGCAGACAGTGTTGCATAGATTGACTTGGGTGCGCTGGCGCCTATCTCGCCCCTTGGTGTGGTGCGCGGCCGTCGTCGCGGCCGTCGGGTCGGCTGCGACGGGATGCTCGGCGCACACCGACAAGGGCGCGCCCGGGTCGGTAACGGTGTCCGACGGGCCCGGAACCCGGGAAGCCGCGGCGACGACGCCACCGGGCGCGATCGCGTTGTCACCTGCCGGTGTGACGACCCAGATCAAGGTGCCTGCGCGGGCAACCGAAGAAGAGTATTTCCAGGCATGTCATGCCGCAAAGACCTGGATGCAGGGCCACCGAGGCGACCGCAAGGCCCTGATCGAGGCCTACTTGGCGGCGGTCCAGGCGCCGGGGGCCGTCGGCGCGGGAACCTGGAATACGCCGTGGGCGGCGTTGCCGTTGGCCAGGCAGGCGGCGGTGATCGTCGCAGCCAAAGCCGCCGCCAACGACGAGTGCGGCTGAATTCGAATCACGGCCGACAAAACCCGCCCGAACTCGAAGAAAATGAAGGCATGGCCGACTTCGACGCACAACACGCCGAGGCTTCGTCGCGGCCCCGGGTCGCGCTCGCCCTGGGCAGCGGCGGCGCCCGCGGATACGCCCACATCGGGGTGATCGGCGAACTGCACACCCGGGGGTTCCAGATCGTCGGGATCGCGGGTTCGTCGATGGGCGCGCTCGTCGGTGGTTTACAAGCGGCGGGCCGGCTCGACGAGTTCGCCGACTGGGCGCGGTCGTTGACTCAGCGCGCCATCCTGCGTCTGTTGGATCCGTCGATCACCGCGGCCGGTGTGCTGCGAGCCGAGAAAATCCTTGACGCGGTGCGCGACATCCTCGGTGCGGCCACCATCGAGCAACTGCCGATCCCCTACACCGCGGTGGCCACGGACCTATTGGCCGGCAAGTCGGTGTGGTTGCAGCGCGGCCCGGTCGACGAGGCCATCCGGGCGTCGATCGCTATCCCCGGTGTGATTGCGCCGCACGTCGTCGATGGGCGGCTGCTCGCCGACGGCGGGATCCTCGACCCGCTGCCGATGGCGCCGATCGCGGCGGTCAATGCCGATCTGACCATCGCAGTCAGCCTTTCGGGCAGCGAGGCCGCCGGCGATCACGAGCCCGAACCCCGGCCGACTACCGAGTGGCTGAACCGCATGCTGAGTAGCACCTCGGCGCTGCTCGACCGGCCCACAGCGCGGGCAGTGCTCAACCGGTTCGGCTCGTCGATCTCGGCGGGTGCCGAGCCCGACGTCGAGGCCGAAGCCGACGAGGAACCCGATGTGCCCAAGCTCGGTGGTTTCGAAGTG
>NZ_JBAUZA010000451.1:0-4799 GCF_049585075.1 Mycobacterium sp.
ATCAAAGGCCTACGGCGCCGCCGAGGCGCTGGTGGCCGCGGCCGAAGCTGAGGCGGCGGTGCTGACCGCTGGGCGCGACGAGGCTGAAACCGAGGAGCTGCGCACCGCGCTGGGCGCGGGAGGTACCGGGAAAGGCACCGCCGGGACGTTGCGCGGTGCCGCCGGGGCGATCAAAGACCTTGAGCGACGGCAGAAGTCGCGTCAGACCCGGGCGTCGCGGGATGCGCTGGACCGCGCTTTGATCGACCTGGCGACCTATTTTCGGGACGCGCTGCTGGTGGCCGCCGACGCGACAGGCGTGCGGCGCAACCACCCTGACATGGCAGAGCCGATCGCGGCGATGGCCGCGCATGTCACACCGGAGCGGTTGCTGCGCTGCATCGAGGCTGTGCTGGAGTGCCGCGAAGCGCTCGCGGTCAACGTCAAGCCCAAATTCGCCGTCGACGCGATGGTCGCCACGATCGGCCAGGCGCTGCGCGACTGAACTTGATTGCCCAACTCCTCCTCATCGCGCTGCGCGCTCTGCATCGTCGCCGGGCGAACTTGGGCCGGTGTGAGGGCCTGCCGTAGACTCGTGCCGCCCCGCAGGGCACGCCACCTTAGCTCAGTCGGTAGAGCGGCTCACTCGTAATGAGCAGGTCAGGAGTTCGATTCTCCTAGGTGGCTCGGATCTACTTCGGCACTGCGTAGCCCACCGGCCCGGCGGCAATGCACACCGCGAGCGCGGCCGTGTCGGCTCGCGCGGTGATGGCATTGCCCGCGCCGGGCAGCCGGACAAAGACCCGGTTGAGTCCGGGATGCACGGGCACCTTCGTGTTGGGCCCGTCGGACAGCGATAACGTCATCGAGCCGTCGCTGTTGGCCAGATAGTTGAGCTCGGCGGTCCAATCCGTCGGCAGCAGAGGGCCGTCCAAACCAAGGCGCACCGGTCGATCCGGCTGCACGAAGTAGCCACACTGTGGCACCGGCCCGGGCCAGATCGCGCGGACCCATGTCACCTGCGCGTCGGCCAATCGGCCCGAACTGTCCAGTATCCGCAATTGCGTTGTCGCCGCGGTGAATTCGGGGCGGTCACGTAGCGGTGCGAACAGGTGGCTGGCCAGATTGTCCGGCCATGCCACTCGGCCCAAAACCATCGGATCGACCTCTTGGTCCAGCAACGGCGCATTCGAAGCCGCGTGCGCGTCGGCCAATCCGCGGCGGGCATTCTGCAGATAGGGCTGGGCGGGGTTATCTCGCCAGGAGGTCAGAAACGTCGCCGTCGAATACCCACTGCTCGCTACGAACGCCGCTGCGGCAGCGGCAGTCACCACAGTGCGGCCCACTGACGCGTCCAGCCAGCGCGACGCAGGACGGTTGGGCGCGCAGAACCCGACCGCCGCCAGCAGCGCCAGCACCACAACGAGATCGGGGAAATAGCGCAACGTTTGGGCCAATTCGAGCGCGGTGAACCGCGATGAGCGCATCAGATAGATCGGCACCTGGCAAGCAACCACGTAGCCTGCCGCGGTCAGCCACACCGGCATAAGGCGCCGCTTGCGCGCCAGCGAGACTCCCAGCGCAATGGTCAGCACCAGCCAGCCCAGCACTCTGGCCGCCAGCGGCGGGATAGCCCACGGCGAGGCAGGTGCCCAGCGGGCCCAGGCCCATGGGCCCCCAACCAAACCGGGAACGATCCCGTGAGTGACGGAGCGGCGCAACAGATCCCACGTCATCAACAGATCCGAACTCCACCGCTGCTGGTTGACCACAACCAGATAGACGGCGATCCACGCGGCGGTCAGCGCCAGCGACACCGCCCACAGCCGAAGCCCGGCCCGCCATACCGTCACCAAGGGCGCGCGGTCACCTTGTACGTGGCTCACCAGCGCGACGATTGCGAATGCGACAAAGGGAATTACCGCGGCCTTCTCGAAGAACAGCAGCCCACCGAGGTAAACCAGCACGCCGGTCACCGCGTAGCGCTGGTTGCCCGTTCGGACCAGCATGATCGCATCGGCGCAGACCCAGGCCAGCGCAGCGAGCATCGGCAGCGAGTTCAGCGCCGCCGCCCACCACGCGAAACCGGGAACGCCCAGCGGGGTGAACAACGCAAAGGTCAGCGGGATCAGCAGCACCGGGCGCCAGCCCAGAATCACGTGCAGTGCCCGTAGCAGCGCCAGCGAAGCCAGCAACTGCAGCACCAAAAGGCTGATCGCCGGACCGATCCAGTTCAACGGCGCCAACCGGGTAATGGCACCCGCGACCAGGAAGGCGGCCGGCATGACATGGCCGTCGTGGTCGTCGAACAGATACGACGGCGACAACAGGCCATGGGTGCCGGCCCGCCCGACAAGGATCAAGTCATCCCAGTAGAAGTAGCCCCGAAACGCCAGCACCGCCCGGATCACCAGCTGCACCGCGATCAGCGCGGCAGCGGCCAGCGCGACGTTCGGGGTCCGGGCAGCCCATCGGTATGGTGGGCCGGTGCGCGCACTGGTCACCGGGGCAGCCGGTTTCATCGGGTCGACGCTAGTCGACCGGTTGTTGAGCGACGGGCACAGCGTCGTGGGCCTAGATAACTTTGCGTCTGGGCGGGCCACGAACGTCGAGCACGTGGCCGACAATCCCGAGTTTGTCTTCCTCGAAGCCGACATCGTCACCGCGGATCTGCAGGCGATCCTCGACGAGCATCGCCCGGAGGTGGTGTTTCACCTGGCCGCGCAGATCGATGTACGGCACTCGGTGGCTGACCCGCAATTCGATGCGTCGGTCAATGTGATCGGCACCGTGCGGCTGGCCGATGCAGCCCGGGCAGCCGGTGTACGCAAGGTCGTGCACACGTCGTCGGGTGGCTCGATCTACGGCGTCCCGCCGTCGTACCCGACCAGCGAGGACGTGCCGACCGATCCGGCGTCGCCGTATGCGGCGGGCAAGGTTGCGGGCGAGATCTACCTCAACACGTTTCGCCATCTCTACGGCCTGGAGTGCTCGCACATCGCGCCGGCCAACGTCTACGGCCCCCGACAGGATCCGCACGGCGAGGCCGGTGTGGTGGCGATCTTCGCGCAGGCGCTGCTTTCCGGTAAGCCCACCAAAGTCTTCGGCGACGGCTCCAACACCCGCGACTACGTGTTCGTCGACGACGTGGTGGACGCGTTCGTCAAGGCGTCGGAGCCGGTCGGTGGCGGGCTGCGATTCAACATCGGCACGGGTGTGGAAACCTCTGACCGCCAACTACATTCAGCGGTCGCCGCTGCTGTCGGCGCGCCCGACGATCCGGAATTTCATCCGCCACGACTGGGTGACTTGAAGCGGTCCTGGCTCGATATCGGTTTGGCTGAACGGGTTTTGGGCTGGCGCCCGCAGGTGGCGCTCGACGAGGGTGTGCGCCGCACGGTGGAGTACTTCCGGCGGGCGCATTCGGTCTAGCGCAAGGCGTCGAGATTTAAACTGTTGCGATGAATTTCGGCGTGTCGTCGCGATCGTTTAAGTGTCGCCGCAGCCTGCTTATTCAGGCGTTTGGGCGCCTTCTAGCGCGACCGCGCGTGCCAGTCGCGCGTAACGCAGCTCCAAGTCTTTGAATCGCAGATAGGTGCTCAACGTGGTGAAGATGAAAGCGATGATCAGTGCGTAGAGCATCAGGTCGGTGCCGCGGTCGACCCCGACCCAGTGCGCCACCACCGTGGTGTCGTTGGGCCGCAGCACGGCGTACACACCGGCGAGCACGAATACCAGATAGCCGACTTTGACCCAGGCCTTTGACTGGGCGCTGCGACGAGACCGCAGCAGGTAAACCAATAACGCGATGATCGAGGCGATCAGCAGACCCTGGATCCAGTTCATCGCGGCGTCCTTCCTCGTAGCAGCCCGTCGAAGATGATGTTGACGCCGTTGAGCAGCGGCTGGCCTTTGGATTTCGAGTATTCGGTGTAAAGCACCTCGACGGGTTCTTCAGCGACGCGCCAACGGTTTTCGGCGATCAGCATGATGAACTCGGTGGCGTGGCTCATCCCGCTCATGGTGATGTCCAGCCCGTCGGCAACGGTTTTGTTGAAGACCCGCAGGCCGTTGTTGGTATCGGTCAATCCCAGCCGGCGGCCCCGCGGACTCAATCGGACGGCCGTGCGAAGAACGACGCGCTTCATCAGTGGGGGCCTTGTGACTCCCGCTCCGAATCGAGTTCCGATGACGACGTCCACGTCGCCGGCGCCGAGCCGATCGATCATCGTGATGAGGTCTTTGACGCGGTGCTGACCGTCGCCGTCGAAAGTCGCAAAGACCTGCGCGCCGGGCTGGCGCCGCGCGTACTCGACACCGGTCTGGATGGCCGCACCCTGGCCGAGGTTCACCGGGTGGCGCACCAGATGCGCCCCGGCCCGCAGCGCGATGTCGCCGGTGTCGTCGGCGCTGCCGTCGTCCACGCACACCACCTGGGTGAAAACCGAGCGCAGATCGGCGATGACGTCGCCGATGACGCCGGCTTCGTTGAAAGCCGGCACGATGATCCAGACGTTGCGCGTTTCGCTGAGCGTTTCGTGCATTTCAAGCCCACAAGCTACACGCCTGTTCGCCCAACTCGGCTGATCAACTGCCGGTGCGCGACAGTGCGACCAGATGCACTCCGATGCCAACCAGCGGTCCGCACAACAACGCGACGACGGTGCGGGTCTCCAGCGGCAGTGGCAATAACAGCAGCAGCGTCGAGGCCACCGTCGCTCCGACCCAGCCAAGCGCGTAGGCACGATGCATCGCGGCCGCGACCGTGGCCGCGCCGGTCAAAGTCAGCATGGCGATCGCCACCGCACCTGCCGTCAGCC
>NZ_JBAUZA010000452.1:0-2611 GCF_049585075.1 Mycobacterium sp.
CACGCAGCGAATCGCCGACGCCGTCGAGCGCCTGCTCGCGCGCGTCTCGGTCGAATAGCGCACCGATGCCCGGCAGTAGCCGAGCGACCCGCGGCAACATCGCAGCCATCAGCAACGGCACATACCCGACGTCGTTGCCGCCGATGGTGATGGTGACCAGCTCTTCGGAGCCGTCCAGCGCCTCGATTTGCGGTTGCGCTCCTCGCTGACTCTCGGCCAGCACGTGCGCGGTGGTGGCGCCGGAAAACGTGACGTCGAGCAGGTTGAGGTCCAGTTGTTCGGCGACCAGGTGGGCGTAGTTGCGTGCCGACCGACCTGAACGAAACGGCGCGTCCGGCGCACTGGGCCGGATCCCAGGACCGGCCGCCATCGAGCTGCCGAGCGCGACGTACCGCCGGCTCATCGGGTGGGACTCGACGCCTGAGCCCAGAATCGCTTCGGAATCCGCCCGGCGCGGCGGGCCAGATAGCCGGCGGTGACTGCGGCGGCCATCGCCGCGGCCATCGCGGCCGGATCGGCGGCCCGGGTCACGGCAGTCGCCAACAGCACTGCGTCACAGCCCAACTCCATGGCCAGCGCGGCGTCACTGGCGGTCCCGATGCCGGCGTCGAGGACGACGGGGACGCCGGCCTGGGCGACAATCATTTCGATGTTGTGCGGGTTGGCGATGCCCAGGCCCGTACCGATCGGCGAGCCCAGCGGCATCACTGCCGCGCAGCCGGTGTCCTCCAATCGTTTGGCCAGCACCGGGTCATCGTTGGCGTATGGCAGCACCACAAATCCATCATCGACCAATTGCTCTGCGGCGCTGACTAATTCGATGGCATCGGGCAGCAGCGTGCGTTCGTCGGCGATGACTTCTAGCTTGATCCATTCGGTGCCAAGGGCTTCGCGGGCCAGCTGCGCAGTCAGCACGGCCTCCGCGGCGCCACGGCAGCCCGCGGTGTTGGGCAGCGGAGTGATACCAAGTCGGCTCAACAGGTCGAGCATGCCCGTGCCACCCTCCGCGTCCACCCGCCGCATTGCCACGGTGGTCAGCTCGGTGCCGGAAGCGATCAGGGCCTCTTCGAGGACGGCGAGGTTAGAGGCGCCGCCGGTGCCCATGATTAGCCGCGATGTGAAGCTGCGCCCGGCGATTGTCAGTTTGGAATCAGCCACCTTGCACCGCCGTCACCACTTCGAGTTGGACCGGCGCGGAGAGCGCCGAAAGCCTTGTCGTCCAAGCAGACCGTGGTAGCACCGCTTGGTCGACGGCCACCGCAATGCCGCGGTCGGGATAGCCCAAGGACTGCAGCAGCGCCGCAACGGTGGTCTGCTCATCGACCTCGAGTTGCTCGGCGTTCAGGCGGATAATCATGGATGCGCTCCAACCGGAATCAATTCGGACACAATCTGTTCGGCAGTCCAGGGCGCCAGCAGAAAACCGGAGCGGCCGTGACCGGCGGCGATCAACGTTCGCGCATCCAACCGTCCCACCAGCGGTAGGTTATCCGGTGTCATCGGGCGCAGACCGGCGACACACTCCGCCAGCTCGTACTCGCCCAGAGCAGGCAGCACCGTACAGGCGTCGTCGAGCAGGTCACGCACGCCAGATACGCTCGGCGCAATATCGCGGCCGTGCTCGTACTGAGTGGCACCCACCACCACGCCGTCGCAGCGCGGCACCATATACACCTGCCGTCCATGCACGCGCGCGCGAATTACCCGCTGCGGCAATGGCATACACCCCTTCCGCCAGCGTAGCCGCAACACTTCGCCTTTCACCGGCCGAATGGGTAGACCGGGCCATAACGTCGGCGCATCGATGCCGTTGGCAATCACAACTGCGTCAGCCTGCAAAACGCCCAGGTCGCCCACCGGTCCGTCCCACTCCACGCCGAGCTCCTCACACGCCGCCGCCAGTCCCTCCAGCAGCGCGCGATTATCCACCGCCAATTCGGTGGGCGCCCGGAAGCCATGCCGAATGCCTTGTGCCAGCATCGGTTCCACGTCGCGGGCAGCCGACTCCCAAATCACCGGGTGACCTTGCGCGGACAGCCAGTCGGCGACCGTACGCAGCTCAGCGACATCAGCGCGATCGACAGCGACCACCAACGACTCCCGCGCCGTGATCACCCGCTCTGGCAGCCCGTCGGTGAATCCGCCCTGCTGCCATAGCCGCAGCGATTCCAGACCCAGCTGCAGCAACCTCTCCTCACCGGGCCAGCCTTCGCTGTGCGGCGCCAGCATGCCGGCCGCCACCCAGGACGCGCCGGGTTGGCCAGTGCGATGCACCCGCACCGCCCATCCGGCTTGCGCGGCGCGCCGCGCCACCGACAGCCCGATGACGCCGCCGCCGATGACGGCCAGCGATCCCGAGTCCGGTGGCATCTTCCGCTCCCTTCGCCGGCATGATCCGGATCAGGTTCGACGGTAAGGGCAGGCGCGCCCACTCTCAGACCCCGTCCCCGGGACTCCCGTGTCGACCCTCCACGCTAGCCGCTAGCGTCGCGATGTGCACCAAACCTCGACTCGGTTGGCGAGCGCGCGGCTGTATTTGTGTACCGACGCGCGCCGCGATCGAGGCGATCTGGCCCAGTTCGCCGACGCCGCCCTGGCCGGCGGGGTGGAC
>NZ_JBAUZA010000453.1:0-8160 GCF_049585075.1 Mycobacterium sp.
GGCCAGCTGCGCGCTCTTGGCGCGCAGCTGTACCCGTGCGCGCGGATCAACAAGGCCAGCGAACGTATCGACTTCGTCCGCAACGAGTTTCGCTCGTTGAAGGTCAAAACCGACAACGACACGGTCGGTGCGCTCCTGGATGCCGTCGGCTCCGATATACGCGAACTCGCTTCGGCCTGTTCTCAATTGGTCGCCGACACCGGTGGCCGTGTCGATGTCGCCGCGGTGCGCCGCTATCACGGTGGCAGGGCCGAGGTGAAGGGATTCGACATCGCCGACAAGGCGGTGGCCGGTGACGTCGCAGGCGCTGTCGAGGCGCTGCGCTGGGCGATGATGCGCGGCGAGCCGCATGTGGTGCTGGCCGACGCGTTGGCCGAGGCCGTGCACGCCATCGGTCGGGTGGGTCCGCTTTCTGGTGACCCCTACCGTCTGGCTGCCGAAGTCGGGATGCCGCCCTGGCGGGTACAGAAGGCGCAGAAGCAGGCCCGGCGCTGGTCGCGCGAGATGGTCGCTGTCGCGATGAAGTTGGTGGCGGCGCTGAACGCCGACGTCAAGGGTGCGGCGGCTGATGCCGATTACGCGTTGGAAGCGGCGGTGCGAAAAGTCGCGGAATTAGCGGCGGGCGACCGCTGACTCAGAGAGTGTTGAGGGCGTGCGCCAGCGCTGACTTCTTGTTCGCGGCCTGGTTCTTGTGAATCACGCCCTTGCTGGCTGCCTTGTCAAGCTTGCGGCTGGTGGAGACCAGCAGTTCGGTGGCTTTCTCTTTTTCGCCTGCGGCGGCGGCCTCGCGGAACGCGCGGACAGCCGTGCGAAGAGATGACTTCACCGCCTTGTTGCGCAGTCGGGCGCGCTCGTTGCTGCGGTTGCGCTTTTGCTGCGACTTGATGTTGGCCACGCGTCAATTCCTTCGGCTTACGATTTTGGCGGCTTGTGGTGTCAGGGGTGCCGCAGCGTCTCAGCGCTTAAGCGGCGACGGCTCAGGGTATCAGTCCGCGGTGCATTCGCCCAATTCGGAGCCGCTTGGCCTGCAGAAACGGCGTTCGTGATGCAGCATGGCAAGGTGGCCCCTCGAACCGTGCCCGTCGAGACTAGGCGGCCGCCGCGCGGCGAGTCCCGGCCGGCGAAGCGCTATGAGCGCATCTTCGACGGCTACAACACCGCCAGCAGCTACGCGGAGGCCTTCGATGAGATGTTCGACGGTCAGGGCAACATCCGCGGCCCGTACAAGGGCATCTACGCCGAGCTGGCGCCGTCGGATGCGTCTGACCTCGAGGGCCGGGCCGAGGCGCTGCGCCGGGCATTCAGCGATCAGGGCATTACGTTTTCGCTGTCCGGACAGGAGCGACCCTTTCCGCTGGACCTGGTCCCACGGGTGATCTCGGCCGCGGAGTGGACGCGGTTGGAGCGCGGCATCACCCAGCGGGTCAAGGCCCTCGAGTGCTACCTCGACGACGTCTACGGCGATCAGGAGATTCTGAACGACGGGGTCATCCCGCGTCGGTTGGTGACCTCCTGCGAGCACTTCTACCGTCAGGCCGCCGGCATCGTGCCGCCCAATGGCGTGCGCATTCACGTCGCCGGCATCGACCTGATCCGCGACGAGCGCGGCAACTTCCGGGTCCTCGAGGACAACCTGCGTTCGCCGTCGGGGGTGTCTTACGTGATGGAGAACCGGCGCACGATGGCGCGGGTCTTTCCTAACTTGTTCGCCACGCACCGGGTGCGCGCCGTCGACGACTATGCGGCGCACCTGCTGCGCGCTTTGCGCAAATCGGCGGCTACCAACGAGGCCGACCCGACCGTCGTCGTGCTGACACCCGGGGTGCACAACTCGGCGTATTTCGAGCATTCGCTCCTGGCCCGTCAAATGGGTGTCGAGCTCGTTGAGGGCCGCGATCTGTTCTGCCGCGACAACCAGGTGTACATGCGCACCACCGAAGGAGAACGTCATGTCGACGTCATCTACCGGCGCATCGACGATGCGTTTCTGGATCCGATGCAATTTCGCCCCAATTCGGTGCTGGGCGTGGCCGGCCTGCTCAACGCCGCCCGAGCCGGCAACGTGGTGATTTCCAGCGCCGTCGGCAACGGGGTAGGCGACGACAAACTCGTCTACACCTACGTGCCGACGATCATCGAGTACTACCTGGGCGAGAAACCGCTGCTGGCCAATGTGGACACCTTCCGGTGCTGGTTGGACGACGAACGCGAAGAAGTGCTCGACCGGGTCGACGAACTGGTCGTCAAGCCGGTCGAGGGGTCCGGCGGTTACGGCATCGTCTTCGGTCCGGAAGCCTCCGCCAAGGAGTTGACCGCGATCAGCAAAAAGATCCGCGACGATCCGCGCGGCTGGATCGCCCAACCGATGATGGAGCTCTCGACCGTCCCGACCAAGGTTGCAGACACGCTGACACCCCGATACGTCGACTTGCGACCGTTCGCGGTCAACGACGGCGACGACGTGTGGGTGTTACCCGGCGGGCTGACCCGGGTGGCACTGGTCGAAGGATCGAGGGTGGTGAACTCCAGCCAGGGCGGCGGATCCAAGGACACCTGGGTGCTGGCGTCACGCGCGTCAGCGGCCGATCGCGAATTGGGCGCCGCCCAGATCGTCCGGTCGCTGCCCACACCCGCCACGACGTCCAACGGCGACGCGGAGGCGGATAAGTCCACTCAGCAGCAACAGCAGCCAGGCCAACAGCAACAGCAGCAGGCGGTGATCCGCTGATGCTCGCCCGTAACGCCGAGGCGCTGTACTGGATAGGTCGCTACGTCGAGCGCGCCGACGACACGGCGCGCATCCTCGACGTCACCATTCACCAACTGCTGGAGGATTCCAGCGTCGACCCCGACCACACCTCGCGAGTGCTGTTGCACGTGTTGGGAATTGAGCCACCCGACACCCAGTTGGACGTCTGGTCGTTGACTGACCTGGTGGCGTTTCGCCGCAACACCGCCGGCGGTTGCTCCATCGTCGATGCCATCTCCGCAGCGCGGGAGAACGCGAGGTCTGCTCGCGAGGTCACGTCGACGGAAACCTGGGAGTGCCTTAACACCACCTTCAACGCCCTAGGTGAACGTGAACGTGCGGCCAAACGACTTGGCCCGCACGAGTTTCTGTCGTTCATCGAGGGCCGCGCCGCCATGTTCGCCGGCCTCGCCGATTCGACATTGTCGCGCGACGACGGGTATCGCTTCATGTTGCTGGGCCGCGCGATCGAGCGGGTGGACATGACGGTGCGGTTGTTGCTGTCACGAGTGGGAGACAGCGCTTCCTCGCCGGCCTGGGTGACGGTGCTGCGCTCGGCGGGCGCGCATGACACCTATTTGCGAACCTATCGAGGTGTGCTGGACGCCAACCGGGTCGTCGAGTTCATCCTGCTCGACCGGTTGTTTCCGCGGTCGGTCTTCTACTCGCTGAAGATGGCCGAGCACAACCTCGACGAGCTGCTGCACCGTTCGCACAGCCGGGTCGGCACCACCGCCGAAGCGCAGCGGCTGCTCGGGCAAGCCCGCAGCGAACTCGAATTTATCGAGCCAGGAGTATTGCTCGAATCACTGGAGAGTCGGCTGGCCAACCTGCAGCAAAGTTGCCATGACGTCGGAGAAGCATTGGCGATTCAGTACTTTCACGCTGTGCCGTGGGTCGCCTGGTCCGACGCCGCTCAACGTGACCCGTTGCCGGCAAGGCAGGGGAAGACCTGATGTGGCGATTGCGGGTGCTGCACGCCACCGGATATGCCTATCCGTCGCCGGCGACGGCCTCCTACAACGAAGCCCGGCTCACACCGCGGTCGGATACCCGGCAGAACGTGGTCCTCAACCGTGTCGAAACCGTCCCGGCTACCCGGGCGTACCGCTACATCGACTATTGGGGCACGGCTGTGACGGCGTTCGACCTGCACGCGCCGCATACCGAGTTGACTGTCACGGCCACGTCGGTGGTGGAAACCGATCGAGCGGAGCCACCGACCGAAAAGGTCACCTGGACGGACTTGCACGGCGAGTCGGTGGTCGACCGATTCGATGAGGTGCTCCGCCCCACCGAATACACGCCGGCAAGCAAACGTATTGCGGCCGTTGGCAAGCGGATCGCCAAGTATCACGAACCGGCCGAAGCCGTTGCGGCTGCCGCGGACTGGGTACGCAGCGAACTAGACTACGTGCGCGGCACCACCGGTGTGCATTCGTCGGGCCTGGACGCGTTGCGTGAAGGCACAGGCGTCTGCCAGGATTTCGTGCATCTATCGTTAATTATGTTGCGCAGCATGGGTATTCCTTCGCGGTACGTGTCCGGTTATCACCATCCCAACTCTGATGCAGTGGTGGGTGACACTGTCGACGGGCACAGTCATTCCTGGCTGCAGGCATGGACCGGGAGTTGGTGGGATCTCGACCCCACCAATGACAGCGAGATCACCGAGCAGTACGTCAGTGTCGGCGTCGGTCGCGACTACTCTGATGTGTCCCCGCTCAAGGGCATCTACTCCGGCCAGGGCGCCACCGACCTTGACGTCGTCGTCGAAATCACCCGACTTGCATAGTGGACGTTTCACCCGAACGCAGACCGTCGTTGGCCCTCATCGCCGCGCTCTGCGTAGGGCTGCTCTTCGGTGGTCTGGCGATCGGAGTCGCGCTCGGCGGCGTGATGCCGCTGCCGTATGGGCCGGTGGCCGCAATCCAGCAGTACGTGCGCGCCGAGCCGGTCGCAGTGCAGGTTATCGCCGTGGCGGTGTTTGCCTCGTCGGTGCCGCTGGCCGTGTACGCGGCGACCGCCAGTGCCCGATTGCGCGAACTCGGGGCCACTGCTGCGGGAGCGACGATCACACTGGCGGGCGGACTGTTGGCGGCCGGCGCACTGGGCCTGGCGGGCTTGGTCGCTTGGACATTGTCGTGGCCAGAGGTCAGCGCCGACACCGCACTGGTACGGGCGCTGTATCTCCTGGTATTTCTGCTGGGCGGCCCCGGACACATGGTGGGGTTGGGCGTCCTTATCGCGGGCATGGCGGTGCCCAGCCTCAGCCTTGGACTGTTGTCCCGGCCGCTGGCCTGGGCCGGTCTGCTGATCGCCGGGCTTTCCGAATTGACACTGCTGGTGCTGATCTGGCCGATGGTGGGGCCGATCCTGCCGGTCGCCCGGGTCTTGGCGTTGGCGTGGGTACTGGTAGCCGGCGCGCGGTTGCCGCTGCAGCGCAACGATATTCGCGATGCCGGGTGAGGGTTCACCCGGGCGGGCCCACCTCCACCCGGTGCAGGTCGTCGCCGAGCTCAATCCGCCCGTCGAATTCGGTGGCGGCTAGCGCACGCCACTGATCCTCTTGCCCGGGAGCGATAGTCGGCACGTAGTGGGTCAGCACCAGGGTGTCGACCCCGGCGCGTCTGGCGGTCGCGGCCGCCTCCTGCACCGACGAATGGTACTCACAGACGTCCTTCATGCGCTGTACCGGCAGCGGGGCTATGAGTTCCTTACGGATGGCGGTGTGCACTAAAGCATCTGCGCCGGTGGCGAGTTCATCGAGGCTCTGGCACGGGACGGTGTCACCCGCCAGCACCGCCGAGGCGTCGCCAACCTCAATCCGAAACCCGATCGTCGGCGCTACTGGTCGGTGGTCGGTGGGGGCCACCCGGATTGACACGCCCTCCCGGTCCCACACTGAGCCCTCGGTGTATTCGTGTACCTCAACTGGTGGTGGGGCCGTCAGGTCGTCGTGGTGCGCGATCCGGTAGCTGATGTCGGGACCGAGTGCTTGCAGCGTCGCCTCGACCACCGCGGCGGTGCCGGGCGGCCCGATGATCGGCAGCGGTGTGGGGTCGGGGCTGAACGTGGTGACCCAGCGGGTGATCACCACATCGCCGAGGTCGGTGATGTGGTCGCTGTGCAGGTGGGTAAGCAGCAAGGCCGATAAACCATTGGCACCCAAGCCGATTGCCGCTGCGCGTTGCAGCACGCCGCGCCCGCAATCCACCAAGAAAGCCTGGCCGCCAGCACGCACCAGTGTGGCCGGCCCGGCGCGATCCGGGTCCGGAACTGGGCTGCCGGTGCCGAGCAGCGTGATCTCGATCATCGCTCAAAGGTATGTCACAAATCCCGGTCGCCCACCGCTCAATTCGCTAATCAAGCTGGCTCGCAACGCTTCTCTGGCTGCGAGATTCAAGGCCCCCTGCCCACGGTGATTGCGGCACACGACGCGCCGATCGGCAGTGGCCTGAACAGCACGTTGGTGTGATTTTCGCGGGTTCCTTTCACGATGACCGTTCTCGCCGTAGCCTGGTGTGAACCGGATCACAATCGGCGGGAGGCCTGGATGCGCATTGCAGACGTGCTACGGAGCAAGGGTGGCGCGGTAAAGACAATCGACCCCGACGCGACCGTGACCGAACTACTGGCCGGGCTCGCCGGTCACAACATCGGCGCCATGGTGGTGGTGGGGCCCGACGGCGTCGCCGGCATCGTCTCCGAGCGTGACGTGGTACGCCAGCTGCATTCCCAAGGGGCTGACGTGCTGTCGCGACCGGTTTCGAAGATCATGACGCCGGTGGTTTCGACGTGTAGTAAGTCCGACACGGTCGACAGCCTCACCATGCTGATGACCGAGAACCGGGTGCGACATGTACCGGTACTCGAGGACGGCAAGCTGATCGGGATCGTCAGCATCGGTGATGTGGTGAAGACGCGGATGGAGGAGCTGGAGGCTGAGCACGAGCAGCTGCAGTCCTACATCACCCAGGGCTGATCACTCAGCGCCAGGAGTAGTCGCGTCGTAGCCGAGCAGCCACTACGTCGAAGACCGTTCGCTCCAGGATCGCGCCCTCGCGGCGGATGCTCTCTTCGGGGACGTCGAGCACCCGGTCCAGCCGCACCCAACTGGGTCTGCCATCGGCATCCCAGCTTCCGCTGCCTATCGGAACCCAGTCCCGGTCGGCAGCATGCCTGTCTTGGCTGGACATCATCAACCCGAGCAGCGTGTTGCGGTCGCGGCCTACGACCAGCACCGGACGGTCCTTACCGCGGGTGGGGTCGTCCTCGTAGGTCACCCACGTCCAGACGATTTCGCCGGGATCGGCCCGACCGTCCAAGTCGGGGGCGTAGACCAGCCTGCGGGCCCGGTGCGCGGTAGGCGCGCTGTTGCGGGTTACCGGGCGACCGGCGGTGATCTCGGCCGGCGGTTCGGATGCGCTGCCGGTGAGTACATCGATGCCGATCTTGATGCCCCGCTGGACGGTCTTCTGCATGGTCGGCGAGTTCTGCAGCTGCCGGACGAACCTCGGTGCGTCGTTGAACACCAGGTTCTCCGCGAACCGCTGCAACGTTTCCCACGGCTTCTTCCGCGCGGAAGGCATATTGGCAGCATAGGTGAGCGGTCTGGGCGTCATGGCCTCGTCGCGTTTGCCGTGGATCTCGGTATTACGGGCTGGCCGCGGCTGCCGATCCGAATGCTTAACAAAGTACAAGCCCGAGTTGAATTTTCTCAGCGTAAGACTTCCCTCAGATTTAGTTGATTGTTAGGGTTTACTCAGCTTCTACAAGGGGGAACCTTGGGGGCACGCAAGCAGTCCGCTAGTCGAGATCATGGAAGGGGCATGACTATGAACATTCGCAAAATCGCCGTGATGGGGAGCTTCGCGGCCGGAGCAGCACTGGCGTTGGCGCCGCTGGCGGCGGCGGATCCTGTCGTCGACCCACTGGCCCCCTTTGTCGCCAGTGAGATTGCGTCGCTGAACTCTATGTTTGTGAGCGATGCCGACCTCGCGGGCGTCGGCACCGACGTCGTCACACACCCCGGCGATTTCGACACCATTCCGTTGGCGGACGCACCGAAGGTGCCCCCGTTTACTCCGCTCGACTACGAGCTGTACGGGATCAACCCGGCCGTTGCTGGCCCCGCGTCTGACCCGGGCGCCTACAACGTGGACAACGGGGCTCTGACCGAGTTCTACAACGCCTACAACGTCGAGCTGTTCTCGCTGTTGAACCCGACGGCCCCGATCGACACGATCCCAATGGCCGACCTGTTCGGATCGGCAAGCGGGATCAGCGAAGCGTTGGCTACCGGCAGCGCCTTCGGCGCCGCTGGCGACTTCTTCGCGGATGGTATGAACGACCTGCTCGGGTACTTCTCGCTGCCCCCCTTGTTCGACCTGCCGGCGCTGTAAGAGTTC
>NZ_JBAUZA010000454.1:0-4163 GCF_049585075.1 Mycobacterium sp.
CAGCGGCCGGTTGGCCAGCGCCCGCAGTGCCAAGAGCTGTTCGCCGCCCGGTGTGCCCGCCAGAGTGCTCACGGTCCACTTACGGCGGAAGAACCGGATCCGCAGCACCAGCCAGGGCACCACCACTGCGAGGGCCGGCGGCGCAGCGACGGCCAGTGCCAGCACGACGGCCAGCCAACTGGCGGTGGTGTCCAGGTTGTGCCCGGCGCCGGCGATGTCGAGGGCGGCCTTGCTGGCCGCGGTGAGCGGCTTGCTCAATGCGTCACCGACCAATGGGACGCGATCGGCACTGTGGCCGGCCGATTTGAGGCTGTCGGCGACACCATCCGCGCCGCCTTGGACCTGGCGGCCCACTGCGGCGATAGTTGACACCGCGCTGTGGACGGCCAGACCGACCAGCACCCAGATAAAGGTCCAGCTGACGACAAAGACGTCACTGCACAATTGCGCCAACAGCCGGCGCGGGGTAGTGGCGTAGGGGAGAAACCGCGATTTCATAACCCCGATCCCAGCACAGGAGCGCGCCCTCGGGGGCGCTGCGCTACCTCGAGATCGACGTTAGAACCGATTTCCACGCCGTTCTCGGCTCTGCGGTCAATCTCGGCGTAGCTAAAAAAGCCGCACCGCTAGGCTGACCCGATGCGTCCCGCTCTGTCCGACTACCGGCACCTGGCCAGTGGCAAGGTCCGCGAGCTCTACCGGATCGACGACGATCACCTGTTGTTCGTCGCGACCGACCGGATTTCAGCGTTCGACTACGTGCTCGACAGCATGATTCCCGACAAAGGTCGGATTTTGACGGCGATGAGCGTTTTCTTCTTCGACCTCGTCGAGGCGCCCAACCACCTTGCCGGGCCTCCGGACGATCCACGCATCCCGGACGAGGTCCTAGGCCGCGCACTGGTAGTGCGAGAACTGAAGATGGTTCCGGTGGAGTGCGTCGCCCGCGGTTACCTGACCGGCTCAGGATTACTGGATTACCAGCAGACCGGCAAGGTTTGCGGCATCTCACTGCCTCCGGGCTTGGTCGAGGCCAGCAGATTCTCCTCGCCGCTGTTCACCCCAGCGACGAAAGCCGAACTGGGAGAACATGATGAGAACATCTCGTTCCCCCAGGTGATCAAGATGGTAGGTGGCGTCCGCGCTAATCAGCTACGCGATCGCACTATCCAGACCTATGTACAGGCGGCCGACCACGCGCTGAGAAGAGGAATCATCATCGCAGATACCAAATTCGAGTTCGGCATCGATGCGCACGACAACTTGGTGCTGGCCGACGAAATCTTCACACCCGATTCGTCACGTTACTGGCCGGCAGCCGATTACCGCGCCGGCGTCGTGCAGGCCAGTTTCGACAAGCAGTTCGTGCGTAACTGGCTGACCGGCCCCGACTCTGGCTGGGACCGCAACGGATCCAAGGCCCCGCCGCCGCTGCCCGACAACATTATCGACGCGACCCGTGACCGCTACATCGAAGCTTACGAACGGATTTCCGGGCACCGCTTCGACGAATGGATCGGACCGGCGGCATGACCCGCGCCGACGACGATGCAGAGCGCAACGATGAGGAGGAGCGGCGCAATATGGCCGGGGCGCCTCCGCCGCCTGTCGCCAAGCGGGTGAACAGCCCACGAGAATTTCACGGTGACGTGTTCGTCGATCCGTATGAATGGCTGCGCGACAAGTCCAGCCCCGAGGTTATCGCCCATCTGGAAGCGGAGAACGACTACGCCGACCAGATGACGGCTCAGCTCGAACCGTTGCGGCAGAAGATTTTTGACGAGATCAAAGCGCGCACCAAAGAGACCGACCTGTCCGTGCCGATCCGACGGAACGAGTGGTGGTATTACGCGCGCAGCTTTGAAGGCAAGCAATACGGTGTCCAATGCCGTTGCCCAGTAGCCGATCCGACCGACTGGAACCCGCCGATCTTCGACGAGCACACCGAGATCCCCGGTGAGCAAATATTGCTCGACGAGAACGTCGAAGCCGAAGGACACGACTACTTCTCACTGGGCGCGGCCAGCATCAGCCCCGACGGCAATGTGCTGGCGTACTCCATCGACGTGGTCGGCGATGAACGTTATACATTGCGGTTCAGGGATCTTCGCACCGGCGAGCAATACCCAGACGAGATCGTCGGCATCGGCGCCGGCGCGACCTGGGCTACCGACAATCGAACCGTCTACTACGTCACGGTCGATGCGGCGTGGCGCCCCGAAACGGTGTGGCGACACCGCCTCGCCTCAGGTCTGCCGGCGGAGAAGGTGTATCACGAAGCCGATGAGCGGTTCTGGCTTGCGGTCGGCCGGACCCGTAGCGACGCGTATGTGTTGATCGTGTCGGCGTCGGCGATTACCTCAGAGGTCCGCTACGCAGCCGCCGCCGACCCGTATGCCGAGTTCCTCACCGTGCTGCCACGGCGCGACGGCGTCGAGTATTCGGTGGAACACGCGATTGTCGACGGGCACAACCGGTTTTTGATCCTGCACAACGACGGCGCGGTCAATTTCACACTGGTGGAGGCACCTGCTGATGACCCGACCGCGCAGCGCACGCTGATCGAGCATCGCGACGACGTGCGGCTGGACGCCGTCGACGCCTTTGCCGGCCATCTGGTGGTCAGCTACCGCGGTGAGGCGTTGCCGCGAATTCAGCTGTGGCCCATCGACGGCGCCATCTACGGCCGGCCCGAGGAGATCTCGTTCGACTCCGAGCTGATGTCGTCCGGCCTGGGTGCGAACCCGAATTGGGACTCGCCGAAGCTCCGGATCGGTGCGGGATCGTTTGTCACTCCGGTGCAGATCTATGACCTGGATCTGGTCACCGGGGAGCGCACACTGTTGCGCGAGCAGCCGGTACTGGGTGACTACCGGCGCGAGGACTACGTCGAACGCCGTGATTGGGCGTATAGCTCTGACGGAACCCGGATACCGATCTCAATCGTGCACCGCGCTGACATTAAATTTCCTGCGCCGGCACTCGTTTACGGCTACGGCGCATACGAGATCTGTGAGGATCCGCGTTTTTCCATCGCTCGGCTCTCGCTGCTCGATCGCGGCATGACGTTTGTTGTCGCGCATGTGCGTGGGGGCGGTGAGATGGGCCGGCTGTGGTACGAGCACGGCAAGCTGCTGGAGAAGAAGAACAGTTTTACCGACTTCGTCGCGGTCGCAAAGCATCTGGTGGATTCCGGCCTGACCCGACCGGAGCAGCTGGTGGCGTTGGGTGGCAGCGCCGGTGGGCTGCTGATGGGTGCCGTCGCCAACATGGCTCCGGATCTGTTCGCCGGGATCCTGGCGCAGGTCCCGTTCGTCGATCCGCTCACCACGATCCTGGACCCGTCGTTGCCGCTGACTGTCACCGAGTGGGACGAGTGGGGAAACCCATTGAGCGACAGCGATGTTTACCATTACATGAAATCCTATTCGCCGTACGAGAACGTCGGCGCACAGAAGTACCCGCCGATCCTTGCGATGACCTCGTTGCACGACACCAGGGTCTATTACGTCGAACCCGCGAAATGGGTAGCGGCATTGCGGCATACCAAAACCGACGGCAATCCGGTGCTGTTGAAGACCCAGATGACCGCCGGCCATGGTGGAATCAGCGGGCGCTACGAGCGCTGGAAAGAGGCGGCCTACCAGTACGCCTGGCTGCTAGCAGCCGCCGATCGCGACCACTACGGCAGCGGCCAGGTAGATGATCTCCTCAGCGGTGCGCAGGGGTAACTGCGTCGTCATCGACTTGGGTGGTTTAGGCATCCGCGCCGCATAGATGTTGGCCGGGAACATCGCCACCATCAGCACCAGCAGGCAAACGGCCGCGGCGACTCGGGTGGCCGGGACCAACAGTCCGGCGGCGCCGAGCAGTTCCAGCACGCCGGTGACGGTCACCAGCAGGCGGGGTGCCGGTAACCGCGGAGGCACGATCGCAATCAGCGCAGCGCGCAGCGGTGGGGCGAAGTGCGCGACACCGGTCAGAACGAACATCGCGGCAAGCCCGACGGCGATCGCTGTAACCCAGTTGTCGAGATAGTCGACACCGGCCCAACCGACGATCCGGGCCACGATGCTGCCCACCAGCAGGGTGATCAACGGGGCCATTGTCCATCTCCAATCTAGGCACTGACAAGTTCTGGCGGCGAGCTTACGATTCGGAAC
>NZ_JBAUZA010000455.1:0-9135 GCF_049585075.1 Mycobacterium sp.
GTTGTATCCCATGCTCGACGACCGCACCGTGGTCGGCTACCACCCGGGGCACCGGTTGTGGAATGCAGACAGCAACCGGTTCGGCTGGCGGGCGTATCTCGGTGACGCCGATCCGGCCATCGCCGTGCCCGCCCGCCGCGAGGATCTAGCTGGCCTACCGCCGGCGTGGATAGGCGTCGGCACGCTGGACCTGTTCCACGACGAGGACCTCGCGTACGCTGAGCGCCTGAAAGCGGCCGGGGTTCCGTGCCACCTCGAAGTGGCGCCCGGCGCATTTCACGGTTTCGATATGCTCGCTCCGAAAGCCGGTGTGTCGCAAGCATTCTTCAACAGCCAGTGCGCCAGCCTGCGAGAGGCGTTGACACGCGCCGCGACCTAGCCGAAGGGGCTGACCATGGTTCGCTGGCAACCGGTTCGCGACTAGAGTCGACCTGCACACCTTCTTTAGCGGTTTCGCGCGGAATTTCGGTGACGTATTGGTCATGAGGTCAGGCGGCCATTGGTCGGGCGGGGCCCTCGTGGGCGGCGATGCGTTTGAGTATGGGCGTGGAGGTCGTCAGTGGTGAACTTCCACTCGAACGGTGGCGTGGCGATTTGTCCGTCCTGCACTTGGAAAGCATGGCAACCGGGCTTCGCTGGGGCAATGTCGCGGGAGTCGTTGGGCGCCAGGAGTTTGCGCTGTCCGACAGCGAAATGGACCTCGACTTGGCTGAGGCCGGAGGCCGGGCCGCGGTGCGAGCTGCCATTGTCGACGCCGCGAACGTATTGTGCTCGACGCGCATTGGCTGGACCGGCCGTGCCTGCGGTACCGCGCACCAGGATCTGTGGTCTTCAAGGCGCTGCGTCCATCCACTACATCGTCCGGCGGCGCGGGTGTCCGGGGTCATGTCGGCCAACGTTGCTTATCGCGACCACCGTGGTGTGACAGTGAGGGGCCAAACGATGTTAGAGCGCTGCAGACAGTGCCGCGATTTTTCGTGAACGTTTGGTCCTGCCCGACGGCAGCCGGCGAGTTGAGCATCACAGGTTGACCCCTCGGGACGCGCAATTGATATGCGGTACATAGCGACCGCCCACTCACCCGAGGGAGGCGATGCGGTTGTCAGCCACGCCAAACCGGGCCGGGTGAACGCGTTCCATTCGCGCTGCGGTGCGAGCAAAACGGCGGTCGCCAACCGTAGAGGCTCAGTGGCTGATGGGGCGTCGGATCGGTATCGAGGTCGCCAAATTAGCCAAGCACATACATTGTGGTCAGTAGCAGCACCAATGCGACGCAGTAGCCTTCGAAGATTCCTCGCAGGAACCACGGCGCCTCACGCAACTCCATGAAGTGCAGGCCGACGAGCCGTACTTTGAACACGGAAATCACGATGATAATCAAACTGGCGCTCACTCGCGGACCATTGCCGTGTCCGTGGCCCAGAGACCACGACACGAGCGTGAGCGCGACAAGGACCAGCCATGCAACGGAAGCATCCGACCGAAGAAGCGCCTTGATAGTCAACGGACCAGGAAGACGAGGGGGAAGATTACTAACCAGAGCAGGTCCACCATATGCCAGAAGCAGGCACCCCCCTCAAAGAAAGCGATACGCATGTGCGAAGTCTCCGATTTCTTGGCTAGACGCGATAAAACCACCAATATAATCAGGCCGATGATGACATGCATTAAATGCAAGCCGGTGATTATAAAATAGTACATGTAGAATTCATTGGTGGTCGGAGTGATTCCGACGCTGACCTTCTCACGATATTCGATCACTTTGACCACCACAAAGCACATGCCGACGCCAATCGCGGCTACAACTAACGGCGACGCCCTCTTCTGCAAACGCTCATCACGCAGCGCTCGCGTGGCCAAGACGACGAGAAGCGAACTCGACAGGAGAACCAACGTATTAACAACGCCCAGTGTGCGGTTGAGATGGTCTTGCGACGTCGCGAATACTTCTTTGCTGTGACCCCTGCGATTCAGGTACAACGCGAATAGAACCGCGAAGACGGTCATGTCGCCTAGCAACACGATCCACACACCCACCTCGCCCGGCACGTGGCGGCCTGGCGGGCTCAATGGCGGTGTGCGATCGCGACCGCCACGGTCGCGATGCGGGGCTGCCCTCAACACTTCGCTAATTGCTGACCGCCACGTTCGGGGTCGCAGCCCCCAGCTCGTTCATCTGCCCATTGATCGCCCTGATCAGCAACGTCATCACCAGAGCAAGCCAAATGAAAAAGCTGATGATCGGCACCCAGAATGCCATGAGTCCATTCCATGCGAACGGTCCGATGCGGAAGAGAAATGCCGGTGCGCCGCATTCAAGGATGAGGGCGATCCAGATGGTGCAGTAGCCGAACCATCGTGGAAACGGCGAATGGGATACGAAGTTGGGTGTCAGGCAGATCACCGCAACTGCCACCCACAAGAAGATGTAGAACTGATCGGTTGTCAGAAGCGACAGTACGCCGAGTTCATGCATGATCGCCGTCACCTCAGCTTGGCGACCCGGTGTAAAGGCCGCAACCCCGAAGAATAGCGGAGGCAGCGCAATCCAAATGGTCATCATCGAACCGCCCACGCAGCTCAGGACTGACCAGATCGGGGGCTTGCCAGCTTCGTGCCGATACACCTGGACAGTGATGACGGCAGTGAGTGGAATGATGGTTGCGCTCGTCCAACTCGCAATCATAGCGCCAAGTTTCACCTCGGTGCTGTGTTGGAGATAAAACTGTGCGATCTGGGCCGCTGACCATCGAGCGGTCGGTGGCGGCACCATATGCAAGAGGAACAGAAGCGCAATGGTGTAAATGGTCATCATGATGATCGACCACCAAATTAGTACCTTCTGAGCGCGCAACCATATGGTCATGACTACCCTCTCTTTGTCGAGCCGTTCGCAGGCGGGCCTGTTTACCTGTGATAGTCCGGTGGCATACGAAGGCGTCGCCAGCCGACTCGGTGAGCCCTCGAGCTAGCGATACCTCTGTGGACCGCCGATCGCGCGGCGGTGACCCGCCCCGGTAGAGCAGTGCACATCGGTTGAGGCACAGCATCACTCAGGTACAGCGCGGCCCGAGGCGCGACTCTGCTGCGCCCATCGTGATACGAGCGGAACGCGTACACTACGGATCCCCATTCGCGTGATCGCAGTTGGCGATGCATGTCGATCGGCGGCTGAAGTAGCGGGCGAACACTGCTTGGTTCAACCATGAAGTCAATGTGTGAAGCCTCCCGGTAGAGCACGCAGCACAGCGACGTCCCAAATTCCGATGGGCGGGTGGCCGCGGTATCCATTTTGTATGGTGTCCAAATCTACACAATGGGCAAGTATTGCAACAATTACAGCCCCCTGTCAACGACGCGGCAAGCATCACGAAACGCGCCGGCGAAACGGTGATGCTGGCCAGGCATGGAGAGTGCGCGGTCGATTTCGTTTCTCGGGCCGAGATCACCCCGAAGTTCGCCGAGACGTATGTGACGGCGCGACACCGTCGCGCGGGTGAGACTGGCGCTGGCGCCGATCCGCTAGTAACTTGTATGGTGTATGAATCGTGATGTGTCAGCCATCGAAGGGAGACTAAGTTGAGGCGTCCGTACCGTGTGGCCATCTGGGGACTTGGCACTCTGGGTTCTGCGTGCCTCCGGGCGCTCCAACGATTGCCCGAGTTCGAGTTGGTTGCTGTTTACACATACAACCCCGAAAAGAGCGGCAAGGACGCAGGACTCGTCATCGGGATCCCGGCGACCGGCGTCGACGTGACCAACGATCGAGACGCGTTCATGGGATGCGACGCGGAGTGCGTGCTCTACACTCCACGCGACTTTGGTTTCGACTACACGGAGTCCGATAAAGACCTTCAAGATCTCCTCGGGGCCGGCCGGAATGTGATCACCGCACTGGCCTACCGCAACCTAGCGGCGTGGCGGGGGGAGGGGATCGCGGAGCAACTCACCGCTAGTTGCCAACATGGCCGCTCGACTCTTTACGTGACGGGCTTGGAGCCGGACTTCATGTCTGAGCGCCTCACGATGACGCTCTCCGGGCTGTGCACCGACATTGAGCATATGCGTCTGGTTGAGATCTTCCGAAGCGATGGAGTCGGTGATGAGATGTGGCTAGCGGGAGGCTTTGGTCTCCCGCCCGGCGACTCGAATTACGTGGATATGGCCGCTCAACTCGTTCGCAACTACTTCGTGCCCTCGATGATGTGGACCGCACAACAGATGGGCCGGCCAATCGAGCGGGTTGAGCCGTCGATCAAGAGCATTCTCGCGCCGCACGACATCGAGTTGCCCGACCGAAATCGACGAGTTGCGAAGGGTACTGTTGGGGGGCTCGAATTCTCTTGGGACCTCTACAGCGGCGAGGCTGTGTTCTTCAGAGGAGAGGGGTACTACTACGTTGGGGACGTGATGCGACCCCCGAAGGCAGTTGGCGACGACTGCTGGCTCATCGAGATCGAGGGCCGCCCGTCAGTCTCCCTGACACTCCAAGCCCTTGCCTCGGCGAAGCTCGGCACTGTCGTCTACGACGACGATCCGACGAGTCCTGGCTATTACGCCACTGCCGGGCCCCTGATACAAGCCATCCCGGACGTGGTCGAAGCTGAGGCGGGCATCAGAGATGACCTGAAGCCGCACTCATTCTGGCGGACCGATTTCCGCGGCTAGTCAAGGAGCATTGCCCACCGGTCGATTTCCTTTAGATCTGGTCGCGGGCGTTGGCCCCGCGGAGCATCGTGATGCCACCGGCTGGGGCAGTCGGATCGTGCTGCCGCCGGAGAATGTGGCACTCGCTACCGCCGGCAACCTTGGCTTCCTCACTGCGGCCGTGGTGAACAATACGCACCGCGAGCGGCTCGCTAACTCCAACTACTGCCAATACGCGGAAGGTTCCAGAAGCATCGACGGCGCTACGTTCATGGTTGTCACCCTGACGGTCGGCACTTCCGCGAGCTTGCTGAGGTGACCCAACCACGAAAGTCCTTGCCGCATTGGCGGTCTAACGGCGTCCACGCCCCCGCAGCGGCCGCTTTCGCGGTCGGCGATGACACCGCAACGGTCATGAGCGACCGTTGAGACGGGCCAGGATGACATCGACCGCCTGAGCGAATTTGGTTCTATTGCCATCAGATCGATCGGAGAACCTTGATGACCAGACTGGCGCAGACCCTTGGGCTCAGCGAGGTGCAGACAGAGATTCTCGCCATGGTGCACAAGTTCGTCGAGAAGGAAATCGTCCCGAATGCGCAGAGGCTAGAGCGCTCGGACACCTACCCGCAGCTGATTGTCGACCAGATGCGCGAGATCGGCCTCTTCGGTCTCATGATCCCCGAGGAGTACGGAGGTCTTGGCGAGTCTCTCCTGACCTATGCACTCTGTGCTGAGGAACTGGCTCGCGGCTGGATGAGCGTATCTGGTGTCATCAATACACATTTCATAGTCGCGCACATGCTGCGTCAGTACGGCACCGATGCCCAGAAGCAAAGCCTGCTGCCCCGCATGGCAACCGGTGAGGTTCGGGGCTCGTTCTCGATGTCCGAGCCCGAACTCGGGTCAGATGTCGCTGCTATCCGTACCAAGGCGATCCAGAACGCCGACGGCGACTACATCATCAACGGTCAGAAAACGTGGTTGACGAACGGCTCCACATCAAATCTCGTCGCGGTATTGGTCCGAACACACAACGGTGGCCCACGGCCACACGACAACCTCACGACCTTTCTCGTCGAAAAGCCGCTCGGCTTCGGGGAAGTCGCGCCCGGCCTCACGGTCCCCGGGAAGATCGACAAGATGGGCTACAAGGGTGTCGATACCACCGAGCTCATGTTCGACGGCTACAAAAGTAATGCCGACGCCGTCCTCGGCGGCGAACCTGGCCGGGGTTTCGCACAGATGATGGACGGCGTCGAAGTTGGTCGCGTCAACGTCGCAGCGCGCGCCTGCGGCGTCGCGATTCGGGCGTTCGAACTGGCCGCGAAGTATGCGCAGCAACGGTCGACCTTCGGCAAGCCGATCGTCGAGCACCAGGCGATCGGATTCGCATTGGCCGAGATGGCAACCAAGGTCGAGGCAGCTCACCTAATGATGGTCAATGCAGCACGCCTCAAGGACTCCGGCGAACGGAATGATGTGGCCGCCGGGATGGCGAAGTATCTCGCGAGCGAATTCTGCTCCGAGGTCACCCAAGCGAGCTTCCGCATCCACGGCGGCTATGGCTACTCCAAGGAATACGAGATCGAACGGCTGATGCGGGAGGCACCATTCCTGTTGATCGGAGAGGGCACCAGCGAGATTCAGAAGATGATCATCACCAAAGGCACTTTGCGCGATTACCGGCTGTAATAGGGAATTGTTTGGTCGGTAGGTGCGGCGGCGTAACGTGTCCGCCGAATCGAACAACTTCGACTGTGTTACCCGCGGTGACCGCGATGTTGATCAAGCTTTGTGGGCATAGATGCGATAGCCGCACGACGCTCAGCGAGTCTCGTGACCGGCGTTGGTTGTGTGCTTCATTCTCCTAAAGCGGCCTGTGCGGCGGCCATACAGGAGCCGCGCGCCAGTGATGAATGCGCGCAACTTAGCAGGGCTCGCCGGATACCATTGAGGCTCGCGCCGAGCAGTCAGCCATGAGTCGACGACGCTCTGGGCCTGACAGTACTTGCGGATGCCCGCTGGCCCGCCGAGCCTCTCACCCAAGCCGGACGCGCCCCACCCGCCCTGTGGCACGGAGACGCAGAGCAGGTTGACATAGACATCGTTGATGTTGACCGCCGCGCATTCAAGGCGTCGTGCGACCTCGCGTGCGTGCCCACGGTCGCGACTCCACACAGATGCGGACAAGCCGTAGGCGGAGTCGTTAGCGAGCGCGACGGCTTCGTCGTCGTCGCGGACGCGCATGACTGGCAGGACGGGCCCGAACGTCTCTTCACGCATACAAAGCATCGAATGGTTGACGCCGGTGAGCACTGTCGGTTCAAACCAGAAGCCCGCCCCAGTCGGCCGGCGGCCACCGACCGCCGCTTGCGCGCCCGCCGCGACGGCATTTGCTACATGCCGCTCGACGGTGTCGCGTTGCCGCGCGCTGATCAGGGCGCCGACCTCTGACTGTCCTCGGCCACCTGCGCCGAGGCGCACCTTGCGTACCTCCTTGCATAGGCGGTCGACGAACTGGTCGTAGATGTCGGCATGCACGTAGACGCGTTCAATCGACGCGCAGCTCTGGCCCGCGTTGCACAGTCCGCCCCATACCGCTGCCGGCACAGCCCGATCGAGGTCAGCGTCGGCGAGGACGACCATCGGATCCTTCCCGCCGAGCTCAAGGCTCGCCGGGACCAGACGCTCGGTCGCGCGCATGCCGACGGCGGCACCTGTGCGCGACGAGCCTGTGAACTGCACGAAATCAGCGACGTCAACCACGGCTTGACCCGTTTGAGGACCTCCGTTTGCGACATCGAGCACATGCGGCGCGCGGAGGTCCTCGCGCCACCCGCGCACGATCTCCGAGACCGTGAGCGGCGCGTATTCCGACGGCTTAACCAGCACACTGCAGCCGGCGAGCATCGCAGGGACGGCGTCACCGAAAGTCAGGTAGATCGGGTAGTTCCACGGGCTTAGCAACGACACGAGCGGGTAGGGGCGGAAGTTGACCGACAGAGTCTTCGTCGCGACCATCACGGAGTGGCGCCGCCGCGTCTCGTCATGGAGGAACCGCGCAGCATTGCGCGAGTAGTACCGGATCACATCGAGGACCCCCGGCAGCTCCATCGTTGCGTCGAAGCTCGACTTGCCGGTCTCGGCGATGAGCAGGTCTCCGAGCCGGGAAGCATTGTCAAGCAACCAGTCGCCGAACAGCCCAAGCCAGCGCGCGCGCTCGGTCGTACTGAGCTCTGCCCAGTCATGCTGCGCATTTCGCAGTTGCGCGGCACGCCGCTCCACATCATCACGCTCGCAGACCTCGATTGTTCCCACGATCTGCTCATCGGCGGGGTTGATCACGTCTATGCGATTGAGCTCCATCAGATCCTCCTGGACCACTCGGACGCCGCCTCGTCGGCAAGGACCACGTCGGGCGGCACCGGCAAGGGCAACGCGGACTGGATGCGGGCGAAACGCGGCACTAGCCGAGGCGGTAGGCCCACGACTGTGAACATCGCAAGCCCTGCGGTCCGACCACACAGCACGTCCGGTCCGGCATGGAGGTCCGCGACCTCTAGCACGCTCAGCACGGGCAGCGGTCCGCTCGGGGGGCCTGGCTCGTCATGGCGCGAGTAACTTTTCGTAGGCGTCGAGGGCTTTGAGAACCCTAGACTCCCCCGCAGGAGGAAGCTGCAGTGCCACCTCACTGACACCCAGTGCGGCAAGCCGTTCGAGTTTGCTTCGGGTGCCGTGCACTCCAACGGCTACCACTTGAACGTCGACGGGATCGCGGCCGGCCGCTTCGAAGGCGCGCCGCAGGGCGGGCAGCGCTTCGTCTAACCCACTGCCACCGATGGGCATCCAGCCGTCCGCCCAGTCTGCGATCGCAGAGAAGGTCGCCGGGCGGGCGGCACCTCCGATCAGGATGCGCGGCCACGGACGTTGGACAGGTTTTGGCCACGCCCAACTCGAAGACAGCCTCGCCTGCTCACCGACGAAGGTGGCAACCTCGTCACGCCACAGCGCCTGCATCAACTGAATCCGCTCGCGTGTCAGTTCCCGTCGCCGCGACCAGGCTACACCGTGATCTGCCGCCTCTTCCTTGTTCCATCCCATCCCAACCCCGAAGGTGAACCGCCCTCCGCTGACGTGGTCGAGACTGGCAACCGCCTTGGCGAGCACGATCGGATCGCGCTGGGCCACAAGGCAGACACTGGTGCCGACGTGCAGCTTCTCGACAACCGCGGCGGCGGTGGCGAGCGCAACGAACGGATCGAGCATGCGCGCGTATACCTGCGGGAGCTCACCGCCCGCGGGGTAGGGAGTCTGCCGGCTCACGGGGATGTGTGTGTGCTCAGCGACGTAAAGCGAGTAGAAGCCCCGGTGCTCAAGCTCGCGAGCCAGCACGGCGGGCCCGATCGTCTGGTCCGTGACAAACATGTTGACGCCAACTTTCACCGCCCACCTCCCTTAACGACCGATTCATACGCTGTACGACGG
>NZ_JBAUZA010000456.1:0-5226 GCF_049585075.1 Mycobacterium sp.
TCAATAGACCGACAAGCGCGATCGCGGATGCCCCGGCGAGGATGGGCAGCGGCCAGCGCACGATGGCGGTGCCCACCCGGCGCCAGCCACGGACCTGCATCTTGCGTCGGGGGTCGAACAAACCGAAGCGTCCCCCGACGACGATCACCGCCGGAACGAGCGTGAGCGCCACCGCCACCGCGACGAGCATGCCGACTGCGCAAGGTACGCCTAAGGTCTGGAAATACGGCATCCGGCAGAAGCTCAGACAAAAGATCGCGCCGGCGATCGTCAAACCGGACGCCAAGACGACGTGCGCGACACTGCGGTACGTCGTGTAGAACGCAGTCTCACGATCCTCGCCGACCTGGCGGGCCTCTTGATAGCGGCCGAAAAAGAAGATCCCGTAGTCCGTTCCAGCTGCAATCCCAAGGGATACAAGCAAATTGACGGCGAATGTGGAAAGTCCGATAAGTCCGTGATAACCGAGAAACGCGACAATTCCGCGAGCCGCCGTCAACTCGATGCCGACCATGATCAGCAACAGGAACACCGTGATGACGGACCGGTAGACCAGCAGCAACATGGTGACGATCACCAAAAGGGTTACCAGGGTCATCTTGAGGAGGGTTTTGTTGCCGCTATGGTTCATGTCCTTCACCAGCGCCGCCGGGCCGGTCACATACGTAGTGACGCCTTTTGGCGCGGGTGTGCGGTTCACGATCTGCCGGACTGCATCCACCGACTCGTCTCCCAAGGTGGTCCCTTGGTTGCCGGCGAGATTGAGCTGAACGTATACGCATTTGCCGTCGGGGCTTTGCGCGCCCGGCGCCGTGAGCGGATCGCCCCAGAAATCCTGCACGTGTTGTACGTGCTTCGGATCGTCTTTCAGCTGACGAATCACGCTGTTGTAGTAGCGGTGCGCATCGTCGCCAAGTTTCTGCTGGCTGTCCAGGACGATCATCGCGAAGCTGTCGGAATCGGATTCCTTGAATTTCTGGCCCATCGCCTGCATCGCCTGCACAGACGGCGCATCTGTGGGGCTCATTGATACCGAACGTTGCTTCGCGACCTGCTCCAGCGGTGGAACCGCGGCGCTGACCAGGAAAACGATCGCCAACCAGGCCAGGATGATGGGGACCGCCAGCCGATGGATCGTCCGCGGCACGAATGGCGGTTTGGAGTGTTCGCTACGCGTCTGTTCGGAAGTCATGCGCCTTTTAGCACGCAGTAGGTGAAGGCATTGGTTTCGTGTGAGATTTTTTCGGCTTTGATCACGCCGTCCACCACAATGCGGCAGCCGATGCTGCCGCTATTGCCTTGGGCCACAATGTTTCCCATGACTGCCGCCGACGTCGTCGTAAGGTTCAACGTCCACGGCAGGTGCGCTTGGTCAACGCGGCGTGGGTCGGCGTCGACATCGAAGTAGCTGATGTCGGCCACCGTGCCGGGGGGACCGAAAACCTCGTAGGTCAAGTGCTTGGGGTTGAAAGGCTTGGTGTCGCTATTCCCGCTGTCCGAATACGAGGGCCGCTTATCAGAGCCGAATATGCCGTGAATCCGCCACACCGTGAATCCGCCGAGGACGACAACCATCGCGATCACGAGCGGAATCCAGGACCGCTGCAGAACCCTGAAAATCGAAATCCCCTTCACCGTTTGCCGTCTTTCTGGTCTGCGGCATCTCACCTGCTCGAAGATATGCGCCTGCCGATCGGCCAGCCGCGCCGCCCGTCGGCAAATTTAACGCATGCGACGTGCGTAAACGGACGCTACCGGGTTCTACGCCCACCCGCAATCGGCCAACCTGCGTTATTCTCGCGCGGTGCCGCAGCTCACGTTCCAGCGAGCCCGTACTGAGGACAAGAAGCGCCAACGCGCAACGGCGCTAGTAGAGGCCGCCCGCGCGCTCGCGCTGGAGTCCGGTGTCGCGTCGGTGACCTTGACCGATGTCGCCAGCCGGGCCGGTGTGCACTATTCCGCGGTGCGCCGCTACTTCACCTCCCACAAAGAGGTGCTGCTGCATCTGGCCGCCGAAGGCTGGGTGCGGTGGTCGGCCACGGTGTGTGACAAGTTGGCCGAGCCCGGTCCGATGTCGCCGTCGCGGGTCGCCGCGGCGTTAGCCGATGGTCTGGCGGCCGATCCGTTGTTCTGCGACCTGCTCGCGAACCTGCATCTTCACCTTGAGCACGAGGTGGAAATCGACCGAGTTCTCGAGGTCAAGCAGATCAGCAGCGGAGCGGTGAATTCGCTCGCCGATGCGATCGAGAATTCATTGCCGGGGCTGGGACGCGCGGGCGCATTCGACGTCATACTCGCCGCTTACTCGCTGGCAGCTCCGTTGTGGCAGGTGGCTAACCCGCCGAAAAAGCTCGCCGAGGCTTACGCGGAGGCAAAGGCAACCGACTTGCCGCCGGAGTGGAACATCGATTTCACCTCCGCGTTGACGCGGCTGATCACCGCAACCTGCGTCGGCTTGATCGCCGAGCCTTAGGAGTAGCGACCTACCAGTTCCACACCGACATGTCGCCAGGCGGATAGTTCTGGCAGTTCTCGGTTTCCTTGGCCACAACGCCCTTGTTGTTGAAGAACAGCTTCATGTGATTGGGCCAGGCCAAGTTCAGCGGATTGATTTGAGGCGCATAGAAGTTGGCCGAATAGGCCCTGCGGTCGGCCGGCGACAACGAGTAGAACCAGTGCACCTTGTCCTGCGTTGCCTGCTGAACGTTCGGGTGGTTGTCGTAGTCCCGCATGTACCGCTCGTAATACACCGGTTCGAAATCGCGTGCGGCAGCCATCAGCTGCTCGGCGGTACAGGTCGTCGCGATCATTCGCCGAGGTATCGGGAAGTCGTCGGTGGAATCGTTGGATGAGCAGCCGTCGCACGGCTGAAACCCAGGACCAGGAGGATCGGCTATGGCGACCCGCGGGAAAGCTGTCGCCGCGGCACTGAGCGCGAGCACGGCAAGGCCCGCGCGGACCAAAAGGCTCAGACGAGAAAGACGCATGCGGCTACTATAACGCTTTCGTAAAGGCTGTGCTTAGTCACCCTAGACACCTGGATCGTGGCTAGCCGGCGGGCTTGATTTCGACCCCGACGTGCACCTTGTCGACACCGCCGCGCACGACCGAGGACGCATAAAACCACCAGGCGTGGTACCAGTACCGCTTGAGGACGGCGTTGTAGACCCGGCGGGTCTCCGACTTCGGTAGCACCCGGGCGATGCCCTCGACCGCGTCGCTCTTGGGTTTGCCCAGCGCGGTGCTCTTGGCGAGCGTCACCCTGGGGGTGTTGCTGATCCGCTTGGTTTTCCACGACCCGTCGTCGGTGATGACGAGCAGCTTGTCGCCCTCACGGGCACCCCAGATCGGTGTCGGCTTGGGACGGCCGTCCTTGGTGAATGTCGTCAGCAGCAGGTACTTGGACTTGATGACATCGGAGAAACTTGCAGCCACACTCCCCTTTATATCCGGCCTCGAGCTCGTGGGGCCGGGTCAGTCGATGGCGAGCTCGCGGCGTTCGATCAGGTCGCTCAGACCCTTGACGCCGAGCCGCTCCCGGAACGCCTGCGCGGTATAGCCGACGGCCGTCGCATCGGTTCGGGCCCGCACCGTCGCCGAGCGCGGCAGGTTGAACAGCACACCGATTTCGCCGAAGTAGTCGCCGTACCCGGCAACCTTCACCAATTCCTCACCGCCATCGGCTAATTCGCGCACGATGTCGAACTCACCGTCGGCAACGATGTAGATCAGCTCGCCCATCGTGCACTGCTCGAAGAGCACCTCGCCGGCCTTCAGATGGACGGTTTCCGGTGGCCGGTTCGTCGACGCCAGCGTCGGTACCATCTCGACGACGTGATCGGCCATCGGCAGTATCCGGCTGTCGTGGGTGGCGACCACCACCACGCGCTCACCTTCGGCGAGCGAGCGAATCAGCCGCAGCACCTCCTCCACCTGGATGAAGTCGAGGTGGGCGGTCGGCTCGTCGGCGAGGATCAACGGCGGCTCCAGCGCGATCGCGCGGGCGACCGCGACGCGCTGCTGTTGCCCTCCGCTGAGGTCACCCGGTCGGTGTTTCATTCGGTCTGCAAGGTTGACGCGCTCCAGAAGTTCCTCGGCACGCTGACGCGAAGCCGCACGTGACATGCCAGCCGCGCGCAGCGGAACCATCACGTTCTCCAAGGCGGTGAGGCTCGGCACCAAGTTGAAGGCCTGGAAAACGATGCCGACCTCGTCGCGTCGGTACTTGGCCAGCTCACGGCCGTCGAGCGTGGTGACGTCGACGCCACCGAACTTGATCGCACCGCTTTTGGGTCGCAAGATGCCGCCGAGGCAAGACAACAACGTCGTCTTTCCGCACCCGCTGGGCCCGAGCAGGATCACCAGCGACCCGGCCGCAACGTCGAGGCTCAAGCCGTTGATCGGCCGGACCGCGTACCCACCACTGGAGTACTCGACGACAAGTTCTTGGATGCTGAGATCGCCCACCGCTCAAGGACCTCCGAATGCGAGCGCGGGGTCCACCGCCACCGCGCGCCGGAGCCCGGCGACGCTGGCCAGCAGACCGATCGCGACCGCGATCAACGGCAGCGCAAGGTAGGCATCCATCGGCACGACGACCGTCATCGGGAACAGCGGCGCCAATAGTTGGGCAAGGATGACGCCGACCACCGCGGCGAGCAGCGCGACGACGACCGCCTGCAGCGCGAGCCCGGCCAGAACCGACCGGGTCGGCACCCCGATCGCCTTGAACACGGCGAAATCGCGCATCCGCTCGAGCGCCGAAAGATACACCACTGACCCGACGATCAGCACCGCCACGATCCACAGCAACAGAGCCACGATCGTGATCGCACTGACCGCGACGTTCAACGGCCGCAACAGGTCGTTGACACCTGCCGCACGCTCAACGGTTTGGTAGCCGTCGGGAAGATGTTGAGGCGTGCCGACGATCCCGATCGACGTGACCATCGGCTGACCGTTGTACGCCAGCTGCTGCAGGCCCTCGGTTGTCAGGAAGATGTTGGGCGTCTTCGCCAATGCTGTCGAATTGGGCACAATGCCGACGATCCGCAATCTGTGTGCGCCGACGTCCAGAGCTTCACCGAGGTGACGACCCAGCGTGCTGGACACCGCGACCTCGTCCGGCGTCATCGGCGCTTCGCCTTGCGAGACGACCGGCATGCCGGGTCCGTGCTCCGGTGCGCCGAAGGCCGTGGCGGTTCGCGTCGCCGAGCCCTCCCGGAT
>NZ_JBAUZA010000457.1:0-2093 GCF_049585075.1 Mycobacterium sp.
CCTCCTGGGCTGCGGCGAACTCTTCCGCAAGCGCCTCTTGGGCGGATTGCAGATCCCGGGCCAGGCGGCCCTCCCGGTAACGCCGGCGCAGACTCGACGCGCCGGCCTGCGCCGAGTGCGCGCCCAGCTCGACGAGGCCGCGGGTAACGTCCACCGGTCCGACCGCGGTGTAGGTAAGGCCGCGGGATAGCCGCTGCCGCGAGGTCAGCCGGGTGTGGTTGTTAGCGCTCATTGCTCGCCTTCCCCGGCCGCTTCCGCGAGACCGTAATCGGATACTTCCAGACGGTAGCCCGGTGGGCGTAGCCGGGTAAGCGTGATGGCAGACTGTGATGCCGTGACTACCAGCCCGATTCAGACTGCCACTGCCACACTGCACACCAACCGCGGCGACATCAAGATCGCGCTGTTCGGAAACCATGCGCCCAAGACCGTCGCTAACTTCGTCGGTCTGGCCCAAGGCACTAAGGAGTATTCGACCGAGAACGCATCGGGCGGTAGCTCCGGCCCGTTCTACGACGGCGCGGTCTTCCACCGTGTGATCAACGGCTTCATGATCCAGGGCGGCGACCCGACCGGCACCGGCCGCGGCGGCCCGGGCTACAAGTTCGCCGACGAATTCCACCCCGAGTTGCAGTTCGACAAGCCCTACCTGTTGGCGATGGCCAATGCGGGCCCGGGCACCAACGGCTCGCAGTTTTTCATCACGGTCGGCGAGACCCCGCACCTGAATCGCAAGCACACCATCTTCGGCGAAGTCGTGGAACCGGACTCACAGCATGTGGTCGACGCGATCGCCACGACCGCTACCGGCCCCGGCGACCGTCCGACCGAGCCCGTCGTCATCGAGTCGATCACGATTTCCTGAACCGGCTGCCGGTCGCCGACTAGGGGCCGGCGTAGCCGTGCGCGGTGAGGACGTCGAGCACCTGCAACGGATCGGCGCCAAGGTCCCAACGCGAGAAGATCAGCAGCCGGCCGTCCTTCGCGTCGATCTCGAGCAGCCGCATCTTGCGCCCGATGCGGCGGAATTCGGTGATCCGGATGATCTTGATCTCGGTGCGCTGCAAAAGCTGCGTCCGCATCCAGCCGCGGACGCGGAGGCCGTCGGACGTGATTGCCAGTTTCGGACGTGCGCGCCACGACGCGCTTGCAAACAAGATCAGACCGGCCGCGGAAATACCGAGCAGTAACCGCCCCGGGGGGTCTGTGACGACAGTCACACAGGCGATAGCCATCACAATGCCCGCGATGCCGCAAGCTGCGATTCCGGTTGAGGACGGCGACCACTGCGTTTGCTGCACGCTGCTCCTAGGCGGGCCTACCACTGCCGATAGGGTTATCCACAAGCGCTATCAACAATGGGGATGAATCACACGCGTGTGATCTAACAAGTGAGAGGTTGCCGGCCCAGTAACCGCGCAGACCGAAGATGAATTCATTACGGTCGCGCCAACGGTTACCGCCACCGCATTGTGAGCAACAGTCCAGTGATCATGAAAGCAAACGCGACGGCGTAGTTCCACGGGCCGAGGTTGGCCATCCAGCTGAGCATCGAGGGTGCGTCCGGGCCCGTCGCGGCCAGCTGGAACACCATCAGCCAGACCAGGCCGATCAGCATCAAGCCGCAGAACAAGACAACGAACCACACGCTGGACGGCCCGGCCTTCACTTTGACCGGCGTACGGCTGACCGCGCTGACGGTGAAGTCGGTCTTCTTGCGGACCTTGGATTTGGGCATTTCTACCTCGGGATGCCTCGGCGGTTACGGTATTCAGGGCAGGGGTGCTGGAGTGTGTCAGGACGAGCCTAACGCACCCACCAGCACCGAACGGAGAGCCGATGATCACACGGATCGCTCGGCGGCTCGGGGCGCGCGGGGCAACCCCGCACCCGGAAGGATCGAGCCCGTCGTCGTGGCGGGTCGGCGTCCCGCTGGTCTGCCTGCTGGCGGGGTTGCTGCTCGGCGCGACGCACGGGGTGTCCCGGGGCGGCGAGATTCGGCGCAGTGACGCGCCACGACTGGTGGACTTGGTCCGTCAGGAGCAGTTCGAGGTCGACCGGCTGAACGCCGAACGGGATCGACTGGCCAACAC
>NZ_JBAUZA010000458.1:0-8514 GCF_049585075.1 Mycobacterium sp.
GTCCGAGGCCGAGGCGGACGAAGCGGCGGCCGCCGAGCCGCAAACCGCTGAGCCGGAAGCCGAGGACGCTGACAAGTCCTAGCGATTCGCCGTTGAACGACGTGCCCGCCATCGACGCCGATGGCGGGTGCGTTCGTCTTCGGCTCGATATTGCTTATGACGGCACGGATTTCGCCGGCTGGGCCACCCAGGCCGGGCAGCGCACAGTCGCGGGCATTCTGGAGGAGGCGCTCTCGACGGTGTTTCGGGACCCGGTGCGGCTGCGTGCCGCCGGACGCACCGACACCGGCGTGCATGCCACCGGTCAGGTCGCCCACGTCGACGTCCTGGCGGACGCGTTGCCCAACGCCTATCCGCGTTCGCCCCGGCCGACCGAACCGGAATTCCTGCCGCTGGTCCGCCGTTTGGGCCGGCTGCTGCCCGCAGACGTCCGGATTCGTCGAATCGTCCGCGCCCCAGCGGGTTTCGATGCGCGATTCTCGGCGCTGCGCCGCCACTACATCTACCGGCTCTCGACTGCGCCCTTCGGGGTGGAGCCGCAGCAGGCCCGCTACATCACCGCTTGGCCTCGCCTGCTCGATGTGGACGCGATGACGGAAGCGTCGCGAAACCTGTTGGGACTACATGACTTTGCCGCATTTTGTCGCCACCGCGACGGCGCTACCACCATTCGCGATCTGCAGCGGCTGGATTGGGTCCGTGATGGTGATCTGGTCACCGCATACGTCACAGCCGACGCGTTCTGCTGGTCGATGGTGCGTTCGCTGGTCGGCGCGCTGCTGGCCGTCGGCGAACACCGACGCACCGCTGACTGGTGCCGTGAGTTGCTCACCTCAACAACGCGGTCCAGCGACTTCGCCGCCGCACCCGCGCGGGGATTGACGCTGATCGGCGTGGACTACCCGCCGGAGAACGAATTGCAGGCGCGGACGTTGATTACCCGCGACCTGCGCACCCGCGACTGATCCTCGGCTACAACCTGCCGGCGACGAAACCCGCGGCCTGATCCACCAGCCCCGAGCCGATGTAGGAGGGCTGCAGATGCGAGGCCCACACGGTGCCTCTCCCACAGATCGGGTCGCCTTGCGCGCACTGGTCGATCGTCTTACCGGCGAAGGCGGGGGCGGGTCGCCGGGTGCCATTGCCGAACAAGGCGACCGCCGCGACGTGCTGATCCACACCCGGCGGTATACGGCCCCAGGTCGCGACGTCAGCCACCTCGGCGCCCAGGGAATAGCCGCCGAGCACCTCGCGGGTGTTCGGGCAACTCCTGGCCATGGATTGAACGTGGGCGCTCATATCGCCGGCGCCGCTGTCGACGCTGATATTTGCCGGATAGTTGACGCCGTAGGCCCCGACCGACATGTTCGGCACCTTTGAGCGCAGCGAATTGACGAACGCGTCGCCGACCGCTCCGAGTCCGGGTGGCTCTTCTCGGCCGCGGGCGAAAACCACCTCCGCACCGGGGCAATCCGCCGACGCCACCGGAATCGGCCCGGCCACCGGCATTAGCGCCGGGGCGATCAGCAGCCCCGGGGCGAGCAATGCTGCAGCCGCCAACCTTGCCACCGGAGCAATTTTCATTTGCGGATGTTATCGAGCAAACCTAGATATTTGCTGAAACGGTCCGCAGGGTTCGCTTAGTGCTGTTGGCCGCCGGATCGGTTACTGCAACTTGCTTGCGACGAAGTCGGCGGCCTGATTGACCATGCCGTCGTTGATATAACCGCTCGCGGCGTGTTGCGGCCAGTTCTCCTTCCAGGTCTGCGGGTCGGCCGGATTGCAGATCGGGTCGGTGCCGTGGCACAGGTCGATGGTCCGGTCGTTGTAAGCGGGGTTGAAGTTCGTGATCGGGCCGACCCACTGGCTACCGTTGCCGAACAGTGCGACCGCGGCGATGTGCTGGTCGGCGCCCGGCGGCAGTGGATTGGTGAAGCCGAATAGCGGGCCGGGGGCCGCCAGGACGACGTCGGTGACCGCCGCGCCCAGCGAGTAGCCGCCCAGCACGATGCGGGTGTCAGGGCAGCCGTTGATCGTGTTCTGGACGTGGGCGCTCATGTCGTTGGCGCCGACGTCGACCTCGTTGTCGGCGGGGTAGCGCACCGCATAGAGGTTGACGTTGCGGTGCACCCGCGAGCGCAGCGCGCTGACGAAAGAGTTGCCGATGACCCCGGCGCCGGCCGGTTCCAGGCGGCCGCGGGCGAACACCACGTCGACGTCCGAGCAGGACGCCGATGCCGTCGGGATCAGCGTCGCGGGCGCAAGCATCAACGCCGTGGCGAGAAATCCGGCAACCGCAAACCTGGCTAGCGAGCGCGGGATCGACTGTCGCGGTGGGCCTATCGGACGCAGATTCATGGCCCGATACTAATGCGACGCGTGACGATTAGCGCGAGGAGTTTTCCGTCAGCGAAACAGCGCGGGCTGGTCGACCACGAGGTTGCCTGGTGGCTGGCCATCAGGCCCAGGGCCAGGCGCGGGTCCGGGAAGCGGCCCAGGCCCGGGAAGCACGCCCATCGGCGGTCCGGGTGCGGTGGGGGGCAGCACCGCCAGCAGCCTGGTTTGCACGAAGCTGGCGGCCTGGGTGGTGTAGACGGGCACGTAGCCCTCGGTGTGCCCGCTCCACTGGTTGCCGGGGCCGGCGTGGCAGATCGGGTCCTCGGGGTTGCAGAAGTCGATGGCCTTGGCACCGAACATCGCGCTCTGCGCCGATATCGTCCCGCCGCTGCGGTCGGCCGGGTTGCCGAAGGTGGTCACCGCGATGACGTGGTCGGCGTACTGGGCCGGCAGCGCGCTGCCCCAGCTGATGCCGCCGACCGGAACCCCGCTGACGATGTCGATCACCGACGCGCCTTGCGAGTATCCGCCCAGCACCTGCGGGGTGCTGGGGCACTTGTCGGCCACGTCTTTGATGTGCTTGATGGCGTCGTTGGCGCCGTCGCCGCCGTGCAATTGCAGCAGGCTGGCCTTGTAGTTGACCGGGTAGGCGTCGATGTTCTTGCCGGTGTTCTGGCGCAGCGTGTCGACGAGGGCCTGGCCGACGCGGCCCAACCCGGCCGGCTCGTCGGTGCCGCGGGCGAAGGTCAGCGCGACGTCTGGGCAGTTGTCGGCGTGGGCCGACGGGACGGCACGGAAAACGGCGCTGGGGGCGACCATCAGGACAGCGGCGGCCAACACCGCGGCGGCGGCCAGGGACACCGAAGGGCTGAGGCGATGAATGCTCACCAGGTGATTTTAACGAGAACTGGCCAAACGGTCACATCGGCGGTGGTCGGGCACCGCACTGTGGATCAACAACAGACCAAGACGTGATCCCCAAATATCGTGAGGCCGACGCACTTGGGGGACTGATGGGATGGCAACCGACTACGCGTCTGCACGTCAGCGGATATCGATTTCTGCTGCGCCGTATCGAATGCGCGCTGCTGGGCAGGGACATCCGAGCGGTCAACGAATCGATGCGCGCGCCGATGCAGTCGCTGTTGGCCGGGGCGGTGCTGGCGATCATCATGCTGGCCGGATGTGCGGTGTTGGCTATGGTTCGCCCACAACCTGCACCGTCGAATGCGCCGATCGTGATGGGCAAACAGTCAGGGGCGCTGTACGTCCGCATCGGTGAAACCCTGCACCCGGTGCTCAATCTTGCCTCAGCAAGATTGATCACCAGAACCAACGCCGACCCGCAGCCGGTGCCCGAGTCGGAATTGAGCCTTAGCAAAAGAGGCCTCCTGCTGGGCATCCCCGGTGCCCCAACGTTTCTGGGGCAACCCCTTGGCGAGGACGAATTGCGATGGACGGTCTGTGACAGCGGCGGCACCACACCGAGCACGACGGTCGTCATAGGTCCCGCTGAGGGATCGCAATCGCACCCTTTGGCGAGCGCGCAATCCGTCCTGGTGAGGCCCGTGTCCGGCGGGTCGACTTACCTGCTGTACGCCGGCCGCCGAGCCGTGGTGAATCTCGATGAACCCGCCGTTGTACGTGCACTCGAGCTGGACGGTCGGATCCCGTCGGCGGTGTCACCCACCCTGTTGAATGCTATTCCGGAGGCGCCGCCGATCGCCCCGCCGCGGATTCCCAATCGCAGCGCTCGCGGACCGGCCGCACTTGCGGGGTTTCCGGTCGGCAGCGTGTTGCGGGTAACCCGCGCCGACGGCGACGAGTATTACGTCGTACTGAGCCACGGGATCCAGCGTATTGGCCGGGTTGCCGCGGATCTGCTCCGATTCTCCGACTCACACGGCGCCCGCACCGTCGTCTCCGTCGCGCCCGACGTCATCCGCGCGACGCCGACGGTGACCGACTTACCAGTGGCCACGTTTCCCGACCGGACGCCGACACTGTTGGATGCCGGCTCTACGACGCTGTGCGTCGGCTGGCAGCATGTGGCGTCGGGCGGTGTCGAGGTCGCACTTTCGGCTGGCGGACTACCCATCCCGGTTGGTCAGGAGCCGGTGAAGTTATCGCAGGCCGACGGGAATGGCCCAGCCGTCGACGCCGTCTACCTTTCGCCAGGGCGTAGTGCCTATGTGCGTGCCACCGCTCTGTCGGGAGACAACCCGCAAGCCGGCACCCGATACTTGATCACAGACATCGGTGTGCGATTCGCCGTCCAGGACGACGATGCCGCGCACGATCTCGGTCTGCCCAATACGACCGTCGCGGCGCCGTGGCCGGTATTGGCGCAACTTCCTGCCGGGCCGGAATTGAGTCGGGAGAAGGCCTCAGTCGCGTCGTAGCCGGGCCGTCAGTGCGCCGATGACCAGCACTACCGTCAGCACGCCGGCGCAGATCGTCGCACCAAACAACGCCGTGTCCCGCCCGCGGTGGTCCGTCTGTGGAGGAGCCGGGGGCGGTGCAATCGGCGCTGGCATGCGAGGTGGCGGAGGTAACCGGCTTACTGGCGGATCGGTGCTGACTGCGGCAAGGAAGTCGACAACACCCGCGCCGACCAGTGGATCCCACCCACCCGGCGGATGATGCGCGGTCGCCTCGATGCGTTGCATTACTTGGCGCGCAGTCAGTTTCGGGAACCGGGATCGAATCAGCGCCGCCAACCCGCTGACCACCGGAACCGCGTAGCTGGTGCCTGATAGTTGTGCCGAACCATCCGGTCCCCCAAGGGTATTCATCAAGCCGTCGCCCGACGAGCTCAGCGATATCACTGCCTCGCCGGGGGCGGCGACATCCACCCACGGTCCGGCAAGGGTGAACGAGGATGGTTCGCCTTGCGTGTTTACCGAACCCACGGTCAGCACGTAGTCGTCGTACCACGCCGGGCTGACCGCAACCGTTACGGTGTCCCAGGTGGCTTCGGGTCGCTGAGCGGGACACTGCCCCGCACCGGTGTTGCCGGCGGCGACCACCACGACGACGTTCTTAATGTCAACCGCGTAGGACAGCGAGGCGCCGAGTGCGCGGTCGTCGAGCGCCGATCCGACCCGGATGCAGGCAACCGAGGAGATATTGATCACCGACGCGCCGAGATCCGCTGCCGTTCGAACGGCTTCTGCCATGGTGCCGACGTCGCCGAATCCGGAATTGGACGTATCAGCGAGTGCGCGAAACTTGGTGCTGGACTGCCGGATGCTGATGAGACGGACACCCGGGGCCACGCCGCTGAAGCCATCCTGATGATGGGAATCCGGTGCAGCAGAGATGATCCCGGCCACGGCTGTCCCATGGCCGTCGCAATCTTGGGTGCCGTCGCCGGTAAATACATAGTCACCGCCGGCCGCCGTGTCGGGCAGCCGTGGGTGCGGCGAAACGCCAGTATCGATGACAGCCACCCGTTGGCCCGTACCCCGCGTGAGTTTCCAAACCGCGGGCAGATCGAGTCCGGAGAGTTGGCCGGAGTCGTTGGCTCGCTTCGCCTCGGCAGCCATGGACGGCACTGCGCATATCGACTGCTGCACGGTGGGCAGCGGCGGCCTCGGCGGCGCCGGCCCGGGTAGCCGGCTGTTGTCGATCGGCGGCGGCGAGACCGCATGCGCTGCTGGCACTACATATTGCGGCAGCGCGACGATCATCGCCGCCGACGCACACCGCAGCGCTTTGGACTGCGCGGGGGTCATGGCAGGTTCATGCCACGCGCGGCGTTGTAGAGCCCGCAGATCCAGAACGCGAGAGGCACGACGACGGCGAAGGCGAGATACTCCAGCAGCTCGACCAGTCGTCGCCCGATGGGGGAGAGCATCGCGGTTTGCGTAATGAAACCTAGGCATAGTGCGACGCCGGCCAGCATCGTCGACACAGCAGCTAGGTACGGCGTGTGAGGCGGATAGGCAACAGCGGTGATGACGAGAGTTGCACTGAGCGTGGCGGTTCCAGCCGCGACCAGTGGCACCGATCTCGCCAGGTCAGCGTGCGAGCGCGCGCGCAACAGCAGCACACCGCCGGTTATCGTGGCGAACGCGATGCCAAGCCAGCGTGGACTGTCGGCGAATATCGATCCGGCCGCCGCGCCGATAGCTCCCAGCGCGGCCGCAGCGGAGAATGCGGCGATCAGGCTGGTTAGCCAGCTATCGGCGTGGATCGCCTTGGCGCCCAGCGTGTCATTAACGCCGTCGGGCCCCGATGTCACGTGAGATGAGAGCCCTGCCAGCATGATCGACAGTGCTGCGGACGCTTCGACAACGATTAGCGATATCACCGCGGATGCCGCACCGATCGCAGGTAGCGGTACGGAGGTGACCGCGCCCACCGCTGCTGCAGCCGCTTCGATTCCCGCAAAGCAGGCCACCGTCGTGAACACGGTTGGGCGGGACCCTATCACCCGCATGACGGTCGCCGTCGTCGCCGCGGCAGCCGCAGCAAGCAGTGCATTAGGCGCCGCCAGACCGCCCGGAACCGCCAGCAAGCCGGTGAGTGCGGCGAATCCCCCAGCCGCCAGACCCAACGTAAGTCCGGCTGGCCCGTCGTCAAATACGCGGTAGGCGGCTAGCGCCGTCAGCAGCACGATGAAACCGGCTACCGCAGCAACGACCGCACCGCCCCGCCGGACATCGTTGGTTGCAAACGCCGTTCCAATCAAGATCGCTGCGCTCGTGGCGGTTAAGCAACTGGCGGCCAGAGCACTGACCAGCTGGGCAGCTCGCCGAGTCCAGGGTCGCGCTTTCGAAGCGAGGGACACCGATATGGCCTCTGCTACATCATCGAAACGCGGTGGCGTAAAAACGGTCGATGAGCTGGTCAGCATCAATACGGTGCCGTGCCGGATTCCAGACTGGGCCAATGTCTTTGACGGGTCCAGCGCAACATTTCCGGGAATCGAAAGCTGGTATCGAATTGCCTCCGGATCGGAGCGGTGGCCGTACTCGGCCATCGCAATGTCCACGATCGGGGGTATCAGCGATCCGATAGGCAGCGCGGCCGAAAGCACCAAATCGACATAACGAGAGCCGGCGCACACAACCACCCGCCGAAAATCCTCGTCGGCCCGATGAGGTTCGGCGCTTCGACGCGCTCCGACTGCTTGGTGCACTGCGACCTCCGTTCGCCGATGCGGACGCTAACCGACGAGACGACACCCCGTATGCAGCAATCCACAGCTGACTTGCAGTCATTTTCGGTCGCACCTACGGTGCCGATCGCATGGGCCAATGCGATGGTTCTGCAACGGTTGAGTTCACGCCTCCGGCACGGCTGCCGCCGCCGGTGTGCGAGTCGGCCGACGTCGTCATTGCGGCGCCACCGGACGTGACGCGATCGGCACGGACGAATATGGTGGCCCGCTTTCTGCCGGTCGTCGTGGCCATCGCGACAGCCGCGATGATGGCGGTCGTCTTTGTTTCCCGCTCGGCCGTGGCGCGCAATCCGGCGTTCATGACATTTCCGCTGATGATGCTGTTCTCGGCGGTGGTGACCGCGATGTCCGGGGCGGGTCGGCGGCGCGGCGAGATCAATGCCGACCGCGCCGAGTATCTTGGCTACCTATCCGACTTACGGGCCGCTGTCGTCGAAACCGCTGCGGCGCAGCGTTTGTCGCTGATGTGGTGTCATCCGGATCCCGATACGTTGTGGACGTTGGTCGGGGGCTGCCGAATGTGGGAGCGCAGATCGTCGGATTCGGACTTCTGCCGCATCCGAATTGGTGTCGGAGCACAGCGTCTTTCCACCGGCCTGGTGGCTCCGCCAATCCGATCGACCGACCGGCTAGATCCGATCACTGGGACCGCGCTGCACCACTTTCTGAAAACGCATTCGATGGTTCCGGATGTGCCCATCGCGATTGACCTACGGGAATTCGAGGCTGTGAGGTTTCAAGGTGAAGCCGCGCACGCGCGTGCGCTGTTACGCGCGATGATTTGTCAGCTGGCGGTCTTGCATAGTCCGAGCCTGGTCTTGATTGCCGCCGTGGTCAGCGACTGCAGTCGAGCTCACTGGGAATGGTTGAAATGGTTGCCGCACAATCAACATCCGCACGCCGAGGACGGCCTCGGTTCTGCCCGGATGATGTACCCGACGCTGGCCGGTGCCATAGACACGCTCGCCGGCGTGTCGCCGCGGCTGGTC
>NZ_JBAUZA010000459.1:0-5799 GCF_049585075.1 Mycobacterium sp.
CGGCAAAGACGCGGCGACCACCGGTGACCGTGCGGCATCTGGCGATAAAGACCAGACGCCTGAAGACAAGCCTCGCGCCGTCGTCACCGGAGTCGCGGCCGAGTTACGCGAGTTCGCCAAACTCCACGATGAAGGAATTCTGACCGCCGAGGAATACACCGAGCAGAAGAACCGCCTGCTCGGTCGCTGAGTCGCCCGCCGCCGTGTGGCGAAAGCACCGGTTGCCTGGAAGAGGAATGCGCAGCAATGGATTTCGGGATCTATCCGCCGGAGATCAACTCCGGCCGGATGTATACCGGTCCTGGATCGGGGCCGATGATGGCCGCTGCGCAAGCCTGGGGCAGCTTGGCTGACGAGTTGTATACGGCCGCAAGCGCTTATCAGTCGGTGGTGTCGGAGCTGAGCTCCGGGTCCTGGTCGGGCCCGTCGTCCACGGCGATGACGGCCGCGGCCGGGAGTTACGTGGAATGGCTGAGCGCCACCGCTGCACAGGCCGAAGAGACCGCCGCCCAAGCCCGGGCGGCGGCGGCCGGTTACGAGGCGGCGTTTGCGATGACGGTACCGCCGCCGGAGATCGCGGCCAACCGCAGCATGCTGGCGGTGCTGGTGGCGACGAACTTCTTGGGGCAGAACACCCCGGCGATCGCGGCCACCGAGGCGCTGTACGCCGAGATGTGGGTGCAGGACGCGGTGGCGATGTACGGCTATGCGGGATCGTCGTCGGCGGCGACCGTGCTAACCCCATTCAGCTCACCGCATCAGAACACCGATCCAGGCTCATCGGCCAGCCAAGCTGCCGCGGTCAGCCAAGCCACCAGCACATCGGCCGGCAATGTGCAAAGCACGGTATCGTCTGCACAGCAAGCTTTTTCGGCGATTCCCAATGCGCTGCAAAGCCTGGCGACGTCTGATTCGGCAGCCACGGCGCCCGCAGCCACCGACCCGTTGACCACACTCGCGAACTTGATCGCGATCTTTGGGTCGTTGCCAAGCGACCTAGCCTTATTCACCACGATCCTGCCGCAAGACGTTCTCGCCGGGCCGACGGATCTTCCCTACTCCGTGGTGGATTCGGAGACAGGTCAGCACACCGACCGGATCATCAGCGGCTGGAACGGCGAAGATCCCGCTCTTCTGCCAGACGGTATTCCCAACTCCGACTTTCCGGCGACCATCCTCAACCCCAGCCCAACCGCCGCCTCCTCGATATCGGCGGGCATGGCTGATGCGGAAGCGATCGGCGGTTTGTCGGTGCCATCGGGATGGACCGTGGCCGCACCTGAGGTGCAGTCGACCGCTACCGAGGTGCGGCCCACCGCCTTTATGACGCCCCTCACCACCACGAACGCGGCTGCCGCCCCGGCGGCGGAAGCCGGCGCGGCAAACACGTTCAACCAGATGGGGATTGGGGGTGTGGCCGGACAGGCGATGGCCGGCCCACCGGCTGCGGGCGCGAACCAGGACAGCGGCAAGCCGGTGACCCACGCACGGCTAAATGGGCGCGGTCCAAGCGCGGCGAACGACGATGAGGCCGAAGTGATACCCGCACCTCGGACCGTCGTCACCGGGGTCGCGGCCGCGATCCGCGAAATCGCCAGGCTTCGCGATCAGGGACGTCTTACCGAGCAGGAGTACAAGGAGCAGAAGAAGCGCCTGCTCGAGGTCTCCATCGGACACCGACCGTTGAGCTGAGCAGAATCAGCTCACCGCCCGAGCCGACCCTACCGCCAGGTCGCATACTTGCCGCACCGCGTCGTCATCTCCATGACGACTTTGACAGCCGATGCTGATCCGAACCGCTTTGTCGATCAACACAATCCATTGGATGTCATGCCCGGGCCGGAGCTCCCGATAGGTCACAGCGGGGCGACCTGTCCTGGTGCCAGCCGGGTTGAAGTCGATGAACACGCCAGTTGGCTCTGCATCGATTGCATGTCTCAGAGATTCGGCAGTGGCGCTCAGCGTTGCGATTGCAACTTGCGACTGTGTCATATGCAGCGCCACCTCCGGGTTCGATGGCGAGGTGACTTTCACTCGCGCCGAACCCGGCCCGGCGATGACGCGCTGCATCGGCCATTGCACCGGAACCCGCAACGCGACGTGACCTTCCACCAGAAACGTTGTCGGCACGCCATCGCCGGCCGGCACAGCATGCCGGTCCGTCGTGAGCACCCCGAGCGCTCCGAATACCGCAACACTGAGCAGTACGGCCAACAGAATCGGCCCCCAGTGACGGCGATGGCCACGACCTACAGCTTTGGTGCAGTGCGGCTCGTAAGCGCTGCATTCATCCTGAACAATCTGTGCAGCAAGTTTTTTCAAGCCGGCATCGTCGACTCGCACCGCGCTGATGCCGTCGCTAACGCGCAGCCCGTCGACGATCATCGCGGCCAGCGCGCGGGCCTCGCCCACCGTGCTCGACGCATCTATCACCACGGCGGCAGCCGCGCCTGAAGTCATCTCGCAGATGGATCGTATAACCGCCTCGACGACGCATTCGGGTTCTGCACTGCGCGTTTCGGCTACCACCGCGGCGCCCGTGACCACCACGAAGCAGTCAGCAATTTCCACAACCACCGTCGCATTCTGGGACTCGAGCGGGGATGCCTGGATCAACAGCCACGACCGGGGTTGCAGCACAACGTCGCCGGCGATATCCTCTGCGGCCGCGCTGAGCAGATCGATGCGGGCCGGCGCCCACCACGACGGGTAAACGACGATTGCCCGGTCAGAGCTACCGCAGGCATACGAACCCAGCAGCGTTCGCCACAGCGAGTCCACAGTGACCGGGCGGAGGTCAATCAGGGTCACCGGATCGTCGAGGCTAGCGAATGCGGCGGTTACCATCTCATCGTTATCGACTACCCTTTCGCCGCAACATAATTGCCGGATTTTGTTCGGCCCGACCTCAATTACGTGCGTGGTCATGGCAGGGGGCTCCAGGCGACTTGTATCACCTGCGGGCTGTAGCCGCGAGTGATCAGCGTGCCGCGGCCAGGTGGCATGGGTGACGGGCGGACAGACCCAATCATCAGGCCCTCGTCCGGACTTCCGCTCATCAGCAATGCCGTGCACCCAGCATCACGCAAGCCGGCGAGCAGCGGTTCGAACATGGCGCGGGCGGCGCCGCCGCTGCGACGTGCCACCACCAGGTGCAAGCCCAGGTCCTTGGCCTGCGGTAAGAATTCCAGCAGCGCTGACAGCGGATTGCCGTTAGCTGTGGAGACCAGGTCGTAATCGTCTATCACGATATAGATTTCGGGTCCTGACCACCAGGACCGGGTGCGAAGCTGCACCGGGGTAGCGTCCGGTGGCGGTACCCGTTCGCGCAGCCGGCCAGCCAGGCCCGGTAATAGCGCGTCAACGGCATTCGCCGAGGCAAGGTATCCGCCAAGATGTTCGGACTCGGGCACGGCGACGCCGAGCAGCGAGCGGCGGAAATCGATGATGAACAGCTGGGATTGTGCGGCGGTCGTGGTCCGCAGGAGCTCACGGCAAACGATACGCAATGCGGCGGTCTTGCCGCATTGGCTGTCCCCGAGAATCAGGAGATGTGGCTGCTGCGTGAAATCTATCGCTACCGGGCGTAACTCATTCTCCTCGAGACCAATCAGGACATCGGTGTTCGACCCGCTGACTGCCCGCGCAACCACGCTCTGGTATTCGACGTGCCCGGGTAACAGCGGTATTGGGGGCGCGGTGCATCCGCCATGACGACGCCGCAACCTCTCCCCCACTCGCCCATCGGATAGCGCGATCGCCATGTGCAGCCCATCTTCCGAAAGCCCCCTACCTGGCTTGCCCTCAGGCACGAGGTGAGCCCGTCGACGATCCAGTTCGGAATCCGCGGGATCGCCGAGCCGCAGCTCGACCCGGGTCCCGATCTGATCCCTAAGGGCGGGGCGAATTTCAGCCCATCGCGAGGCGGACAGCACCACGTGCACCCCAAATGAGAGTCCCTCAGTAGCGAGGCTGCTGATCGATGCCTCGAGCGTTTCGAATTCACGGCGCAGGATCGCCCATCCGTCAACAACCAAGAAGACATCACCGAAGCGATCGCATCTCGGATCTTGGCTGGCCTTCAGCAGCCGGTACTGCGCCATCGATTGGATCCCATGGTCGCGGAAGACAGTCTCGCGGGTCCGGATGATTGCTTCAAACTGGGCAATCATCCGCCGAGCTAACTGCGGATCTGCTCGACCGGCGACCGAGCCGACGTGCGGCCACTCCCCCAACGACGCCAACGTCCCGCCGCCGAAGTCGAGACAGTAAAACTGCACCAAGCTCGGAGCGTGGGTAACGGCCAGCGCAGTGATCAGCGTGCGCAAAGCGGTCGATTTGCCGGATTGCGGCGCTCCGACTACGGCGACATTGCCAGCGGCCCCGGACAGGTCGACTATCAGCGACGTACGCCTCTGCTCGAACGGGCGGTCCACGATGCCGATGGGAACGGCCAAGCCGGGCCCGGGCGCGCCGGCTGACTCCGCATCGCGCAGAACGGTCTCCAGTGCCGGGGATGCTGCGAGCGGCGGCAGCCACACCTCATGCGCGCGCGGGCCGTGCCGGGAGAGCCGATCGACGACTGTCTGCAGCACGGTGCGCCGCTCACCGGCACCGGCCCTGCCGGTGAGTGTGATCGGCCCGGCCAGATGTGCGGTGAACATCCGCACTGGCCGTGGTTGCTCACCGTCGTCCGCCAAATCGCAAACCCGCTCGCCGCTTTCCGTTTCTGCATGGCACGGACCTGAGACGTACGCGGTCTGGAAGCGAATCAACTCATCAGCGCCGACGCGCAGATACGCGGCGCCCGGCGTGCTGGGCAATTCGTAGCCATCGGCTGTTCCCAGCACCATTCGTGACTCGTTGGCCGACAATGTCTTCAGGCAGACGCGATAAGACAGGTGCGACTCCAACCCGCGAAGTCTGCCTTCATCCAGACGTTGACTGGCGAGCAGCAGATGCATACCAAGCGATCGGCCGAGTCGGCCGATCGCTACAAAGACGTCGGCGAAATCCGGATGCTGGCTGAGCAGTTCGGAAAATTCGTCGACAATGATGAACAACACTGGAAGGGGGCCTAATTGGGCTCCTGCTTGCCGCGCACGGTCGTAGGCGACAATCCCGTCGAGGTTACCCGCCGAACGAAGCGCTTCCTGGCGACGGTTCATTTCACCGGTTAGCGCATCGCGCATTCGGGCGACCAGTGCCGTCTTGTCCGACAAGTTCGTAATGACGGCCGCGACGTGCGGCGCCGGCTCCAAGCCGGCGAAGGTCGCACCGCCCTTGAAGTCAATCAGGGCGAGGTTTAGTGCTTCTGGTGAATGACGGACCATCATCCCGAGTGCGACCGTGCGCAAGAACTCCGATTTGCCCGACCCGGTCGCTCCGATGCAAAGCCCATGCGGCCCCATACCATTTCCGGCGGCCTCCTTGATGTCGAGTTCTAGCGGCGTGCCTATCGCCGTCGTGCCGACCGGAACACGAAGCCGATCGCGTGCACTGCTGCTGTTCCAGCAATCTGTCGCGGCGTAGGAGCCGAGATCGCCGATACCGAGCAGCTCCTGCCATCCCAAGCCGTCGCCCGGCACTGCATCGGGGCGGCCGGCTCGGTATCCCGTCAGTCGTCGCGCACACGTCAGCGCAGCGGTGTAACTCATCTGGTCGGGGCGTCCGGAGACTTGCTCATCGCCGGGTTGCCCGCTCGCCAGCTCGTCCTCGCTCACTCGCACAAGCAGCTCCCTTGTACGTGCAGGGCGATCGTGGCCGGTATCGACCTTCAGCGACATCACGCCGGCGTCG
>NZ_JBAUZA010000460.1:0-51582 GCF_049585075.1 Mycobacterium sp.
GTGCGTGTGCCCGCCGTTGCCGCGGCTGCGGCCTCGGCGATCGTCGCGCGTTTGCCCATGGTTCCATCGGCCGCCGAATGGCTGCACATCGCGCGCACATCGGTGGTGATGGATACCCGAAAGGCGAAAACGCAGCTCGGGTGGACGCCGCAGTACACCTCCGCCGAAACGTTGCAGGCGCTCGCCGCGTCGCTATGAGCCAGCCGCCTGACCGGTTGGTTGGGTGTGCAGATAACGTGCACGACAGGACCGTCGGATCCAGCAGAGGAGACTGCCGTGCAACTGGCACTCACACCGGACGAAGCCGCCTTCCGCGACGAGCTGCGCACCTTTTACACGACGAAGATTCCGGCGGACCTTCGCGAGAAAACCCGCCAGGGTCTACCGCTCGGCCGCGACGGCTACGTCACCAGCCATAAGATCCTCAACGATCACGGGCTGGCGGTGCCCAGCTGGCCCGTCGAGTGGGGAGGCAAAGACTGGACGCCCGCTCAGCATCAGATCTGGTTGGACGAGATGCAGCTGGCCTCTGTCCCCGAACCCCTGAACTTCAACGCCAAGATGGTCGGACCGGTGATCGCCGAGTTCGGGTCCCAGGAAACCAAGCAGCGCTTCCTGCCTCCGACGGCCAGCCTCGACATTTGGTGGTGCCAAGGATTCTCCGAGCCCGAAGCCGGCTCGGATTTGGCCTCGCTGCGTACCACCGCCCTGCGCGACGGCGATAGCTATGTCGTCAACGGTCAGAAGACCTGGACGACATTGGGCCAATACGCCGACTGGATCTTCTGCCTGGTGCGCACCGACCCGCAGGCACCCAAAAAGCAAGCCGGCATCTCGTTTTTGCTGATCGACTTGGACACCCCGGGCATCACGATGCGCCCGATCAAGCTGATCGACGGCAGTTTCGAAGTCAACGAGGTGTTCTTCGAAGACGTCCGGGTACCGGCCGATCAGCTTGTCGGAGAAGAGAACCAGGGCTGGACCTACGCAAAGTTCCTGTTGGGCAACGAGCGAACCGGCATCGCGGGGGTGGGCCGCACCAAGGTTCGTCTCGCCGAGGTCAAACAATGCGCCACCGACACCGGCCTGCTCGACGACCCGCTCTTCGCCGCCCGGCTCGCCGAAGCCGAAAACGAGTTGCTGGCACTGGAACTCACACAAATGCGTGTCGCTTCCGGCTCCGCGGCCGGCAAGCCCAATCCGGCGTCGTCCGTGCTTAAGCTGCGCGGCAGCGTATTGCAGCAGATCGCCAGCGAATTGCTTGTTGAAGTCGCCGGGCCGGATGCGCTGCCGTTCGACGCCGGCGACGAGATCGTGTCGCCGGAGTGGGCTCAAGGCAGCGCGCCGCACTACCTGAACTACCGCAAGACGTCGATTTATGGCGGCAGCAACGAAGTACAGCGCACCATCATCGCGTCCACCATTCTGGGACTGTAGGAACGCGGCAGCGTTTCAGGAAAATGAGGTAAGGCCATGGACTTTCAGTTGAGCGACGAACAGGTTCTGCTCCGCGACACCACCCGCGACTTACTAGCCCGAACCTATGACCCGGAAAGCCGCAACAAGGTCATCGGCAGCGAGCTGGGCTGGAGCCGCGACGTGTGGAGTCAGCTGGCCGACACCGGGATTCTCGGGCTGGGCTTCGATCCTGACGAGGCCGGCCAGATCGAGGTGATGGTCGTGCTCACCGAAGTCGGGCGCCGGCTGGCACCCGAGCCCATCGTGCACGCGGCGCTGGGGCCGGGGGCGATCATCGCCGAGGTCGGCACCGACGCACAAAAAGAACTACTGGACGAGGTCGCCGCCGGGCAGCGGTTGCTGGCATTTGCCCACCTCGAACCCGGGATGCGCGGAGCGCCGGGCAAAGGTGTTGGGACAACCGCTGTGCAGCAAGGCGATTCGTGGCTGCTCAGCGGGCGCAAGAACCCGGTGCTGGCCGGCGACGGTGCCAACACCCTGGTGGTGACCGCGGGGTTGCCCGACAGCGGCGTGGGGTTGTTCCTAGTCGACGGTGATGCGGTCGCCCGCCGGCCGTATCGCACCTTCGACGGCCAACGCGGCGCGCAGATTGACCTGAGCCAGGCGCCGGGCGAGCCGGTCGGCGATGCGGTGGACGCCTCGGTCGCCATCCGTAATGGCATCGTCCGCATCCAGTCCGCATTGTGTGCCGAGGCGGTCGGCGCCATGGAAGAGGCGCTGCGGTTGACCACCGACTACCTCAAGACCCGCAAGCAGTTCGGTGTCACGCTCAACAAGTTTCAAACTCTTACCCAGCGTGCCGCCGACATGTATGTGTCGCTGGAACTGGCCCGCAGCATGAACCTCTACGCCGCGATGTCGATCGCCGACGGCAATCTCGACCCGGTGGTCGCGGCACGGGCCAAGCTGCAGATTGGCCGGTCGGGACGGCACGTCGCGCAGGAGTCGATTCAGCTGCATGGCGGTATCGGTATGACCGCGGAGTATCCAGTCGGCCACTATGCGGCGAGGCTGACCGCGATCGAACGCACACTTGGTTCCTCCCAGGACCAGTTGCATGTGCTGATCGATCAGGTCGGCGACTACGACGTCGTGACGCTGTAAGGCCAGTGATGGCCGAGCTTTCAGCGGAAGTCGTCGACTTTCTCTCCGAGGGCACCCGCACCGCAATGCTGGGCTACGTCGCGGCCGACGGCCGGCCGCTGGTAGCTCCGGTGTGGTTCATTGTCGACAACGGCGAGCTGGTGTTCACCACCGGTGGTGAGACGGCGAAAGGCCGTGCGCTGGCCCGGGATTCACGGGTCGTCATCTGTGTCGACGATCCCCATCCGCCGTACTCGTTCGTGCAGGTACAGGGAACGGCGTCTATGCAGGACGACGCCGAGGACCTGCTCGACATCGCGACCCGGATCGGCGGGCGCTACATGGGAGCCCACCGCGCCGACGAATTCGGCCAGCGCAACGCCGTGCCCGGCGAGCTGGTGGTGCGGGTTCAGCCGACCAAGGTCAACGCGACGTTCCGCGTGGCCGACTGAACCCGTCCCCGATCAACTCTGCTCCCCGGCCGGCTCCGGCTCCGCACTCGGCTGCGCCGCGGCAGAACCCGAGCCGTTCGACGAACCGTTCGACGAGCCGTTGGACGACGACGCCGCGATTGTTTCCGCTTGCCGCTCAACGGCTTCCGGCTCGGCCTCGGCTTCGGCCGCAGCAGGTGCCGCGTCACCCGAGTCCGACTCGGCGTCGGGCATCTGAGCCGCGAGGTACTCGCCCAGCCCGCCGATCGTCGGGTAGTCGAACACCGCGGTGGCGTTGATCGTGAACTTGCCACCGAACTGACTGTGCAACCTATTGCGGAGTTCGACCGCCATCAGCGAGTCGGTGCCCAGGTCCAGGAACCGGCTCGTCGGGGCGGGCGGCTGCGCGAGCCGCAGGAAGCCCTGCACTTCGCGCTGCAGGAACTCGGTGATGAACGTCGCCCGCTCAGCCACCGGGAGTTCCTGCAGTTGCTTGAGCAATTCGCTGTCGACGACCTCGGCCATCTCACTCGGCAACACCAGGTCCAGGATCGGCGGACGGGAACTGCCGAGCACCTTCGCCGCGCGCGCCCAGTTGGCCTTCAGGACGATCGCCTGCCCGGTCCCGTTGGCAACCACTTCGGCGAGCGCACCCAGGGCAGCCGACGCATCCAGCGGGAGCAGACCCTGCGCACTGATGTTGGCGCTGGCGGCCTCCGACGACGCCATACCGCCCCCACCCCAGGGACCGAAGTTGATCCCGGTGGCCGGCAGGCCGTGCGCCTTGCGGTCGGCGATCAGACCGTCGAGCAACGCGTTGGCCGTCGAGTAGTTGGCCTGACCCGGTGAGCCCAGCAAGCTCGACACCGACGACGACACGATGAAGAAGTCGAGCTTGTCGTTCCTCGTCAAGCGGTCTAGGTGTAACGCGCCGAACGCCTTGGGCGCCAACGTGGTCCGGAACCGGTCCAGATCCTGCTGGTTGAGCAGCGCGTCGTCGAGCACACCGGCCAGATGCGCGACTCCCGCGAGCGGAGGCAACTCCGCGCGGATACGCTCCAGCAACTTCGCAACGTCCGACTCCTGACCGATGTCGGCCGAGAAGGTGTGGATGCGGGTCTTGTAGCGCTCGGTTATCTCGTCGATCGTCCGCTGTGCCTCCACATCCGGCTTCCGCCGACTGGTCAGCACGATGTCACCGGCCCCGAGCTGCGCCAGGTACGACGCCGTGCTCAGACCGATCGCACCGAGACCACCGGTGATCAGGTAGCTCCGATCAGGCTGCGGTGCAAGCGGATTCGGCATCTGGCACACAATCTTGCCGATGTGCCGGGCCTGCTGCATGCGCCTGAACGCCGTCCTGGCCTCCGTCAGCGGGTAAATCTCGGCGGGCAGCGGCGTCCACTGCCCTTTCGCCAACCCGTCCGACACCTCGCTGAGCAAGGTGTGAATCCGGTCGGGTTCGGTGAACATCACCGTGTCCAACGCGACGATCTCGTACACGATGTCGGGCCGGGCTTCGGCCATCTGCTCGGCAGTCCAGATGTCGCGCTTGGCGATCTCGGCGAAACGGCCGTTCTTGGCGGTCGCCCGGACCGTCGCCTCGACGAACCCTTCGCTGGTCAGGCTGTTGAGCACCACGTCAACGCCGGCGCCGTCGGTGTCAGCCAGGATCTGGTCGGCGAAATCGGTTGTGCGCGAGTCGTACACATGCTTCACGCCGAGCTTGCGCAGCGTCGCCCGCTTGAAGGTGCTTGCCGTCGCGTAGACCTCTGCACCAAGTTGTTGCGCCATCTGGATGGCGGCCAATCCGACACCACCACTGGCGGCGTGGATGAGCACCTTGTCGCCGGGATTGAGCTTTGCCCAGTCGAACGACAGCCGGACCGTGAGCGCCGCGGCCGGAATGGTCGCGGCCTCAACTGCGCTCACCCCGTCCGGGATCGGCGCCAGGAACTGGGCCGGCACGTTGAAGCGGCTGGCGAACGCACCCTGCATGGAGCCGTAGACCCGCTGACCGACCTCCAGTCCGGTCACGCCCTCGCCCAATTGCGTGACGGTGCCGGCGAAGTCGCCACCGACCGGCCCCGGGTCGCCCGGGTAGAGGCCCAACACGTTGAGCACGTCGCGGAAGTTCAGGCCTGCGGCCTCGACGCGCACCTGGACGTAGCCCTCGTCCGGCGGCGACACTTCCTTTTCGGTGAGACGCAGGTTGTCGATCGCGCCGCGCTCGGTCGGGAGCAGGGCGTAATCGTCGGCGCGCGGCACCGTGAGGTGACCGCTGCGCGACCACTGCAGCAACCGGGATGCCAATGCTTTGCCTTGGCGCAAAGCGAGTTCCGGCTCGTCGATCGGCGCGCCGAGCAGGCCGGTCAAGAGTTTCACCGCTTCCGGCGATCCGTCGACATCGACCAGCTTGCTGCGCAGGCCGGGCTCCTCGTTGGCGATCGTGCGACCGAGGCCCCACAATGCTGCTTGCACCGCATCGACCGGCTCTCCGGATTCGGTCGCGACCGCCCGTTCGGTGACAAGCCACAGCCCGCCAGGCAGTTTCACCGAGTTGTCGGCCTGCGCGGTGTGCACCGCGCTAAGCAGATTCTCGATCTCGGCTTCCAGCCGGGTGATCTGCTCTGCGGTCGACTCTGTGCTTGACTCCTCGGCCTTCGGCCGGAAGCTGCGCCACACGATGCCGGCGTACGGCATCCCCTTCTCGTGCGCCTGCGCCAACGCCTGGCCCAGCAGCTCGGCGTCGTTGGTCCGGTCGAACGGGATGCAACCCGGCAAGCCGGCCGCCAGCTCGCTGAATCCGGCGATCAGCCAAGTGCCGCTGGGGGTTGCGGCGACCCCGACATCAGCGCTCGATGGCGCAAGTGGCACCTCGTGCCAGCCGAGGGTGTACAGCAGCCGGGTGGTGTCGCCACCGAGCCCCCGCAGCAACGCCTCTCGAGGAGCCCGCTTGACGGTGAAGCCGCGAATCCCGCCCAGGTTGCGGCCGTCCCGATCGAGGTATTCGAGGTCAAACACCTGGGTCTCGCTGTCGAGCTCATTGGTGTGCCACTTCGCCCGGCAGTAGAACCGGCGCGGCATTTTCTCCTTCAGCGTCACCCGCTCGTAGCGCAGCGGCAGGAACAGACCGCTGACGCCCTGCTCGACCGCACGCAGCGCCGGGAAGGCCGGGAAGGCGACGCCGGTGCACAGGTCCATCAGGACTGGGTGCATCGGTTCGGTGCCGAGGTTCTCGGACAGTTCTTCGCCGACCGAGATGTCGCCGATCGCTTCACCGTCCCCCAGCCACAACGACTTCAGCGATCCGGACCAGTTCGGGCCCCAGGACAGTTCCATGTCGTCGAAAGTCTCGAACAACTCCTGCGGACGCATGCGCTCCATCCGCTCGATCGCCGCGTCGATCGGCTCCGCCGGGACCACTTGCTCATCGGCCTCCGGCTCTTCGCCGGCGCCGGCGATGGCGGTTCCGTCGGCGTTCAGCGACCACTCGGCGTCACGAACGCCGTAGGGGCGGCTGTGCACCTGGAACTTCCAGCCCTCGTCCAGCGGATGCAGTGACAGCTGCACTTCACGGGAAGCCTTCTCCGGCAGGATGATCGGCTCGTAGAAGAAGACCTCCTTGACGTGTGCCGGCATCCCGACCGCCGCCAGCGCCATCGCGGCATACGTGGCGCCGGGAACGACGACGGTGCCGTAGATGACGTGATCGTTCAGCCACGGCTGCGACTTGACCGACAGCCTGCTGGTGTAGACGGAATCTCCGGAAGCGAGATCCTTTCCGCTGCCGAGCAATCCGGACATCGCCGGACCGTCGACAGTGATCGCCGAGCTCTTCGGCCAGAAACGACGCCGCTGGAACGGATAGGTCGGCAATTCCAGCCGGCGGCCGTGCTGTTGGTGCAGCGCAGCGAATGCGGGCCGGTGTCCGCTGACGTAGGCGTTGGCCAACGCGTCGGCAATCTGACCGCGGTCACCGACACCCTTGCGCAGCGACACGATCGCCCGCGGCGCGGCCAGATGCTCCGGCCACACCTGGACCGCGGCACCGGTCAGCACCGGCTGCGGGCCGATTTCCATCAGCACCGAGCAGCCCAGCGCCGCGATGGTGCGCACGCTTTCGGCGAACTGCACCGGCTGGCGGGAGTGCTTGCGCCAGTACTGCGCATCCAGCGGGGTCTCCGCCGTGAGGATGGCCCCGGTGCGGTTGCAGACCAGCGGCAGCGTCGGCGTCGCAAATTCGAATTGGCTTGCGAACGACTCGAATTCACCGAGCACTGGCTCCAGCAGCTCGGAGTGGAAGGCGTGGCTGGTCTCCAGCCACGTGCAGCGCACGCCGTCCTCGCTGAATTTGGCGACGACCTGCTCGAGGTCGCCGCCCGGTCCGGAGAGCACCGTGTTGGGGCCGTTGTACGCGCCGACCGACACGCTCGGGAACTCGCCGGCGACCTGTTCGACCTGCTTGGGGTCGGCGAACACCGCCGCCATTCGTCCGCCCGCGGGCAGGCTGCCGAATAGCCGGCCGCGCTCGGCCATCAGGCGCGCACCGTCCTCGAGGCTGAACACCCCGGCGACGCAGGCCGCCGCGTACTGGCCGACGCTGTGGCCGAGCACCACGTCGGGCTCGATCCCCCACGACTGCCACAGCCGAGCCAAACCCATCTCGATGGCGAACAGCGCCGGCTGCGCAAAGGACGTGTGCTTCAGAGTTTCTCCGGCCTTGCCACCGGTCTCGCGGTCGGTGGCGAAGATCACCTCCAGCAGCGGCTGCTCGAGGATCCCACTGACCGCGTCGGCGCACCGCTTCACTGTCTCGGCGAAAACCGGCTCGGCGGCGAACAATTCGCGCGCCATACCGGGGTACTGGCTGCCCTGGCCGGTGAACAGCCATGCCGTCGTCGGCCGATCGGTGCACTCGGCACGGACCACACCGGGACGGAGTTGGCCGGCGGCCAGGTCGGCCAGACCCGCGGTTGCGCTCTGCACCGAATCAACAACGAGGGCGGCGCGGTGCTCGAAGTGCGAGCGGCCCACTCCGGCCGTCAAGGCCACTTCGGCGATGTCAGCGTCCGGGTGGCCGGCCAACCACGAGCCGTACCGCTGCGCCAACTCGACCAGCGCGTCGGCGGAGCGCGCCGACAACGGCAGCACGTTGACCGAAGTTTCCGGGCCGGTCGACTCCGACGACGGCTCCGCCGCAGCGCCATCCGCCGGCTGCTCGTCGATGATCACCGGCTGTGGCGCCGGCGCCTCCTCGATCAGCACGTGAGCGTTGGTGCCGGTGAATCCGAACGAACTCACACCGGCCCGCCGCGTCCGGCCGTTGGCTTCCCACGGCGTCGACTTGTCGACGACCTTCACTGGCAGCGAACCCCACGGGATGTGCGGTGACGGGTTGTCGAAGTGCAGGCTCTGCGGCAACACCCCGTTCTGCAACGACAGCACGACCTTGATCAGACCCGCTGCACCCGAGGCCGATTCGGTGTGACCGATGTTGGTCTTCACCGAACCCATCAGCAGTGGCCGGTTGGCATCGCGGGATGCTCCGTAGATCGCCGCGGCCGCCTGGACCTCGATCGGGTCGCCGAGCGGAGTACCCGTCCCGTGTGCCTCGAGGTAATCGACGTCCCCGCCGGAAAGACCGGCCCGGGCCAGCGCCGTGGCGATAAGCCGTTGCTGTGCACCCCCATTGGGCACAGTCAGACCGCTCGACGCACCGTCCTGGTTGACGGCGCTGCCCGGGATCACCGCCGCGATCCGGTCGCCGTCGCGCTCGGCGTCGCTGAGCCTCTTGAGCACCAGGATCCCGCAGCCTTCACTGCGAACGTAGCCGTCGGCCGACGCATCGAAGGTCTTGCATCGCCCGACCGGCGACAGCATCCGGGCCCGCGATGCGGCGACCACCGTCACCGGGCTGAGCAAGACGTTCACACCGCCGGCCACCGCGAGATCGCAGTCACCAGAGTGCAAAGCCTGCACCGCCTGGTGGACAGCGACCAGCGAGGAGCTGCACGCTGTGTCGACGGCGACGGCGGGTCCTTCGAAACCGAACGCGAAGGCGACCCGGCCGGAGATCGCATTGAGCGCGTTACCCGTGATGAAGTACGGCTCGATCTTGTCGATCGATTCGGCGGACAGCAGATGGGCGTACTCGTTGGCTGCCACGCCCGCGAAGACGCCGGTTCGGCTGCCGCGCAACGCCGCAGGCGCGTACCCCGCCCTTTCTAAGCCCTCCCAGACCGTTTCGAGCATCAACCGCTGCTGCGGCTCGATCCAGACGGCCTCACGCGGAGAGATGCCGAAGAACTCGGGATCGAATCCGTCGATGCCGTCGAGGAATCCGCCGAAGCGCGTGTAGGTCTTGCCCGGAGTTTCCGGATCGGGATCGTAGAACTCGTCGATGTCGAAGCGGTCCTCGGGGACCTCTCGGATCGCATCGATGCCGCCGGACAACACATCCCAAAACGCTTCCGGGTTGGGAGCGCCCGGGAAACGGCATGACACAGCGATGATCGCGATCGGCTCGTCCGTGCGGACCGTCACCGTGGCCGCCGGCGACGGGCCGGACCTCTGTTCGCTCAAATCGAGCACATCGCCGAGCAGGTAATCCACCGTGTCCGACAGTCGCGGGTGGTCCATTGCCAGCGTCGCTGGGATCTGTTTGCCCACGCCTTGCTCGATGCGGCGCCTCAGCTCGACGGCCATCAGCGAATCCATGCCGAGGTCGAAGAATCCGGCGTCCTCGCGGATCTCGGAGGGATCGACCCGGGTCACATCGGCCACCGCGTCGCGCAGGAAGTCCAATAGCAGCTTCCGGCGTTGCTGCACAGGCGCATTGGTGAGGCGCTCGACCAGCTCCGTCTTTCCCGACGGCAAGGTCACCGGCACCGCGCTGGGCAGCTCACGCTCCAGCTCGGCGAGGAACGCCCGCTGGCCCGCTTGCTGATAGAGCGCAAGGAAACGCGCCCAGTCGATCCGGGCCACTACTCCTTGTACGGGACCTTCCTCGCCAGACACTGCGATCAACTCGGCCAGACCCGCCAGAGCATCAGCAGGTGACAACGCCTTGATCCCACGCTTACCCAGCTTGGCGCGCGACTCCTCGTCGGCCATGCCCGCCGACCACGGACCGAAGTTCACGCTGACCCCGGCGACACCCTGCTCGCGCAGACGCCAGGTCAGACCGTCCAGGAAGGCGTTGGCCGCACCGTAGGCGGTCTGACCGTACCCGCCCCATACCGAGGCGATCGACGAGGTGCTGAGGAAAAAGTCCAGCTTCAGATCCGCGGCTGCTTCACTCAAATACCATGCACCCCAGACCTTTCCGGCGAAGACCCGATCGACTTCGGCGTCGTTGAGGTCAATCAGCGGCGTGGTGCCAATTTCACCTGCGGCATGAACTATGCCGGCCAGCGGCGGCAGTTCGGATTTGATGGTGGACAACAGCCGCGAGACGTCGTGCGCGTCGGCGACATCGGCCGTGAAGACCCGGATATCGCTGCCGTGCTGTTCGCTCAACGTATCGATGCGCTGCTGCACGCCCTCGCTGGGCGAGCGCCGGCTGGTCAGCACGAGATACTTGGCGCCGTGGGCGGCCAGGTATCCGGCGATTTCCAGTCCGATCGAGCCCAGTCCACCGGTCACCAAATAGGTTGCGTCATCGCGCAATGCCAGCGGTCTGGCGTTCGGCTGCCCGGCCCGTCGCACCAGCCGGGGCACGTAGACGTCTTGCCCACGCACCGCGAACTGGTCTTCGCGGCGCGGTTCAGCCGCGACCTGGCTGACCAATTGCGACCATTCGTCGGCTTCATTTTCCCTGCCTTGCGACAAATCGGCCAGGCCGCCCCATAGCTGCGGCAGCTCCAGCGAGGCGGCACGACCGAATCCCCACAGCGCGGTCTGCTCGGGTGACACGCTGTCGCCATCGGTAATGCGTTGTGCGCCACGGGTTACCACCCAGATCGACGCCCGCAATTCGGCGGCCGCCGCGGCGCGGAAGAGCCGCCGGGTTCCGCTCAAAACCTGGTGTTGCAGCCGCAGCAGCGATCGCTGCGATGGCACGATGTCGGATTCCACCGCCGCGAAGTGGAGGATGCGCAGCACCGGCGTCGCTTCAGCCGCGGCACGCAACGTCGCGGTGAGCTCTTGCTCGTCGGCCTCCGATGCCGGCAAGCCTACGACCCGGTGCTGCTGGCCCCGCGTGGTCAGCGCCTCGACAATCGGCGCGATCGCCTCGCCGTCGTCGCCGACGAGCAGCCAGGTAGCCGCCTCACCCGCGGCGGATGCCGCGGCGTTGCTCTTCTCCCAACGGAACTCGTAACGCGCGTCTGAGATCGACTTGGTCTTGCGCTGCTGGTTGTGTTGCGCCGCCAGCCTTGTCAACACATTCACGGTTTGGCCGTCATCGCCGGCACCACCGAGAAGCGCGGCCAGCTCTTCGATCTTGCCGTCTTCGAGCAGCCGAACGGTCTCGCTACTCGACGACATATGCGATTGCTGGGTAGGCAGATCGCGATTTTCCCGGAACCAGTATTGGCGATGCTGGAACGGATAGGTGGGCAGGTCGAGCTTTCGCGCCGCCCCCTGTTGCACACCACCGAAGTTCGGGAGATGTCCAAGGGCGTATGCGTCCGCGAGGGCTTCGATGATCTGGCGGTGGTCGGCGGTGTTCTTACGCAGAGACGCGATTGCGCGCGGCGTGGCGGCGGGGTCGGGCCATGCCCGCAGGGCCGCGGCCGTAAGCACCGGCTGCGGGCCGATTTCGAGCAGCACCTTGCAGCCCAGGTCGGACAGCGTCTGCACGCTCTTGGCGAATTCGACGGGCTGGCGCGCGTGGCGACGCCAGTAGTTGCCGTCCAGCTTCTGGCTGCGGCCGATCACGGCACCGGTGCGGTTATCCACCAAAATCCGTTGCGGCGACGTGTATTTGAACCCGTTCGCAAACGATTCGAACTCGTCGAGGATCGGGTCCAGCAGCGCCGAATGGAACGCGTGGCTGGTTTCCAGCCAGTCGCATCGCACACCGTCAGCCGTCAAAATGGCCACGGCCTGGTCCAAATCACCTGCAGGACCGGATAATACGGTGTTCGCCCCGTTGTAGGCGGCGACGGACAAGCTCGGGAACCGGTCCGTCAGGCCCTCGACGCGGTCCGCGGCCGCGAAGACCGCGACCATCCGGCCGCCCGCGGGCAGGCTGCCGAAGAGGCGGCCGCGCTCGGCCATCAGCCGCGCGCCATCCTCCAGGCTGAACACGCCCGCAACGCAGGCCGCCGAATACTGGCCGACACTGTGACCCAACACCACGGCCGGCTCGAATCCCCAGGACTGCCATAGCCGGGCCAGACCCATCTCCACCGCGAACAAGGCGGGCTGCGCGTAGGTGGTCTGCCGCAGCGTTTCCTCTGCTTGCGGGCTATCCACGTCGAAAATAACGTCCAGCAAAGGCTTGTCGAGCACATCGGCGACAGCGGCCGCGCAGCGGTTCAATGTCTCGGCGAACACCGGCTCGGTCTCGAACAGCTCCCGCGCCATGCCCGGGTACTGGCTGCCCTGACCGGTGAACAACCACGCTGTCTTCGGTGTGGCATCGGAAACCCCGCGCACCAAGCCGGGCGCCGGGCGGTCGTCAGCGAGTGCACCGAGCAGCTCGCTGGCGGATTCCTTGGAGTTCACCACCAGCGCGGCCCGGTGCTCGAAGTGCGCTCGCCCCGCCCCGGCGGTCAAGCAGACGTCGGCCAGGGTGGCCTCCGGGTGCCCGCTCAACCAGCTGCGGTACTGATCAGCGATCTGAACCAGTGCATCGGGCGTGCGCGCCGAGATGGGCAGGATGCTGAACCGCCCTTCCGCGGGCTGGTCGGCCGGCGCCGCGATGGCCGGGACGGCCTCGGCGGGGGCTTCGGAGAGGATGATGTGCGCGTTGGTGCCGGCAAATCCGAACGAGCTGATTCCCGCGATGCGTGGCCGGCCATTGCGTTTCCAGGGGGTGGGCTCTTGCACGACCTGCAGCGCCAGGCGGTCCCACGGAATGTGCGGCGACGGGTTGCGGAAGTGCAGATGCGGCGGCAACAGCTCGTTCTCGAGCGACAGGATGACTTTCATGACGCCCGCTATGCCCGCGGCTGCTTCCAGGTGCCCGATGTTCGTCTTTGCCGAGCCGATCAACAGCGGGTCGCTCGTCTCGCGGCCCGCACCGAGCACCGCACCGGCGGCCTGAGCCTCGATCGGGTCACCAAGCGATGTACCGGTCCCGTGCGCCTCCAGGTAGTCAACATCGGTCGGTGCCAGGCCGGCCCGCTTCAGCGCGTCGGCGATAACCCGTTGCTGGGCAACGCCGTTCGGCACCGTCAGGCCACCCGATGCGCCGTCCTGGTTGATCGCGCTGCCCCGGATCACGGCCCGGATCCGGTCACCGTCGCGGATCGCGTCCTCAAGGCGTTTGATGACGATGACGCCACAACCCTCGCCGCGCACATAGCCATCTGCCGCCGCGTCGAACGTCTTGCACCGACCGTCCGGCGCGAGCATGTGAGCGTGGGAGAAAGTGATCATGGTCGCCGGAGTGAGCAGGACATTCGCACCGCCGGCCAGGGCGAGGTCGCATTCCCCCAACTGCAGCGCCTGACACGCCTGATGAATTGCCACCAACGACGAGCTGCACGCCGTGTCGACGGCGACTGCCGGGCCTTGCAGCCCCAACCGGAAGCTGATCCGGCCCGCTGCGGCGGCGTTCGACGTCCCGATTGCCATATAGGCTTCGATCTCGGGGAAAGTCAGTTCGCCCGATGCCATCCCCAGGTAATCGTGGGTGGCCAAACCGACGAACACACCGGTGTTGGTATCCGCCAAAGCCGTTGGCGCGGTACCCGAGTGCTCCACTGCCCGCCACGCCGTTTCCAGCAAGAGCCGATGCTGCGGATCCAACATCCTGGCCTCGCGCGCCGACATACCAAAGAACGGCGCATCGAACCCCGTCACGTCATCGACGAAACCCGCCCGACGGGTCGCAACCTTCCCGGGCGTGTCGGGATCCGGGTCAAAGAACTCGTCGACATCCCACCGGTCGGCAGGCACCTCCGATATCGCATCCCTGCCTTCGGCCAGCACCTGCCAGAACTCGTTGGCATCCGCGGCACCCGGAAAGCGCGCCGCATAGCCAACGATCGCAAAACCCGGTGCCGGGTGCTGTTGACCTGCGACGGATGCCATGCGGTTGTCCTTTCTGCTTTAGGACGATGAAGACCGATTGCAGCGGGCGGCCCGGTTACGCGCCAGAAGCACGACCGCCGCCAGTATTGCAAAAGTGGCGCCGAAAGCGGGCGCCGCACACACCGCGCACCCTACGCCAAATATGGTTGACGGCTTGCGCATCACGCCGCGTGGCGACATGTCAACTTACTGTGAGCTTTCACAGGCGCATGTATGACCGCCACAGTGACAGCCGCGAGGGTTATCTTGTTCAGCGTGGCCGGAGGCGAACCGTCCAAAACCGAGGAGGGTAGGAAGTTTTGCGTATCGGGAAGATTACCGTCGGCTCACTCAATGAGTGGACGTTGACCCCAGGCTCAGTCACCTCCTGGCACCCGACCTCCGCAGCTGCCGAAAAGGCCCGGCACGCGCCGGTCAGTTCCGTGCCGGTCAGCTACATGCAGGGCCAACATCTTCGTAATTATTGCGAACGAACAGCCGCGGGGCTTAGCTTTTCCCGGCAAATCATCGGTAGCTGTGATGTGCCCGGCCAGTGTGATGTTTCTGCAATGGATCAAGCCCTTAACGCATACCTGCGTCGACATGACACGTTCCGCAGTTGGTTCGAGCACAACGGTGATGGAGAGTTCATCAGGCATGCCATCAGCGATCCAGCTGATATTGAATTTGAGCCCATTAATTACGGCAACATGACCGTTGATCAAATACGAGCTCATGTGGTGGCCATACCGAATCCGCTGGAATGGGGCTGTTTCACCTTCGGGATAATCCAGACCGAAGATTACTTCACACTCTTTGCCGCCATGGACCATGTCCACGGAGACGCAACGCTGATCGGCACAACGATGCTGGAAGCCAACGGAATGTATACGGCGTTGAGCGGAGGTGGTGCGGCCCTTGCGCTCCCCGACGCGGGCAGCTTTGACGATTTCTGTGCCCGCGAGCGCGACTTCACGTCAACGTTAACCGTCGATTCGCCTCAGGTACGCGCGTGGATTGACTTCGCCGAGAACAACGATGGTGGCTTTCCTGAGTTCCCACTGCCGTTAGGTAACTCGTCGGAGGCGACGAGCAGTTACATGACCTCCGAAGTCCTGATGGACCCAGAACAGACGGAGCGATTCGAATCGGCCTGCGCTGCGGCCAGTGCGCGGTTCGTCGGCGGCTTGTTCGCCTGCCTGGGCCTAGTGGAACACGAGTTCACGGGTGCTCTCACGTACTACGGACTGACTCCGAGGGATTCCCGCACAGCCAGCGACAATTTCATGACGCAGGGTTGGTTTACCGGCTTGATCCCGATCACTGTCCCAATAGCGGCGACCTCTTTCAGCGATGCCGCGTGGGCGGCGCAGGCCTCTTTCGATTCAGCTTTGGACATGGCGAAGGTGCCGTATTACCGGGTATTGGAATTGGCACCGTGGTTGAAGTGGCCAGAGCCGAACTTTCCCGTGTCGAACTTCTTCCATGGCGGCGCTGCACCGCTCAACGCTATTCTGGCGGCCGCCGACCTGGGCCTGGCGAACAATATAGGAATCTACCCCGACGGTCGGTATTCCTATCAACTGACCATCTATATATTCCGGTACGGCGAAGGCACGGTCATGGCGATCATGCATCCCGATAACCCGGTCGCCCAGAAATCAGTTACCCGCTACATGGAGGCGATGAAGTCTGTGTGCGTGCGGGTCGCTGACAGCGGGCACTGGGGGCGCGTCGCATAGCGTGGCGCAATTTGAGTGATGTGCGGGCGGTGAGGGCGACATGCAACGGCTAGCCAATTTTGTGGTGCGGTGGCCCTGGGCAGTCATCGGGATCTGGGTCGCGATCGCGGTCGCACTGCCACTGACTTTGCCGTCCCTGGGTGAGATGTCCCAGAAGCATCCGCTCGCCATCTTGCCCAGCGATGCGCCGTCGAGCGTCACCGCCCGAAAGATGACCGAAGCGTTTCACGAATCGGGCACAGAAGACCTGCTGCTGGTGGTCCTGACCGACGACAAGGGGCTTGGCAAAGCCGACGAAGCCACTTACTCGCAGTTGGTGGGCGCTCTGCGCCAGGACCCGCGAGACGTCGTGATGTTGCAGGATTTCATCAGCACGCCGCAACTGCGTTCGATCGTGACCAGCAAGGACAACAAGGCTTGGGTGCTACCGGTCGGCGTCGCGGGTGAGTTAGGCACTCCGAGGTCCTACGGCGCCTTCAATCAGATCAGCAACCTCGTCAAAAACTCGGTCGCCGGATCAGGCATGACGGTAAACATCACCGGGCCCGCGGCAACCGTCGCCGACCTCACGGTCGCAGGCGATCGGGATCGGCTTCCAATTGAGTTGGCAATCGGCGTGCTGGTGCTCATCGTTCTGCTGGTCGTTTACCGCAGCGTGGTCACCATGGTGCTGCCGTTGATCACCATTGGGGTCTCCCTGGTGATCGCGCAGTCGATCGTCGCCGGCTACTCGCAACTGACCAGCACGGGCGTCTCGAACCAATCCATCGTGTTTCTGAGCGCGATCATGGCCGGCGCCGGAACGGATTACGCGGTCTTTCTCATCAGCCGCTATCACGACTATCTGCGGCGAGGTGAGGACTTCGACCAGGCAGTCAAGCGGGCCCTGATCTCAATCGGAAAAGTGATCGCAGCATCCGCCACCACCGTGGGAATCACGTTTCTGTTGATCAGCTTCGCCCGGATGGGTGTGTTCAAAACGGTCGGCATCGCCGCGGCAATTGGCGTCGGCGTGGCATTTCTGGCCGGGGTGACGTTGCTGCCGGCGATTCTGGTGCTCGCCGGACCACGCGGCTGGGTCAACCCACGAAGCGAACTAACCGCCCGGTTCTGGCGGCGTTCGGGCATTCGCATCGTGCGCCGGCCACGGGCCCATCTGGTCGCCAGTGTGCTCGTGTTGGCCATCCTGGCCAGCTGCGCGGGCTTGGTGCGCTACAACTACGACGACCGCAAGGCCTTGCCATCTTCTGCTCCGAGCTCCATCGGCTATACCGCGCTGGATCACCATTTCCCGGTAAACCAGTCGATTCCGGAGTACATCCTCATCCAGTCACCGCGTGACCTTCGCACGCCGCAAGCCCTTGCAGACCTGGAGCAGATGGCGGACCGCGTGAGCCAACTGCCGAATGTCGCTGCAATCAGCGGCATTACGCGCCCCACCGGGAACGTGCCGGAACAGTTCCGGGCCACCTATCAGGCGGGCGCTATCGGCACGTTTCTGGCCGGCGGTTCCACGCTGATCAACGACCACACCAATGACCTCAACCAGCTGTCGGCAGGGTCGGTCACGCTTGCCGACAAACTCGACGAAGTGCGCGGTCAAGTCGGCGAACTCGCGGCCAGCGTGCAGGAACTGGAGAACACCTTTAAGTCCTCCAAGGACCAATACAGCGGCGACACGTTGGTCCACGAGGTCGACATCGCGGCCCAACTCGTCGACCACGTCAACTCGCTCAGCAACACCATGGGCTGGAACTACAGCGCGGCCAAGAACATGTTCGAATGGATCGGTCCGGTGCTGGCCGCGCTGCGGGGCAACCCGGTCTGCGATCTCGATGAGTCCTGCAGCACCACCCGCGGCGCGTTCGAGCAGCTGGTTGGTTCGCGTGATCAAGAAGACCTCGACGCGATCAATGACCTGGCCCACCAGCTGCAGGACTACCCGGACAAAAAGGCGCTGAAAGCCACGACCGACCGGATGCGTGCGGGAGTCGAGAAGCTCACCCTTGTGCTGCGCTCCATGGGGATGGACCAGCCCGGCGGTCTGCAGGCGAACCTCGACCAGCTGCAAAGTGGCGCCAACCAGTTCGCCGGCGGGAGCCGGCAAATTGCTGACGCGGTGAACCAGCTCGTCGACCAGGTCAAACAGCTGGGCGGTGGGCTCAATGAGGCAGCGACATTCTTGTTGTCGTTGAAGCACGACGCTGCAAAACCTGCAATGGCCGGGTTCAACATCCCGGCCCAGTTGTTGCATCTGGACGAGTTCCAGGAGGCGGCCAAGGTATTCATCTCGCGAGACGGTCACTCGGTGCGGTACCTCGTTCAAACCAAACTCAATCCGTTCAGCACCGAAGCCATGGATCAGGTCAACGCCATCCTTGCGACGGCGCGGGGAGCTCAACCGAATACCGCGTTGGCGGACGCCAAGATATCGATGGCGGGCTACACCGTTGGGCTGAAGGACACCCGCGACTACTACCAGCACGACATCCGGTTCATCATCGCGGTCACCCTCTTCGTCGTGCTGCTCACCTTGATCGCGCTACTGCGCGCGATTGTCGCCCCGCTGTATCTGGTTGCCTCCGTAGTCATTTCGTATCTGTCAGCGGTGGGCATTGGTGCGCTTGTATATCAGTTCATCCTCGGCGAGCACTTACATTGGAGTGTGCCTCCGCTTGCATTCGTGGTGTTGGTCGCGGTGGGAGCCGACTACAACATGCTGCTTGTCTCGCGAATGCGTGACGAGTCACCGCACAGCATGCGTTATGGCATCATCCGCACCCTGAGTTCGACAGGCGGTGTGATCACCGCGGCGGGTCTGATCTTCGCTGCCTCGATGTGCGGCCTGTTGTTCTCCAGCATCGGCACCGTGGTCCAAGGCGGTTTCGTGATCGGTGTGGGAATCTTGCTGGATACCTTCTTGGTACGCACCATCACGGTTCCCGCCATCGCGGCGCTGGTCGGGCGGGCGAACTGGTGGCCGTCACGACTGGGAATGCGACGGTCGATGTCGCGGAAATCGGCCGGACGTGCCGAGCCACAGCCGGGTTAGCGCGCACCCATGACGTATGTGAGACTACGAGAGAAGCCGAGGGGTCAGGAGTAGGTATGAAGAAACTACTCGCAGAGGTTACGACGCTGGTAACTCTCAGTGCCACAACATGTTTCGGCGTTAGCGTCGCGTCGGCCGACGACACGCCCATCGGCGGTCCGCCAACCCCCGGTGCGCCGGGCGACCAGACAGCGTTTGCCCTCGGCGGCGCTCACGTGCTGGGCATCCCCTACGACGAGTACATCCGCCAGGAAGGCGCCCAATGGTTCCCCGGCCAGAAGCGCGAAATCGTCCGCTACCCGGCAGGCCAGGTTCAGGGGCACGTGCTGGAGCGACTCTTTCCGGGCATCGGCAAGATCGATGCGCTGTTCCCCGGCCTGGGGGTCGACGGTCCCAGCGTCGGCGAGTCGGTCGACGCGGGAGTAGACAACCTCGAAGCGGCGATCAAAACCGGTCGCCCCGGTACGGCGATCGGCTTGTCCGAGGGCGGGTTCGTGGTCGATGGCGCGCAGGCCCGGCTGGCGACTGACCCGGCTGCTCCCCCGCCGAACACTCTGAACTTCGCAACGTTCGGCGACCCCATTGGGCATCACGCCTTCGGTCAGAGTTTCCTCACCGCCACGTTCCCGGTCGGCAGCGTTGTTCCCGCACTCGACTTCACCATGCCGCCGCCGTACGAGAGCCAGTACGACACCAACCGGTTCGTGGCCGCGTACGACTCCATCGCAGACTTCCCCGACCGGCCGGACAACATGTTTGCTCTCGCTAACACGCTGATGGGTCTGGCCACCGGTCACACCGCGGTGGCGTTCACGAACAAGAGCATGGTGCCGCCGCAGAACATCAGAACCACGATCAACTCCAGGGGCGCAAAAGACACGACGATCATGGTCCCGGAGAGGCACCTTCCTCTTGTCATGCCGTTGAAATACATCGGGATTGACGAGGGCACGCTGAACAAGCTCGACGCAATCCTGATCCCCCGGGTGAACGCAGGCTATTCGCGAAACGACGACCCGTCGACCGCTCCGGTTCAGGTGGACCCGGTGCACGGCTTCGACCCAGCAGAAGTCACTGCGCCAGCCAACCAGGCGACATTCGGCGGCGGCGCAGACCCGTTCTCGCAGATCCTCGCTGGTGCCATGTCCGTGTTGTCGCACGGCGCAGGCGAAGCTGACCACTGAGACGCTTATGCCCCAGTCATCTGTTCTCTCAATGCTGCACGGGCGCGCCAGCCTGCGGCCCAACGACGTGGCCTTCACTTTTACCAACTACGAAGACGACTGGCCGGGTGTAGCCGAGAGTCTCACCTGGTCGCAGTTATCCCGTCGGACACTAAATCTCGCGGGCGAGCTGCGTCCCTACGGATCGGCCGGAGACCGGGCAGTGATACTGGCTCCCCAGAGCCTTGATTACATTGCGGCATTTCTGGGATCCATACAGTCCGGGCTCATCGCAGTTCCGCTGCCATTGCCGCACCGCGGCTCGAGTCATGAGCGGGTAAGCGCGATCCTTGCCGATACGTCACCCTCGGTTGTTCTCACAACGTCCGCGGTCGCCGAAGATATCGCCGATTACGTTGATGAAGCACGTTTGGACGCTGTTCCGAAGATCATCGAAATCGATGCGATGAATCTGGACGTCGATGGCGGAACGACTGTTGGCACAGCCGATTTGCCTGACATCGCCTATTTGCAATACAGCTCAGGTTCGACCCGGCTGCCGACCGGCGTCACGATCTCGCACCGCAACCTGCAGGTGAATGTCGAGCAGCTCATGCGCGCCTTCTTCGCGGACGCCGGCCTGGTCGCCCCATCCGATACCACGATGGTGTCGTGGTTGCCCTTGTACCACGACATGGGTTTGATGCTGGGAGTTTGCGCGCCAATCCTAAACGGGCATCGCGTCGAGCTGACGACTCCGGTTTCGTTCTTGGAAAGGCCGGCCAGATGGGTGCGAGCACTGGCTGGCAATCCTCATGCGTGGTCGGCGGCGCCGAACTTCGCCTTTGACTTGGCCGCGCGCAAGACAACTGACAGTGACCTGGCCGGTCTCGACCTCGGCGGGGTGCTTGGCATCATCAGCGGTGCCGAACGTGTCGAGCCGGCCACTTTGCAACGTTTCGCTGATCGGTTTGCTCACTTCAATTTTCAAGACCGCATGATGCGTCCGTCATATGGTCTGGCGGAGGCAACCGTCTTCGTGGCGACTGGCATGTGGAGTGATTCGTCGGGGGCGGTTGACTTCGATCTCGGGGAGCTGTCCGCAGGCCGCGCTCAGCCGTGCGCGGCCGGGACGGGCACGACGCTGGTGAAATACAAAGTGCCGCAATCACCCACGGTGCGAATCGTCGACGACACCAACCGCGAGTGCCCGCCAGACGTAGTCGGCGAGATCTGGATCCATGGCGCCAATGTCGCCGACGGCTATTGGCACAAACCACCGGAGGAGCAGCGCTGCTTTGGCGCAACGCTCGTCGACCCGTCACCAGGCACCCCGGACGGACCCTGGCTAAAAACCGGCGACCTGGGTTTCATCTTCGACGGTGAGCTGTTCATCGTCGGCCGCATCAAGGATTTACTGATCATCCGCGGCCGTAATCACTATCCCGAGGACATCGAGGCGACCGTCCAAGAGATCACAGGTGGCCGGGTCGCGGCGATATCGGTTCCGGTGAACAGTACCGAGGAGCTGGTCACCGTCGTCGAACTTAAGAAGCGATACGATTCCACCGACGAGGCGTTGCAGTGGCTCGGCCGCGTCAAAAGCGATGTCACCTCAGCGATTTCCAATGCACACGGCTTGAACGTAGGAGACCTCGTTCTGGTATCCCCCGGGTCGATCCCCACCACGACGAGCGGCAAGATCCGGCGCGCCGCGTGTGTCGAGCACTACCACCAGGACCAATTCACCCGGTTGGACGCCTAAGCCCACCGTTGGGCGCAACCGGCAAAGGAGGCCCCGATGAGCAAGATCAGCGCAGACCGTCCGTTTCGGGTGATCCAGTGGACCACCGGCAACATCGGGCGGCGATCGTTGCACGCCATCATCGGCAGACGGGACATGGAGCTGGTCGGCGTCTACGCCCACGGCCAAGACAAGGTCGGTGTCGACGCCGCCGAACTGTCCGGCTGGCCTGAGGCGACGGGGGTCAAGGCCACCAGTGACATCGACGCGCTGCTGGCACTGCGGCCCGACGCGTGTTGCTATAACCCGTTATGGCCCAATATCGATGAGCTCGTGCGGCTGCTCGAATCGGGAGTCAACGTGTGCTCCAGCGCGGCCTGGATCACCGGCGGCAAGCAGACCCCGCAAGACCGACAGCGAATCCTCGACGCCTGCGAGCGCGGCGGCTCGACCATCTTCGGCAGCGGCGCGCATCCTGGAATGACCAACCTCGTTGGCATGGCGCTCAGCGGGTCCTGCGAACGCGTCGACGAGATCCGCATCACCGAATCGGTGGACTGCTCCACCTACGAGTCCGCGGAAACTCAAACCGCGATGGGTTTTTCGCAGGACCCGGATACGCCGGGGCTGGCCGAGAATGTCCGGCGCGAAAGCGAAGTCTTCGCCGAATCGGCCGCAATGATGGCCGACGCGATCGGCGCCACGCTGGACAAGATCACCTTCGACGTCACCTTCACTGCGGCCACCGCCGACTCCGACTTGGGGTTCATGAAGATCCCGGCCGGAACCGTCGGCAGCGTGTACGGCTACCACCGCGGCTGGGTCGGCGACCGCAACGTGGTCAGCGTCGGCTTCAACTGGATCATGGGCAATCACGTGGTGCCGCCTAAGCCGCTCGAACACGGCCACGTCATCCAAGTCTTCGGGTTGCCCAACATGCGCACGGTGGTTCATTGCCTACCGCCGAAGGATTGGACCGAGCCCGGATTCATGGGGCTGGGCATGATCTACACCGCGATGCCGGTGACCAACGCCGTGCCGGCGGTCGTCGCGGCCAGGCCCGGGATCGTGACGCTCGCCGATCTGCCCCCGATCACCGGGCGTGCGGCACTGCCGTAATGACACCGGACACATCGAGGGAACCTAGCGGAACGCTATCGTGCCCTACCGTCTAGCATAGTTAGCCGAGCGAAGGTTCTATGGACATGACCAGCGGTGGTGGTTTCGGACTGAAGCTTCGACGGCGGCGGACGGGCGGGAGGTAGACCGAATGACGGTTGGCGGTTTGCTCCGACGTTGGTGGATACCGTTGCTTCTGGTCGTCGTGGTGGCTGTGTCGGCACTGGTGGTGTTTCGGCTGCACAAGGTGTTCGGTTCGCAAGACCTCAATGCGAACGCGGGGGCCGGGATCAAGATCGTTCAGTTCAACCCGAAAGTCGTGAAGTATGAGATCGACGGGCCACCCGGCAGCGTCGCGAACATCAACTACTGGGACGCCGACGCCAACACGCACCAGGTCAACGGTGCGCCGCTGCCGTGGTCGTACACCATTTCCACCACGCTGCCCGCGGTAAGCGCCAACATCATGGCCCAAACTGACGCCGGCCACATCGGCTGCCGGATCACCGTCGATGGCGTCCTGCGCGAGCAACGGAGCTCGGACGGCCACAACGCCCAAGCCTTCTGCCTGGTGAAGTCGGCATGACCGACACCGCGACAAGCCAGTCCAGGCACCCGCACCGACCGGTCATCCCGCACTTCATCCGTATCTTCGCGATTCCGATCGTTTTGGGCTGGATCGCGCTGACCGTCCTGGTCAACGTCGCCGTCCCGAGCCTGGAAATCGTCGGCGAGAACCATTCGGCGCCAATGGCGCCCTTGGAAGCACCGTCGAATCAGGCGATGGTGCGGATGGGGCACAACTTCAAGGAATTCAGTTCCAACAGCACCGTGATGGTGGTGGTGGAAAGCCAGCAGCCACTCGGCGCCGCCGCGCACCGCTACTACGACGACATCGTCCGTAAGTTGCGGCAGGACCGGGACCACGTTCAGCACATCCAGGACTTCTGGGGAGATCGGTTCACCGCGGCAGGTGCGCAGAGCGCCGATGCCAAGGCGTCCTACGTCCAGGTCAACATCGCCGGTAACCAGGGCACCACGCAGGCGAACGAATCCGTGGAAGCAGTCCGCAAGGTTGTCGACAACGAACAAGCGCCGCCGGGGGTCAAGGCGCACGTCACCGGCTCGGCGGCGCTATCCGACGACATGCACGTCATCGGCAACGCCAGCCTGGCCAAAATCACGTTGTTCACTTTGGCTGCGATCGCGATCATGCTGCTGCTGGTCTACCGATCGATCGTCACCACGTTGATTCAGCTGTTCATGACGTTCTTAGCGCTGCTATGTGCGCGCGGAACCGTTGCAGTGCTCGGCTATAACAACGCGTTCGGCCTCACCACATTCGCCGCGAATATCCTGACAATGCTGGCGATCGCCGCCGCGACGGACTACGGGATCTTTCTCATCGGCCGGTACCAGGAAGCGCGCGCGGCCGGCGAAGACCGGGAGACCGCCTACTACACGACATTTCGCGGGGTCGCCCCCGTCGTGCTGGGTTCGGGTCTGACGATCGCCGGCGCAACGTTCTGCCTGTGGTTTTGCCGGTTGCCTTGGTTCCACACCATGGGCGTACCGGTGTTCGTCGGCATGATCGTCGTGGTTGCGGCCGGCCTGACGCTGGGCCCGGCCGTGGTGTTCCTGGGCAGTCGTTTCGGCCTGTTCGAAAAGAAGGGCCAATCCCGCGGCCGGCTATGGCGGCGGGTCGGTACCGCGGTCGTGCGTTGGCCCGCAGCGATTTTCGCAATCAGCGGCGCGGTCGTGCTGGTCGGGATGGTGGCATTGCCCGGGTACACACCAAGTTACAACGACCGCCACTACCTGCCCGAGTCAGCGCGGTCCAACATTGGGTATGCCGCGGCCGACCGACACTTCTCCGAAGCGCGGATGAATCCGGACATGCTGATGATCGAGGCCGACCACGACATGCGCAATCCGGCCGACATGCTGGTGTTGGACAAGGTTGCCAAAAACGAGATCCGCACCGTCGGTATCGCGATGGTCCAGGACATCACCCGGCCGTTGGGAATTCCCATCCAGCACAGCTCGATTCCGTTCCAGAACAGCATCCAAGCCCAGACAACCATGCAGAACATGGATTTTCTGAAAGACAGAATGAAAGACATTCTGAAGATGGCCGACGAGCTGCAGGTCCAGATCGACTACACCGAGCGCTTGTTTCAAATAACGAAAGACCTTTCGAGCGCCGCCGACGACAGCGCGAAGACGACGGAGGAAACCTCGCAGATTACCGATGGCCTGCGTGACCACATCGCGGACTTCGACGACACCTGGCGCCCGCTGCGCAGCTTTTTTTACTGGGAGAAGCACTGCTACGACATCCCCCTCTGCATCTCGTTCCGGTCGTTGTTCGACTCGCTCGATGGTTTCGACCAACTCGCCGAGAAGTTTCACGAACTTTCGGGTGACATCGGACGCACTGCCACGGCCACCCACGAGATGCTGGTGTTGATCCCCACGATGATTGCGACGCTGAAGACCACTAAGGGAATCACGCTGACGCTGTACCAAACGTTCAACGCGATAATCAACCAGATGGAGGCGATGAGCAACACCTCGATCGTGATGGGGCAAAGCTTCGACGCCTCGCAAAACGACGACTTGTTCTACCTGCCGCCGGAGGCGTTCAGTAACCCGGAATTCATACGCGGCGTGAAGCTTTTCTTCTCCCCAGACGGAAAGTCGGTGCGCTTCTTCATCACTCACCAGGGTGATCCGATGTCACCCGAGGGAATTTCCCGAGTGTCCGCGGAGCGAACCGCCGCCCAAGAGGGACTCAAGCAGTCCTCGCTGTCCGACGCCAAGGCGTATCTCGGCGGAACCGCAGCGACCTTCCGCGATATGGCCGACGGCGAGAAATACGACCTGATGATCGCGGTGATTTCGGCTTTGACGCTGATCTTCATGATCATGTTGCTGCTCACCCGCAGCGTGGTGGCAGCACTGGTCATCGTCGGTACGGCAAGCAGTTCGATCGCCGCGTCCGTCGGGCTGTCGGTGCTGATCTGGCAAGACCTGTTCGGCGTGCACCTACACTGGATCGTCGTGGCCCTTTCGGTCATCATCCTGTTGGCGGTCGGCTCCGACTACAACCTGTTGTTGGTATCCAGGTTCAAAGAAGAAATTCACGCCGGGCTCAAGACCGGATACATCCGGTCGATGGCCGGCACCGGCGCGGTGGTGACATCGGCGGGTCTGGTGTTCGCCTTCACCATGGCGGCGATGCTGGGCAGCGACCTGACGGTGCTAGGTCAGTTCGGCTCGACGGTCTGCATCGGTCTGCTGCTCGACACGCTGGTGGTGCGCACCCTGTTCATGCCGTCGCTCGCGACGATGCTGGGCCGCTGGTTCTGGTGGCCCCTGGTGGTCCATCCGCGCGGTGACTACGGCAAACGAAAGCCTCGGCCGGTATCACCCGCCGAGGAGGACAACACCGCGCCATTGGCGGTCCAGGCGCAGCGGTGATGATGGCGGCGACCCGCTGCGCCCGGCTACTCGGCTACTTCGACGCACACCGCGAGCGCGCCGGCGCCGACGTGCAACGCCAGCACTGGGCCCAAGTCGGTGACGACCGCCGGTTCACACGCAGGCAGGCGCTCGCCGAGTGCGGCGACCAGGTCGGCGGCTCCGTCGGGGTTGGCGACGTGATGCACCGCGATGGTGGCTGACCGCTCCCCGACGACTTCACCCACCCGGTCGATCATCGTTGCGACCGCTTTGCTGGCGGTGCGAACCCGTTGTGCCAGCACAAGTTTGCCGTCTTCAATCCGCAGTAGCGGCTTGAGCGACAGCTTGGTGCCCAGCCAGGCACCGGCACCACCGATCCGTCCGCTGCGCCGCAAATTGTCCAGCTGATGGACGACGATGAATCCATGATTGCGGCCCACCGCCGCGGCCGCCGATTCCGCAACCGTGTCCAGATCGGCCCCGCCGGCCGCTGCCCGGGCGGCGGCCAACGCCACGAAACCCGTATTCATCGCAGTCGATTTCGAGTCGATCACCCGGATCGTTGAACCGATCTCGGCCGCAGTGGTTTCGGCGGCGCCAAAGGTTCCCGACAATGCCGCCGAAAGGTGCACCGCCACCACGCCATCGCCGCCGCTGTCATCCAGCGCCTGCCGGTAAGCCTCGCTCAGTTCTGTTGGAGTGGCTGCGGCTGTGGTGGCCTGCCCGAAGTCGTGGATGTCGTCGGGAACGTCATCCACGCCGTCCCGCAGGTCGAGGCCGTCGACCAGGATATGCAATGGCACCTGCCGAATTCCCCACTGTCGGCGCAGTTCGCCGGGAAGACGCGCCGACGAGTCAGTGACCACCATGACAGGCATCTGAGGTCAGCCCCGCTGCGTCTCGGTCGTGGCTTCGGCTTGATTGCGCGGCTCCTCCTCATCACGCTGCGCGTTCTGCATCGTCGCCACGCCGGCCTCGGCCAGCGCCTTCAGCGTCAACTCCGCGACCGCCTGGTGGGCTTCGAAGTTCCAGTGGATACCGTCGGGATTACCGCGACCACTCATAACATGTTCGGCGACAGCGGCTTTCAGGTCAACGAGCGGGACGCCGTGCTGCTCAGCCCACTGGGTAATCGCCCCGACCGTGCCTGCACGGCCGTGGTGGGCCTTTCCGTAAGTCCCGGCGATGTGCACCGACGGCAACGACGCCACGATCGGGATGCCGGGCCGGTTGAAATCGATTGCGCCGCGCGTCAGTTCGAGGTATTCGGCCGACAGATGTGGCGGCAGTGCAGCCCTGGCCACCGGAGACAGCCGCGGCTGCGCCCAACCGTAGCCGTCGCGCACCCATCGCCGCAGCCACGGCGGCCGCACATATCGGATGAGCTCACGCAACGCGGTCGGCAGCGGGGACGGCAGCGAATCCATTCCACCCGTCGCGAAGATCACCGCCCCGGCGCGAGGCAGCGCCGCCCAGGCCCGCGGGTCCTGAGTGGCTGCCCACCACACATCCCGACATGTCCAGCCGATGCGGCCGATCAGTTCCAGATCCCAACCTAGCTGCGCAGCAACAATATTGGGCCAGATGCGGGGGTCATCTGCGGGTAGGCCGCCGGTCGGGCCGTAGTAGGCCAGTGAATCGGCGAAGATCAGCAGCGCCGGGCGCGGCGGTTGTTCAGAGGACATCGCCGGCGACCTGTGCCGAAGCATTCCACACGTCCAGGCGCCACCGAATGTCATCGACGTTCTCGGCGGAGTGCCCGGCCAGCTGCGTCCAGCTGGCGTTGCCCATGCCTCCCACCGCGGGCCAGTTAGCGATCGGCAGCCGCAGCAGCGCCGCGGTCAGGGCCGCAATCAGCCCGCCGTGGGCGACCAGCACTACCGGCCGCTCCGGCTCCTCGTCGGCGCCCCATTCCGGCTCACCAGCGATCAGCTCGGCGATCAACGGCAGGCTGCGCGCCGCCACGTCGACCCTGCTTTCGCCGCCGTGCGGTGCCCAGGTGGCGTGCTCGCGCCAGGCCAGCCGAGCGCCCGGCGCTTTCACGTCGATCTCCGCGTGCGTCATGCCCTGCCAGTCGCCGAGGTGAGTCTCGCGTAACCGTTCGTCGACCTGAACCTTCAAGCCCGTGCGCTCCCCCAGCGCGACCGCGGTGTCAAAGGCGCGTCGCAGATCCGACGACACGATCAGCAGCGGCTGGCGTTTGGCCAGCGCTTCGGCAGCGGCCACCGCCTGCGCGCGACCCAATTCACTCAGCTCGGTATCTAGCTGGCCCTGCATCCGGCTGCCAAGATTGAATTCGGTTTGGCCATGCCGCAGCATCACCAGTCGGCGCGTCGTCATGACCGGCTCGCAGAGTCCGCCGACAAGTCCACCGCCACCAGCGGGCAGTCGCCCCAAAGCCGGTCCAGCGCATAGAAATTGCGTTCGTCTTGATGTTGGATATGCACGACGATGTCGACATAATCCAACAAGGTCCAGCGGCCCTCGCGGGCACCCTCGCGGCGTGCAGGCTTGTAGCCGGCCCGGCGCATCTTCTCCTCGACCTCGTCCACAATCGCGTTGACCTGTCGTTCGTTGGACGCCGAGGCGATCACGAAGCAGTCGGTGATTACCAGTTGACCGGAGACGTCGATCACGACGACATCTTCGGCAAGCTTCGACGCCGCCGCGGACGCCGCGACCCGGGCCATCTCGATCGCCTCCGGGCTGGCCGTCACCTCTGGTCCCCAGGTTTGCGGTAGAGCTCACGCTTGGAGATGTACTGCACGACGCCGTCGGGCATCAGGTACCACAACGGCCGCGACTCTTGCGCACGCCGACGGCAATCGGTGGACGAAATAGCCAGCGCCGGGATTTCGACCAACGTCAGGGCGTCATCGGGAAGGCCGTCGAGGACATCGGCGAGATGGTCGCGGCCCAGCTCGTAGCCGGGCCGGCTGACCCCCACGAACCGCGCCATCGCGAACATTTGCTCCAAGTCCTGCCACGACAAGATCGAGGCCAGCGCATCGGCGCCGGTGATGAAATACAGCTCGGCGTCGGGGTTGAGGTTGTGCAAATCCCGCAATGTGTCCTTGGTGTAGGTGAGCCCGCCGCGGTCGATGTCGACCCGGCTCACCGAAAAACGGGGGTTGGCCGCCGTGGCGATGACCGTCATCAGGTAGCGGTCCTCGCCGGCGCTGACCTGGCGACCTTTCAGCCAGGGCTGCCCGGTGGGCACGAAGACAACCTCGTCGAGATCGAACAGATAAGCGACCTCGCTGGCTGCGACCAGGTGGCCATTGTGGATGGGGTCGAATGTCCCACCCATCACTCCCAGCCGCCGCTTTCGCATGGTTTGCCAGCTTACTGGAGGGCCCGACGCAGCTCCGGACGGCGGATCGTCACATCTGCCTCAGAAATCTCCGCGCCGGCAAGAGCAACGATCTGCCCGCCTCTCAGCGACAACTCTCGTCAACCACATGGCAGAAGCCAAAGCAGCGGACCTAAGACCGCGATTGTCGCTGTGAGGCGGGCACATCGCGCACGACGGCGGTCAGGGACGGGTGGGGCAGATGTGATGATGCAGAATTTCAAGAGCTGCGTCAGACCGGCAGCAGCTGGTCGATCACCGCGGCCAGCTGCTTGGCGGAGCGGCATTCGTGCATCGTGATCACCTCTTGGTAGCGCGGCACTGCCGAGTCGCCGCTGCCCCACAGGTGTTTGGGCTCCGGGTTGAGCCAGTGCGCGTGCCGGCTGGCGGTCACCATGTGAGCCAGCACGTCGGTCGCCGGGTCGCGGTAGTTGGTGCGGCCGTCCCCGAGCACCAGCAACGAACTGCGCGGCGACAGCACGTTCGGATGCGCCTGAATGAACGAGACGAACGCGTTGCCGTAATCACTGTGCCCGTCGCGGGTGTAGACACCCGCTTCGCGGGTGATCCGCTGGATCGCCACGGCCAGGTCGGCGTCCGGACCGAACATGTGGGTCACCTCGTCGGCGGTGTCGATGAAGGCAAACACGCGAACGCGGGAAAACTGTTGCCGCAGTGCATGCACCAACAACAGGGTGAAGTGGCTGAAACCGGCGACCGACCCCGACACATCGCACAGCACCACTAGTTCTGGACGCGCCGGGCGCGGCTTGCGCAGCACTAGGTCGATCGGGACGCCGCCGGTGGACATCGACTTGCGCAACGTCTTGCGCAGGTCGATCGCCCCGGCACGGGCACGGCGCCGACGGGCGGCCAACCGGGTGGCCAGGGTGCGGGCCAATGGTTGCACCACCCTGCGCATCGAGCGAAGCTGTTCGCCGGAGGCGCGCAAGAATTCGACGTTCTCAGCCAGCTGCGGGATTCCGTACATCTGGACGTGGTCGCGACCGAGTTGCTCGGCAGTGCGCCGCTTGGTTTCGGCGTCGACCATCTTCCTCAACTGTGTGATTCGCTGGGCAGCAAGCGCTTTGGCGATCTGCTCCTGAGTCGGCGTGGGTTCGTCGCCGTAGGGGGCGAGCAGACCGGCCAACAGCTTGCCCTCCAGCTCGTCGAGCGCCATCGACTTGAGCGCCTGATACGACGAGTAGGACGGGCCACGGCTGGAGTTGTATTTGCCGTAGGCGTCGACGATTTGCGCGATCATCGCGACCAGCCGCTCATCCATGTCGGCGAGGTCGGCGTTGGCGGTGAGCAGATCCAGCAGCATCTGCCGCATCGCCTCGACATCGTCAGGCGGCAGCTGCATCTCGGGATCGGCCTGCACCTCTTCGGCCACCACCGCACGCGCACCCAGCGCGGCGGGCCACCACAGGTCGAACATCGCGTCGTAGGTCTCACGGTGCTCGGGCCTGCGCAACACCGCACATGCGAGACCCTCACGAAGCACCTCGCGGTCGCTGAGACCCAGCACCGCCATCACTTTGCCGGCGTCCACCGTTTCCGATGGCCCAACCGAAATCCCTTGTCCACGAAGCGCTTCGACGAAGCCCACCAGATGACCGGGCAAGCCGTTCGGCGCCAGTGGATGGCTGGGACGAACGCGGCGGACGGCCATCAGTGTCCTAGTTCAGCCGAAGTTCGCCGGTAGCGCGCTGCTGATCGGATTGATGTTTGAGCACGACGCCCAACGTGGCGGCGATGGTCGCATCATCGATGGTGTCCATGCCCAGCGCCAGCACCGTGCGTCCCCAGTCGATGGTCTCGGCCACCGACGGCAGCTTTTTGAGCTGCATTCCGCGTAGCACACCGATGATGCGCACTAGTTCGTCGGCGATGTGTCCGGGCAATTCCGGGACGCGGGACAACAGGATTCGGCGTTCCAGCTCAGGGCTGGGGAAGTCGATGTGCAAAAACAGGCAGCGACGCTTGAGCGCCTCGGACAGCTCGCGGGTGGCGTTGGAAGTCAGCAACACGAACGGCGCCCGCTCGGCGGTGATAGTGCCCAGTTCGGGGACCGTCACTGCGAAGTCCGACAGCACTTCTAGCAGTAGACCCTCGATTTCGATGTCGGCCTTGTCGGTTTCGTCGATCAGCAGCACGGTGGGCTCGGTGCGCCGGATCGCGGTCAGCAGCGGCCGCGACAGCAGAAACTCCTCGCTGAACACGTCCATCTTGGTCTGGTCCCAGTCGCCGGACCCGGCCTGGATGCGCAGGATTTGCTTGGCATGGTTCCACTCGTAGAGCGCGCGGGCCTCGTCGACGCCCTCGTAGCACTGCAGCCGAACCAGACCGGATCCGGTGGCCTGCGCGACGGCGCGGGCCAGCTCGGTCTTACCCACCCCGGCGGGTCCTTCCACCAGCAGCGGTTTGCCCAGCCGGTCGGCGAGGAAAACGGCGGTCGCAGTGGCGGTGTCGGGCAGGTAGCCGGTTTCGGCCAGCCGCTGACCGACATCGTCGATGTCGGCGAATAGCGGTGCGGGCCGCGCGGGCACAGTCACTTTTGTGGTCTCCTCAGCAATTCAGGCCGGGCGGGTCTGACCGTCTCCCCAGACGATCCATTTGGTCGAGGTCAGTTCCGGCAGTCCCATCGGCCCGCGGGCGTGCAGTTTCTGGGTGGAGATGCCGATCTCGGCACCGAACCCGAATTGCTCACCGTCGGTAAAGCTTGTCGACGCGTTGACCATCACCGCAGCCGCATCGACCGCTTCGGTAAACCGTTGGGCGGCAGCCATATTGGTGGTCACGATGGCTTCGGTGTGACCGGTGCCGTACTCATTGACATGTGCGATAGCTTCGTCGACACCATCGACGACGGCGACTGCGATCTCCATCGCCAAGTATTCGCGCCGTAAGTGGGCCTCGTCGGGGTCGAGATGTACGGTCACGCCGGCGTCTTGCAGCGCCGAAATCAGTCGCGGCAGGGCCTGTCCGGCGATCGCGGTGTCGACCAAAAGCGTCTCGGCCGCGTTGCAGACGCTGGGCCGACGGGTCTTGGAATTGAGCAGGATCCGTTCAGCCATCTCGAGATCGGCGGCATCGTGCACGTAGACGTGGCAGTTGCCGACACCGGTCTCGATGGTCGGCACTTGCGCGTCGCGAACCACCGCGTCGATCAGCCCTGCTCCCCCGCGCGGGATCACCACGTCGACCAAGCCGCGGGCCTGGATCAGATGGGTGACGGTCGAGCGGTCGGCCGACGACAGCAGCTGGACGGCGTCGGCGGGCAAATCTTCACTTCGCAGCGCAGCACGCAACACCGAGACCAGCGCCTCGTTGGAATTGGCCGCCGATGCACTACCGCGCAGCAGCGCGGCGTTGCCGGACTTGAGCGCCAGACCGAAGGCATCGACGGTGACGTTGGGCCGACCCTCATAAACCATCCCGACAACGCCGAGCGGCACCCGTTGCTGGCGTAGTGCGAGGCCATTGGGCAAGGTGTAGCCGCGCAGAACCTCTCCGACCGGGTCGGGCAGTCCTGCGACCTGACGCAGGCCGGCGGCGATTCCGTCGACCCGCTTCGGGTCCAGCGCCAACCGGTCGATTATCGAGGTCGGTGTCTCGGCGGCCCGCGCCGCGTTCAAATCTTCGGCGTTAGCCGCCAGGATCCGATCGATGTTAGCGACGACTGCGTCGGCGGCGACACACAATGCCTGGTCCTTGGCGACCGTCGGCAGTGAGGCCAGCACTCGGGCGGCGACCCGTGCCCGACGTGCGGCTTGGTGCACCTGTTGGCGCAAGTCAGGAGCCGACGGAGCATGCACTGTCATTAACCCAGGGTATCGATCTTCCTACGGCCCGGTTGACACGGCCCCATTTGACTCTAGGATGGCCGCCCGGCAAGCCGGGCTTCGCATCCGTGCGCATGCTCGCCCAGCGCATCAGATGGCGGCTGAGATCTCTTTGAGCATAGCTATTCCGGCGTTGTCGGCAATGATGTTCGGCTGGCCCTTGGTCCAGTAGGTGTTGGCCAGAACCGCGATGCCGAGCGGCTCTTCGTTCGGACCGCCCATGGTCATACCGATCCAACACGAACAGCCGCCCAGCGACGTCAGACCGTCCTTCCAGACAATTCGCGGCGGACCGGGCGAGACCTGCCAGGCCAAGCCCATATTCGCAGGTCCGCGCTGGGATTCGCCGCACTGGTTGAGCGACAGCGGCGACGACTGGGTGGTCGACGCCAGCGCTTTGTCCAGCGGCCTAGATCCGTTAGGCGCCGCCAGCTGCGCCTGCAGCCAGGTGTGCATGTCGGTGGCCGAGGACTTGAGATCGGACGCCGCGCTGGCGGAGACCATCTGGCCGCCGTCGGGATAGGCCTGCGCCACCGGAGCGCCGCCCGGCACGATCGTCACTGTGTCGGGCATGTTCAGCGGCCCGGTGATCTGGCTCTGCAGCAGAGCCGAATATGCCTGTGCCGGTGGAGGATTGCCCCCGGCCGCGCAGCCGTAGGCAGCGGCCGTGGTGAAGCCCAATGTGATGAAACCCATGTCCGAATAACGCCAGCAGCTACCCGGGGGCAGACCGTTGTGGGTCCGCCAGAAGTCAAGCAGCCCAGGCGGTGGCGCCGACGGGCTGGTTTGGAAGAGACCCACGCCGTCTTGGGGACTGCCCGACGGAGTGGGCAGACCGGAAGTGTGCTGAGCCAGCATTCGCGGGGTGATCTTCAGCATTGTTTGGCTGAGATTGCCGCTGCCGCCGAGGTATCCGGACAAGTAGCGCTGCAGGCCCGCATCCCAATCGAAGCAACCGGGATTTGTCACCACCCCGTTGGCAAACAGCGCAGTGGTGAAGGTTTTGGTGATCGACCCGATGCAGAACAACGTTCTCGGCGTGGGCGGGGTCTGGTCGGCCACCGTGCCATACATGTAATAGGGATTGAATTGGCGATTCGGATACGCGAACGCCACCGCGACCCCGTAGTTGGCCCCGGGCTGGTTGGTCTTCGCATGCAGATTCTGGAGCAGCGTCTGGGCGTGGTTACCGATGATCTGGTTCAGCGCAGGCTGCGTCAGCCTGATGGCCCGGGTCGTCGCATCCGGCACCGGGTTGGCGGTCTCGGTTTGCATCGGGGGTGTGGACGGCCCGCATCCCACCGTCGTCGCGCCCAAGCCGAGCACACCCACCCCGGCTGCGAGCCGGCCGAACTCACGCCTTGATATGCCGCTCATATGCTGGTCCTCCCCACGTTTCAGACGGGCATGAAGTCACCGGCGAACCAGGCGCTGGTCACCGTGTGCGTTTGGGGCGGCGGGAAGACCGCCGTCGGGGATCCGAGCTGGCCGGTTTTGACGGTCCATGCCGGCATCGAGCGATCGATCGCGGCAGTGGCGCCCTGGCTGGGTAACACGAGCACGGCCAGGTTCGCGCTGGGCGCGCCGCAAATGTAGGCCCCGACATAGCCGTCTTGGCGTCCGCCCCAGGCGCCGCCGTTGCGCAACAAGCAGTGGGTGTTGTCGTCGAGCAGCAGCGCATACGGTTGCGGTGCCGCAACGGGCTGAACATGCGGCAGCGGATCGGGGTAGGTCACCCGATGCAGCTCTCTATTCCAGGGATCGTCACCGCAGAGTAGGGATCCCGGTGTTGACGGCCAGCACACGTCAGCGCCGGCCGCGCTCGGTGAGCAGTAGTAAATGTCATCGGCTACCGCAGCTGGAGATGGTGTGGTGCAGTCGACTACGTTGTCGACGTTGCTTTGTGACGGCGCCACTTGGTAGCCGTTGATTGGTTCTCCATTGGGGCCGACAGTCACTGCCGTGATCACCTGGGTGGGCGGTGGTTCGGCGCCGACGAAACCCGCTGCCGCCACCGCGGCAACTGCGACGAAAACGATCGGGACAACGACCCGCATTGAACCTCCCCGGCACACATGCTGCCGCTTAAGGGTAAGGCCCGCGAAAGCTGCGCAGAGGCGAATTCGGCGACCGCCGTCCAAACTCGCTATGGGCCTTCGTCGTTAGTTGCCACTGCTCGACTCTTGGCGGGTTTACCCAGGCAGCGCGGCTGTGTTCGAGCGCAGCCGGTTTTGCACCAAAGCAGCGCGAAAACGTCCTTTGCGCTGGTAGCTTCGTCGCGGAGGGCTTCACTTCGAGTACACGGAGTTGTTAGCTGGGATCACGTCCGTCTGGCATTCTGCCCACAAAGGAAGAAGGTTGCTATGACGCGCCTAATCCTTGAATTAGTCCGGCCATACCGGTGGGTCATCGCGATCATCTTGGCGGCCATGCTGATGCAAACGGCCATGAGCCTGGCCGGCCCTTGGCCGCTGAAAGTCATCCTCGACAATGTGGTGGTCGCCAAGCACCCGCTTCCGCATTGGATGACGGACCTGCTGCCGATCCTCGGCGGCAAAAACAAAATGCACATCGCGGAGCTGGCGGCGCTGTTCTTCATCGTGATCGCCATCGTGAACGCCGTCGCGTCCTACATCGCCAACTACTACACCGAGACCGTCGGCCAGTGGGTTGCCTACGATCTGCGCACGCGCACCTACCACCATCTGCAGCGGCTTTCGCTCAGTTACTACGACACCCACCAGGTTGGCGCGATTGTCAGCACCATCAACGATGACGTCGACACCATCCAAAGCTTCGCGTCCGACTCCATCACCGACATCCTCATCGACGCGCTCACCATCGTGGGCATCTTGGGCGTGATGTTCGCAATCGACTGGGAATTCGCGCTGATCGCGATCATCGTGACGCCGTTCTTGCTGTTCTTCGTCTCGCGAGTCCGGACGGCGGTGAAGAAAGCGACACACGAGGTGCGCCTACGCCAGGCCGACATCGTCAGCGCAGTGCAGCAGGGTCTGGAGTCGGTTCGCGTCGTTCAGGCATTCGAGCGCGAGGACCTGCAGGAGGCGGAGCTGAGCCGGGTCGGGAAACAAACCATCGACGCGGCGCTGCGGGCCCGGCGGATCAAGGCACTGCTCGCTCCGTTCGTCTCCATCGTGGTCGCGCTGTGCACCGGTTTGGTGCTCTGGCGGGGCACATCGCTGGTGTTGGCCGACGCCATGGAAGTCGGCACCCTCACCGTGTTTCTTTCGTATCTGGCCATGTTCTTCAAGCCAGTGCAGGATCTCGCCACGATGACCAATACGATCGCACAGACATCGGTGGGCGTGGAGCGAGTCCGGGCGATTCTCGATGCCGACGCCGTTATTCCGGACCGCCCCGATGGTCTGGAGCCTGAGACGTTGCGCGGCCTCATCGAATTCGACCATGTGTCTTTCGGCTACGACCCGGCGTGCCCGGTCTTGCGCGACGTCAGTTTCACAATCAAGCCGGGCCAACTGGTCGGGTTCGTCGGCCCCACCGGCAGTGGGAAATCCACTGTGGTAAGCCTCATCCCGCGGTTCTACGACGGAGACTCGGGCAGCATCAAGATCGACGGCGTCGACGTCCGCGACTACAAGCTGCACGAACTCCGCAAGCACATCGGCTTTGTCCTACAGGAGACCGTGCTATTCCGCGGGACGATCCGCGAGAACATCGCCTACGGCCACCCCCGGGCCACCGAGGACGAAATCGTGCAGGCGGCGAAACTGGCCAATGCCCATGAGTTCATCAGCCGCATGCCCAACGGCTACGACAGCGCGGTCGGTGAGCGCGGTCTCACGCTCTCCGGTGGCCAGCGGCAACGAATTGGCATCGCCCGCGCGATCATTCGCGACAACCCGATCCTGATCCTCGATGAGCCGACCGCGGCACTAGACACCGAGTCCGAACAACTTGTGGTCGAGGCGCTGGAACGGCTGATGAAGGGTCGGACGGTGATTACTATCGCGCATCGACTGAGCACGATCCGCGACGCAAACGACATCATCGTCCTCAAGGACGGCGTGATCGCCGAGAATGGCACCCATCAGCAGTTGCTGGCGCTGGGCGGCGTCTACGCTGGCCTGCATCGCATCCAGTACGAGGAATCCTCGGCGTAGGCCGCGCTTTCAGGCATACCGTGGAGGTCAAATGTCCCATTCGATAATCGTTCTCCCTGACGACTCCGCGCGGCCTGTGCTCAACGCCATCAACGGCGCAACGCAGTCGCTGCGAATCAAGATGTTCGTCTTCTCCGATCCGGCGTTGTTGCAGGCCGTTATCGCCGCGCAGAAACGTGGCGTAAAGGTTCAAGTGATGCTGAATCCCGCCCGGCGTAGCGGTGAGGCGGACAACGAGGACGCACGGGCTCGACTGACCGCAGGCGGCGTCGAAGTTCTCGATAGCAACCCGGCTTTCGATCTCACCCACGAGAAGTCCATGGTGGTGGATGACGCGCACGCTTTCGTCAAGTCGCTGAACTGGGCAACCGAGAACTTCACCGAGACCCGCGACTACGCCGTCGTGACCTCCCGCGGCGCCGAGGTGAAGGAGATCATCGCCTGCTTTGAAGCCGATTGGAACCGACAGGCGTTTGACCCTGGGTCCCGCTCACACCTGATTTGGTGTCCCACCAACGGGCGAGATCGTATCGCTGAATTCATTGATGAAGCCAAGCATTTCCTTTTCATCCAGAATGAGCGCTATCAAGATGCCATCATCATCGAGCGTCTGGTGCGCGCGGCCCGTCGTGGTGTGAAAGTTCATGTGATGGCTCGGCCGCCGCATACCCTCAAGAAGGAAAAGCTCATTGAAGGAGTCGGCGGCCTACGCATCTTGGACGACGTCGAGGTCAAGATCCACCGGCTGAAGCATCTCAAACTGCACGCCAAAATGATTTTGGCCGATGGCATTCGGGGCATTGTCGGGTCCATCAACCTGGCACCGGGTAGCTTCGATAGCCGGCGTGAGCTCGCCATCGAAGTGCGCGACGACGACGTCACGGAACGCTTGCACGAAGTGGCTCAACATGACTGGGGGAATTCACGGCCGCTTGACTTGACCGACGAAGGCCTGATTGCCGATCTCGAAGGGCGATATGCGGACAGTGCCGAGAAACTAGCCTTGGGCGAGCATCACCACAAGCACAAATAGGCGATCAATCTCGCGTGGGCTTGCGTCCCCACACATATTGGGTCAACTGAGTTCGGTAGGTGAAGGTCGGATCCTCGTAGGCCTGCCGCATCTTGGCCATCTCGCCCTCGCTCAGGACGCCACGCTCGATGACCGCATCGTCGATTCGCTGCCAGGTTTTGATCCACATATCCGAGAATGGGTCGCCACCATGCACAACACGTGCGACGCCCTCGTTGCCCAGTTGCACCAGTCCGAGCGCCTCCATGTGTGACAGCAAGACCTTGCCGAACCGAAAATCGGCAATCTTGGCCGCCGAGGCGAACTCAACGCGTTTGCGATAGCAAGAGTCGAACAACTCGGACAGCGGATGATCGGGATCCACCGACCCCGCGACGTCGTTATCGGGGTCGGCTGCGACCAGCCAACCGCCTGGACGCAGCGCGCCGGTCATGCGCCGTAACGCAGCTGCAGGGTCATCCAAGTGCATCAGGACAAACCTGCAGTGAACCAGGTCGAATGACTCGGACTCCACGTCATCGAGGGTGATGTCGCATTGGCGCACTTCGACATTCGGCAGACATAGATCTCTGAGGTACCTCGGGTCGGCATCGGCAGCGACTACATGTCCGGTTAGACCGACGCGCTCGGCAAGCCAGCGCACGATCGCACCCGCGCCGGCGCCGACCTCCAAACAACGCCATCCAGGGCCGACGCCGATGGCCTCGAAAAAGCGGCGGGTATGCGGATCGCATTCGTTCTCCAACAGCCTCAGCCGCGAAAGTTCGTCGTGCGAGTCTGCGTCTGCGGCGAAGTAGTGGCCTTCTACCTGCATGGGAAACCCCACTTCATCTCGGCCGGCCGCACTCACGGCGCCGGGCTGCCGACGCGCTTTCGCCGGTCGTCGATGATGCGTCCCAGTTCTTGAAGCAGCAGAGGTGACCGCATGACGAGATCTTGGATGTGCTCGCGGTCGATCTCCAGCGCTGTGACTTCTTCCAGCGCATAAGCCGAACCAAGGTGTGGTTGACGGGTCAGTGTGGTCAGCCCGAGGAAGGACCCTTCTTCCAGCACAGACAGTGGCAGCACTGAACCGTCTTCGGTAGTGGTTGTCAGCCGGACGGTGCCCTTGACCAAAAAGGTCATCGCGGTGGGCACTTCACCGGCCATCAGCACGAATTCGTCGGTGCCGTATCGAACGATTCTGGCGTGCGCCTGCAGGGACTGTTGGTCGGTGAGGCTCAGCCGCAAGGCCGGTGCCACAACAGTTCGCATCGCCATCTGCACCCGTGCGGGAGTGGAAAAGTCGTCGTCGGCGCCGTCGAGATGAAGGCCCTCACGCCGGGCCGCGTACCAGATCCATCGCAGGAAAGTCGAGCGCGCCGGGCCGTCGTCGGCTGGCGACTTCAACCCGATGGTGACGAGGTACTCGCCGCTGCCGGTCGCCACCGCGGTCGGTGTGGTGCCGGGCTTGCGCTGCGGCAGCATGTCCGCGATCCGCGATAGCAGCCGTCGCACCAGGTCGGGCGGGTCGGCCGGAGAAAACATGGTGGTTATCGACAATTTGTGTGCACCTGGGGGGCGACTGAGATTCGTAAACGAGGTAGCGGCGAGCACCGAATTTGGGGTGATCTGCAATCCGCGGTCGGTTTGGATGTGAACGGCGCGCCAGTTCGCTTCCACTATGCGTCCCCGCGCCGCCGGGGTATCCAGCCAGTCGCCGATCCGAAAGGGTTGCTCGAACAACATGAACAGGCCCGACACGATCTGACCGACCGAATTCTGCAGCATCAGGCCGATGACCACCGACGTAACGCCCAGCGCGGTGAACAGCCCACCGACACGCACTCCCCATACGTAGGAGAAGATCAGCGCCAAACCCACCGCGATCAGCAAAAGCCTTGTTACGTCGCGGAATATCGTCGGTACCCGTCGGCGCCAAGAACCTTGCGGGGCTCCCTCGAACAGGGTGGCGTTCAGCCCGGACAACAGCAGCACCAGCACCAAAAAGCCGAATACCGTAGCAAGTACCCGCACCGAGGTGACCTGTGCCGGAACCTGCACCACCTCGGTCAACAGCAGCAACAGGGCGGTCAGCGGAACCAGATAGTTGCGCAGCACGTTGATCGGTCGGGCCAGAGCGCTTTGCCTACGTGCGAGCACCTGGTGCAATTCGGTGAGACCAATCAGCGTGACGGGCAGTGCGACCGTTAGCCCGACGGCCCAGTAAAGCCAAGCTGGCTCAGAGAATTTCACCTGCGGTCCGCCAATCGCCAGATCGGCTGCTCCACGCCGCCGACCGTAATGCTGCCTGCGGGCGTGAACTGCCGAATGTCATGCATCACCTCGTATACCTCGGAGGTGACATAGATCCCCGACTCCCCTGCACCGCTATGCATCTGGTGGGCAAGGTTGACGGCGGCACCCCACATGTCATAGATCACGCTAGTGCGACCGACTAATCCGCTGATGACGTTGCCGGTGTTAACGCCGGCCCGAAGACTGAGGTGGTGGCCCGTCTGGCTATTGAATCGCTCAATTATGTGTTGCATCTCTAGGGCAAAGTCGATGGTTCGGGGCACGCTGTCCAGCCGCGGAACGTTCAAGCCGCAGCTGGCGAGGTAACCGTTGTGCACGGTCCGAATCGGCTCAACACCAAGGGTTTCTGCCGCTGAATCAAGTTCACGGACCAGTGCGTCGACAATTCCTACCAATTCGTCACCCGAGAGTTGGTCCGAGATCTCATCGAGGCCGACGAAGTCGGCGAAGATAACCGTGACGTCCTGGTGCTCTTGGGCGATAGTCTGTTCGCCGTCGCGGTAGCGCCGCACGACCGGCTCGGGCATCAACGACAGCAGCAGCCGGTCGTTTTCTCTGCGTTGTTCGGTAAGCAGGTCTTCCTTGATCTGAAGATTCCGGCTCATCTCGTTGAAAGTGACAGTGAGATCGCCTATCTCGTCACGCGATGTCACCGGTATCGTGATGTCATACTTGCCTGCGCTTACCTCCTGTGCGCCGGCTTGCAGCCGCCGGAGGGGTCGCACGAATATCTGGGCAACCAGCATCGCCGCGACGCAGATTACGAAAACTACCGCCGTGACCGTCAATACCAGGGTCCGGGTGAATGACCTGATCCGGGCGTAGGCTTCGGCGGTGTCCCGGGTTGCAACGATCGACCAGCGCAGGTCGGAATTCGGCACGGATAACGGCGCGTAGGCCGCCAGTTCCTTGTCTCCCAAATAGCCGGTGTCGACGACGGTTCCGGTCTGTCCGCGCTGGGCGGCGCGAACAGCTTTCGTCTCGACGGGCTGGACCAGCGTCGTGCCGTGCCACTTGATCGCTTTTTCGACGATGTCGGGTGGTGTACCTGCCGCCACGGCTTCGCGCTGGTATTTCTTCGGGTCTTCGAGGAACAACCGTGAGTCAGAACGCATCAGGTTGTCCGGACCGGCCAAATACGTCTCGCCGGTCTCTCCCAAGCCGGCAGCTTTCCAGTGTTTGTTGGCCGTCATCAGCCTGTTGACTTTCGAGATCGGCAACGGCAGCGCCAGCACTCCCGCCGTCTTGCCCGCTGCAATGATCGGCGATACCAGCCATGCGACGGGCGCCCCGAGCGCGGCCTGGAACGGCTGGAAGTCGGTGATCCACACGAAGTCCACCGAGTCGGCCGCCATTGCCTTTTCATATGCGCCGCGCAAGTTGGACTCGCGATAGGGACCGGTCAGGATATTGGTGCCCAGCGCGGGGCCCTTGTTCACGCTGTACACCAGGTTGCCCCGAGCGTCGAGCAGCATTGCATCGCGGTATTCGAAGCGCGTCGCGATTTCGCGAAAGTAGTTGTTGAAACGGGCATTCGCGGCCGACCACGCGCTGCCGTCACCGGGGTCATCGGGCGGGGCTGAAGTGCCGAACGACGGGACGGTGTAGTGCAGTTGAAGATACTTTTGCGCGTTGTCGTCCGGCAGCACCGCATCGATGCTCAGCTTCTCGCCAGTAGCCTGCTGGATAGGTTTGATCAGCTTTTCGTTGTAGAAGGTCATCAGCGACTGTTGTTGGTCAGGCTCGATCGTCGCATTGGCCAGTTGGTCGAAGCCGGCGGTGAACGCCTGCAGCGCATCGACGGCGGTTGACCCGCTGCTGTAGACGATCAGGGAATTCGTCAAGTCCGCGAACAGCATCTCGATTGCCCGCTTCTGTGCCTCACGCGCCTGGACCGCTCGATCTTCGGCAGCGGGCAACAGGGCATGACGTCCCGCTATGTACTCGACGACGCAGATCACCGCCAACGACGCAAGGCTGGATACCAGCAGCATCACCATGATCTTGGACTGAATGCTGAGCCGGGACAGCACCCGTGGGTTCCGCCTGCCCTTGCCGGCCGGGACCGTTTGCTCTTCCGGCACCGGATCAGTTGAGCGCGGCGGCGTCAATCGGCTTCCTTTCGCTGTCAAACGGGAAAAGCGCAGATCACGCAGCAGCGTAACGCGAACGATCTGCTGAAATCGGATTTGCCGAAAACCGTTATCAACGCCCCGTTGTGAAACGGAGCGCGACTGAAATACCGTCGGCGGAATGACACGCATATGCGTGGTGGGCAGTGTGAATATGGACATCGGGTTGAACGTCGACACGCTGCCGCACCCGGGCGAGACGGTGCTGGCGACGTCGGCCCGATCGACACCCGGCGGCAAGGGCGCCAATCAGGCAGTGGCTGCGGCGCGCGCCGGAGCGCAGGTGCAGTTCGTCGGAGCCGTGGGTGACGACCCGGCCGCTCTGGCGCTGCGCGAGCACTTGATCGCGAATGGTGTGGGCACTGATGGACTGATCACGTTGCCCGGTCCTAGCGGAAGCGCAGTCGTCGTGGTGGACTCGGCGGCCGAGAACCTCATCGTTGTCGCGCCAGGCGCCAACGGTCGCCTGACGCTAGACTCCGCCGCGCTGTGCGGGCTCGTCGCCGACTGCGATGTGCTGTTGCTGCAATTGGAGATCCCAGTCACGACAGCGACGGCCGCTGCCCGCGAGGCGCATTCGGCCGGAGCGACCGTGATCGTCAACGCTTCACCGTCCGGCGGCGATCCAGGCGAGCTGGCCGAGTTAGCCGAAGTGACCGATGTGGTGGTGGTCAACGAAGCCGAAGCGGCGCAATGGGTTTGGCCGGTTGCGCATCGAGTGATCACCCGCGGCGGCAGCGGCGCCAGCTATGCCGGCGGCGGTGAGGAGCTCAACGTCGCGTCACCGGCGCTGGAGGTCGTCGACACCTCGGGTGCCGGCGACGTATTTGCCGGCGTGCTCTCCGCGGGGTGGACCAACGGCCGCGACCAAGCATTGCGTCGGGCTTGTGCCGCCGGCGCGCTGGCCACTCTGGTGCCCGGCGCCGGGGACTGCGCACCGTATGCCGATGCGATCGACGAAGCGACTTCGGCGGACTGATCAAGAGGGCTTCGAGTCCTACTCCTCGGGAACCTCGCGCTCGATCTCGTCAAGCCAGGCCTGCGCCGACATGTCCGACGGGGCGCGCCAGTCCCCGCGCGGCGACAACGCGCCGCCGTGCGACACCTTGGGCCCGTTGGGCAGCGCCGAACGCTTGAATTGGCTGAACGAGTAGAAACGCTGCACGAAGACGGCCAGCCAGTGCCGAATCTCCTTGAGCGAGTATGAGGGTCGCTTGTTCTCCGGGAACTCCGGCGGCCAGCCGCCATGCTCGGGATCACTCCAAGCGTGCCAGGCCAAGAACGCGATCTTTGACGGGCGGAAGCCGTAGCGCAACACCTGGAACAGTGAAAAGTCTTGCAGGGCAAACGGCCCGACCTTTGCCTCGCTGCTCTGCAGTTCTTCTTCTTCACCGCTGGGCACCAGTTCAGGGGTGATTTCAGTGTCGAGCACAGACTGCAGTACCTCACCCACCTCCGACTCGAACTGGTCGGAGGAGATCACCCAGCGGATGAGGTGTTGGATAAGCGTTTTGGGCACGCCGCCATTGACGTTGTAGTGCGACATCTGGTCGCCGACACCGTATGTCGACCAGCCCAGCCCCAGTTCGGACAGGTCGCCGGTGCCGAGCACTATTCCGCCGCGCTGGTTGGCCAGTCGGAACAGATAGTCGGTGCGCAGCCCGGCCTGGACGTTTTCGAAGGTGACATCGTAGACCTTTTCGCCGCGTGAGAATGGATGATCAATCTCCTTGAGCATCAGCTTCGCGGTCTCGGTGATGTCGATTTCGGAGAACGTGACACCAAGGGCTCGGCACAGCTCAACAGCGTTGCGTTTGGTGCGGTCCCCGGTCGCGAAGCCGGGCAGTGTGAACGCCAGAATGTCGCTGCGCGGGCGTTGTTCCCGGTCCATCGCGCGTGCAGCGACGATCAGCGCGTGCGTCGAGTCCAGACCACCAGAAATCCCGATCACGATCTTGGGATAGTTCAATGCGCGCATCCGCTGTTCAAGCCCGGCGACCTGAATGTTGTAGGCCTCGTAACAGTCGTGCTGCAGCCGGTTACGATCGGTCGGCACGAACGGAAAACGCTCGACCTCGCGAAGCAGTCCGATGTCGCCGGACGGTGGATCAAGGCGAAACTCGATGCGCCGGAACGATTCCGCCATCACCCGGTGGTGACGCCGATTGTCGTCGAATGTCCCCATCCGCAGCCGCTCCGCGCGAATCAGCTCGACGTCGACGTCGGCGATGCTGCGCCGTTCCCCTTTGGGGAACCGTTCGGATTCGGCGAGCAGTACACCGTTCTCCCAGATCATGGTCTGGCCGTCCCAGGCCAGGTCGGTCGTCGATTCGCCCTCCCCCGCGGCGGCGTAGACGTAAGCGGCGAGGCACCGCGACGATGCGGAGCGGGCGAGCAGGCAGCGATCTTCGGCGCGACCGATCGTGATCGGGCTACCGGACAGGTTGGCCAGCACGGTCGCGCCCGCCAATGCCGCTTCAGCACTGGGCGGAACCGGCACGAACATGTCTTCACAGATTTCCACGTGCAGCACGAAGTTGGGCCGGTCGGAAGCGGCGAAGAGCAGGTCCGGACCGAACGGCGCTTGCATACCGGCGATTCGAATCGTGCCACGCTCGTCGTCACCCGGCGCGATCTGGCGGCGCTCGTAGAACTCCCGGTAAGTGGGCAGGTAGGACTTGGGTGCCACGCCAAGCACAACACCGCGATGGATGACCACCGCAGTGTTGTAGATGCGGTGCCGGTAACGCAGTGGGGCACCGACCACCAAGACCGGCAGCAGGTCACTGGACGCGGTGACGACATCCAGCACGGCATCCTCGACGGCGTCGAGCAACACGTCTTGCAGCAGGATGTCCTCGATCGAATACCCGGACAGCGTCAGCTCCGGGAAAACGGCGAGACCGACGCCGTCCTCGTGGCACTGGCGAGCCAGCCGCAGAACCGACGCGGCATTGGTCGCCGGGTCGCCGATCGCGGAATGGTGAGTGCACGCCGCGACACGGACAAACCCCTGGCTGTAGGCGTTATAAAAGTCCATCGCCCTTCCATTCTCACCCGGCCGGTGTCAACACCCGACCATCGGGTATCACCACAGCATGAGCGACACCACTGTCCTAGTGGTCGACATGCTGAATACCTATCAGCATCCCGACGCTGAAGTACTGATACCCAATGTGGCAGAAATCATGGAACCGCTATCCGACCTGGTTCGACGCGCCGGTGAATCCGACGACGTCGACCTGGTGTACGTCAACGACAACTACGGCGATTTCACCGCCGAGTTCTCCGATATTGTTTGCTCCGCCTGTAACGGGGCGCGCCCCGACCTGGTGGATCCGATTGTCCCGCCCGAGGGAAGCCGGGTGCTGACGAAGGTCCGCCACAGTGCTTTCTACGCGACGGCATTGGCGTATTTGCTTGATCGGCTCGAGACCAAGCGGTTGATTCTCACCGGTCAGGTGACTGAGCAATGCATCCTCTACACCGCGCTGGACGCCTACGTGCGCCACATCCCGGTTGTGATCCCGACGGACGCCGTCGCCCATATCGACGCCGAGTTGGGCAAGGCGGCGCTGACGATGATGGAGCAGAACATGGACGTCAAGTTGACGTCAGCCGCGGCGTGTTTGGACTCCGGATAGCTACCCGGAGCCGGGCGCGGTGGGTTGCAGGGGAAAGTATGTGGTGCGGCCGTCCCAAATCAGCCCAAGACGGTCGAAGACCACCGGGCCGGTAAAGGTCAGCACCCCATCCGAGGGTCCGTAAGTCGCAGTGATATGCGGTACCCAGGGGTCGTGTTGAGAAGGCAGAGCACAGAACTGGGCCGCCAGCTGCACCGCCTGGTCGTGCCAGGGGTCCAGATCGGCGGAATCTCCCACCACATACACCACCGCGGTGTCGGACTGCCCGCTCTGCGGGTTGAAAATCGCATGACCGAACGCCTTGGCCTCGATCGGATGGGCGTTGGTCGCGGTGAGTTCGTCGAGCCGTCGTTGCAATGCGGCCTCGTCGAGGTTGCAACCGGTGTCGCCGAAGTCCACCAGGGTCAGGTGCAAATCGGGCACCTGTTCGCCGCCGGGAACGGCCAACGCTTGTGCGTCCGTGATCCGGGGATACAGCGCGATGATCCGACCGGTGGCGTTGGGCGAGAGCGTGTCAGCCAACCGTACGGCCGGCGCGTCCGACCGATGCACCGCAAGCGGTGCTGTGGCAGCGGACCACATCAGGCAGGCGATCAGCGCAACGCGCCAAGCAGATATGACCGGCATGACGCACAGCCTGCCAGGCTCATTGGGTGAGCTCTCTGACGACCCGGATCCCGCGGCTGTAGTTGCGATTGTTTTCGTCGTAGTTGCCCCGTTCGGCGACGCGCGCGGTGTCGCGGCCAGTCACCCAGGATCCCCCACGGTCGACGCGCAGGCTGCAATCCGCGCCAGTGATCCACGCCGAACCGTCGGTTGGGGAGCCGTTGTAGCTGGAGTGGTAGCAGTCTTGCACCCATTGCCAGACGTCACCGCTGACGTCGTAGAGGCCGAACGGATTCGGCTTAAACGACCCGACCGGAGATGGCCCGTGGGCGTCCCACGTGCTGCCGCACCCTTTGCAGTTGGCGTTTCCGTTGCCGATCGTGTCACCCCACCAGAAGGCGGTCGACGTGCCGCCCCGCGCCGCGTATTCCCATTCGGCCTCGCTGAGCAGCCGGTAGGTGTGGCCGGTCATTTTCGAGAGCCAGCTCGCGTACCGGTCGGCGTCATCCCAGGTGACGTTGATGGCCGGCTGCCGCCCGCGCCCGTATCCACCGTCGGGAGCCTGCGCACAACCGCCGACCTTGGCGCAGGCGTCCCACTCATCGAATGTCACATCGAACTGGGACACCGCCAACGCATGCGGGATCTTCACCTGGTGCTGCGGGCCTTCGTTGCGGTCCCGCCCCGGTTCGTTGCTGGGTGATCCCATGGTGAATTCGCCGCCCGGAATGACCACCATCTCCGGACAGTTCGTGCCGCACTCATGGAAGTGGTTGCCCGGCTTCAACGCTCGCTCAGCATCGGCAGTGAGTCGGTAAGGGCGGTAGTTCGCCAGCATGTACGGGCGCATCTTGGTGTACCAATTGATTTGGTCTTTGATCGTGGCCTGGTTGATCCAGCCGACAAGACCGATGATGATGCCCACCAGCATGGTGTACACACCAATCCTGGTGCGGCGCCTTCTTTTCCGCCCTGCCGACTCGACCTTCCGACATGCGGTAATGTAGTCGCGCTCGTTCGGCTCGAGGTTGGCCGCGAGATCGGAGCGTTCGCACAGCCGGTTGGCAGCCGCCAGCCGCCCGGCTGAGTGCGCCAGCCAAGTTGCGTTCTTGTCGTTTTGCACCCATTCGCCAGTGGCCCGCTTGACGCCTTCGAGCACCGCGAGGAGTCCCGCGTCTTCGTTGAGCCAACCCGCGAGCAGATCCCACTGCCGTAATAGCGCCTCGTGCGCCGGCTCGATGCTGACTTCCTTGGATTTCTTCACGACGTCTTTGGTGAGCAGGCGCTGGTCCACCAAGTGTTTGAGCAGCGGGCGGCATTCCCCAGGTATCTCCGACAAGCGCGCCACGCGGCGGCGAGGCGCGCGTGTGTCGGGATCGACGCTGGCGAGCCAGGGAATCAGACCGTTGTGCAGCAGGGTCAGTCGGGTCTTGCGGTCGTTCGGGACAGTTGGGTCGGCATCTGCCGTTGTAAAAGCTCGCTCGACTGCTGCCTCGATCGACCCTTTGATGCCGCCCAGTGCTTCGTAGTCCACTGTCGTCAAGGCGCCCGCACCGTTGTTCTGCAGGTAAAGGCGCTCAAGGGTAAAACTCAAGAGCGGCAAGGCATCCTTGGCGCCGCTAGCCTCAATGTCGCCGAGCAGCGTTTCAACCAGGTTCTCGTCAATCTTCAGGGGTCGGTTCGTTTTCTCCAATCGCGTTGCAGGGCCCTTGATTACTTCTGCATACGACCCTCGTGGCATCGGCCCGAGATCGAAAAGAATTTTCTGGATACCCTGGAATGCTTGGCTTTCCTGCAAGTGGCTGTAGGTATCCGAACGTATGGCGACGATGACGATCGCCGCGGGTTGATCGGCGACGAGTAAAGCTCGGAGCAGGGCCAGCAGCTTGTCGGCTTCCTGTTGGCCTTCTGCGACGAAGAGTTCTTCGCCTTGGTCGATCGATATCACCAGTGTCGGTTGCTTTTTAGGCGCATCGTCGCCGAGGGTCGGCGGCGTCTTCTTGTCGATCAGCCCTTGCAGGATCGGCCGCAGCGTTTCAGCGCCACCGTCGATCGCGGCTTGCAACTCGGCGCGCGGCCTGACGATCCCCGCGGCATCGAGGCTGCCTTTGAGTGCACGCAGTAGACCGGTCTCGCTGGAGATGGCCGCCTGCTCGGGCCGGATGATGGGCAACGGCACGAACGCGCGGTCGTCGCGCTCAATTCGCGCGAATATGCCGGCTCGCAGGAACGACGACTTGCCCGCGCCCGATGCCCCGAGCAGCACCATCAGCCGTGGCGGCGCCGCCTCGCGCAAGCCGCGAAGCTGATCCAGCGCTTGGACGATCGGCGCGTCCCGGCCGAAGAAGATGCCGGTGTCTTCAGCCTCAAGGGGTTTCAGGCCGCGGTAGGGAGGTCGCTCCGGGTCTGACTTTGGCGGCCAATCGAAGAACCGTGGATCGAGGCCCGCCTGAACCAACCCCGCCCGCAGCCGCTCAAGTCCTTCGCCGGAGAAGCTGACCTCACACTGCTGATGCGTCTTTGGCAGGGTCACCGAGTAAGTCCGGTGGTCGCGGCCGCAAGCCAGATCGACAAGCTGCCAGGTTCCGCTCAGGTCCGCCGGAATGGCGCTCGGGTCGAGGTGATCGATCAGCACGCCGAACAAACGCTTGTTAAGCCGTTGGGCCCACATGTATTCCCTTAGGCACCAACGTGAATCCAGCCAAGGGCGGGATAGCAGACACAGCACCGCTTCACAGCGTGACGCCGCTTCATTTAACGCGCGCTCCCACCGGTCGCCGGCAGCTATTCCTTTCACTGGGTCCAGATCGAGAAAGATGTCGTCCCAGCCTTCATCGGCGAGCCACTCGCGCAGGCCCACGGCCTCCGCGTTGTTCGCGCTCGAATGGCTTATGAACAGTTGCGACATCGGCGCACGCCCTAGGATGGTTTCCTACCCAGCAAACGGGAGTGTATTCCGGCGAGGCGCCCGAAGCGGGTAAACAGCAAACAGTCTTTTCAAGCGGCAACCATGTGGACCGGCGCGTCCACCGACAGCGCGGCGGGACAGCCGGGGGCCGTACCCTCGAATGGGTGACGGCGTGCGAGGAATCTCCGGAGCTGGTCGCGCTGTTGGCCGGTCGCCGGGTCGTTGTGTTGACCGGCGCGGGGATTTCCACCGACTCCGGTATCCCTGATTACCGCGGACCTGATTCGCCGCCGAGCACTCCGATGACGATCCGGCAGTTCACCTCCGACCCGTTATTTCGTCAGCGGTACTGGGCGCGCAATCACGTCGGCTGGCGGCACATGGATGAAACGCTGCCCAACGCCGGGCACCGGGCGGTGGCTGCGCTGGAGCGCGAGGGTGTGGTGACCGGCGTGATCACCCAAAACGTTGATCTATTGCACACCAAGGCCGGCAGTTATAACGTCGTCAACCTGCACGGCACCTATGCGCAGGTGATCTGCCTAAACTGCGGCGAGTCGATGAGCCGCGCGGCGCTGGGCGAAAAACTCGATGCGCTCAACCCAGGATTCATCGAACGCGTCGGGGCTGGCGGCGCGCTGTCGGTTGCTCCGGACGCTGATGCCGTCGTCACCGACACTGTCGGCTTCCGCTACCTGGACTGCCCATCGTGTGGCGGCATGGTCAAGCCCGATATCGTATATTTCGGCGAGAGTGTGCCTAAAGCTGTTGTCGAACAAGCATTTTCACTTGTGGATGCGGCCGATGCGCTGTTGGTGGCCGGATCATCGTTGACCGTGTTTTCGGGCTACCGGTTTGTGCGCCATGCCGCGGCGCGCGGCATTCCGGTCGCCATCGTCAACCGCGGGCCCACCCGCGGCGACGACATGGCCACCGTCAAGGTCGACGGCGGCTGCTCGGAATTGCTGACGCTGCTGGCCGAGGAGCTATCCACTCGCCGAGCGTGGGCTTAATGCGCGGCTTCCGCGGGCGGATTCATACGGTCAGTGCAACATCCGTGGATTTAAGGGGTTGCGATGCCGAGTGGATATCCGCATTCGAGGGCTGTGCGCTGGAGGTTGTTCGACCGGGTGTGTCAGGGAATCCCGTTGGAG
>NZ_JBAUZA010000461.1:0-11945 GCF_049585075.1 Mycobacterium sp.
CCGACCTTGTTGACGCCGCACGCTGGTGAGTTCGCCCGACTGGCTGGCGCCCCACCCGGCGAAGACCGCGTCGGCGCCACCCGCAAGCTCGCCGACGCGCTCGGGGTCACCGTCCTGCTGAAGGGCAACGTCACCGTCATCGCCGAGCCGGGCGGGCCCGTCTACCTGAACCCGGCCGGGCAATCCTGGGCCGCGACCGCCGGTTCTGGTGATGTGCTGTCCGGGATGATCGGCGCGCTGCTCGCCGCGGGACTGCCGACCGGCGAAGCCGCAGCCGCTGCGGCCTTCGTGCACGCCCGCGCGGCAGCGTTGTCAGCCGCCGATCCCGGGCCGGGTGACGCGCCGACATCGGCGTCACGGATCGTCCCGCATATTCGAGCCGCCCTTGCCGCGCTTTAGCCAATCCAAAGCCGCATCTCCAAAGCCGAAAGGATCTGCCGTGTTGCCTCACCACCCGTCCGTTCCGTCGCATTCCGTCAGCCCGGCCTACACCGGCCGGCTGTTCACCACGCCGGTGCCCGCGCTGCGGCTGCCCGAAGAGTCGATGGATCCCGAGGCCGCCTACCGATTCATCCACGACGAGTTGATGCTCGACGGCAGCTCGCGGCTCAACCTGGCGACCTTCGTGACGACGTGGATGGACCCCGAGGCCGGCAAGCTGATGGCCGAGACGTTCGACAAGAACATGATCGACAAGGACGAATACCCGGCGACCGCAGCGATCGAGGCGCGGTGCGTGTCGATGGTCGCCGACCTGTTCCACGCCGAAGATTTGCGCGACGACGACCCGGGCAGTGCCTGCGGGGTGTCGACGATCGGATCCAGCGAGGCGGTCATGCTCGGCGGGCTTGCGCTCAAATGGCGGTGGCGCGAGAAGGTCGGGAAAGACTGGAAGGGTCGCACCCCCAACCTGGTAATGGGCTCCAACGTCCAGGTGGTCTGGGAGAAGTTCTGCCGCTACTTCGATGTCGAACCGCGTTATCTGCCAATGGAAGAGGGCCGCTACGTCATTACGCCTGAGCAGGTGGTCGACGCTGTCGACGAAGACACCATCGGGGTAGTGACGATCCTGGGCACCACCTACACCGGTGAATTGGAGCCCACCGCCGAGATCTGTGCGGCGCTGGACAAACTCGCCGCCGGCGGGGGCGTCGACGTCCCGGTGCACGTCGACGCCGCCAGCGGAGGTTTCGTGGTGCCGTTCCTGCACCCGTCGCTGAAGTGGGATTTCCGGCTGCCCCGAGTGGCGTCGATCAACGTCAGCGGCCACAAATACGGCCTGACCTACCCCGGTGTCGGATTCGTGGTGTGGCGCAACCACCAGCATCTGCCCGAAGACCTGATCTTCCGGGTCAACTACCTCGGCGGCGACATGCCGACCTTCACGTTGAACTTCTCTCGCCCGGGCAACCAGGTCGTCGGTCAGTACTACAACTTCCTGCGGCTCGGTCGCGAGGGCTATACCCAGGTGATGCAAACGTTGTCGCAGACCGCGCGCTGGTTGGGTGAGCAACTGCGGGTCGGCGACCACTGCGAGCTGATCTCGGACGGCTCGGCGATCCCCGTCGTCGCCTTCCGGCTGGCCCGCGGCCTGGGCTACACCGAGTTCGACGTCTCGCACGAGCTGCGGGGCTTCGGCTGGCAGGTGCCGGCCTACACCATGCCCGACAACGCCACCGACGTCTCGGTGCTGCGCATCGTGGTGCGAGAGGGGCTCTCTGCCGACCTGGCTCGGGCGCTGCACGACGACGCCCGCACAGCGCTGAGCAGCCTGGACAAGCTCAAGCCCAGCGGCCACTACAAAGCTGAGCATTTCTCCCACTAGCTGGTAGGCGGATCACATCCGCCACATCCGCCCCTAGCCGGGAAAGGATGCTCGTTGTGCCCGCCTACGAGCGACAACGGCCGGGCCGCCGGGCGCGCTTCGCTGATTTGTCGCTCGAAGGCGGGCAAATCGCGTGTCCGCCTGCCCAGTGACTGCTGTGGCTGATGCGACGAAACTGAATAGCGGGGCGGCTCTCAGACCAGCCATTCCCGGCCTTCTGGGACAATGGCGGCCGTGGCTACGCCGATATCCCTGACGCCAGGCGTCCTCGCAGAGGCCGTGGTGGACTTGGATGCCGTTGCGCACAACGTGAGGGTGCTGCGCGAGCACGCGGGCGATGCGCAAGTGATGGCTGTGGTCAAGGCCGACGGCTACGGGCACGGCGCCACCCAGGTTGCCCGCACCGCGCTGGCCGCCGGTGCCGCCGAGTTGGGTGTCGCGACCATCGATGAGGCGCTGGCGTTGCGCGCCGACGGCATCACCGCACCTGTGCTTGCCTGGCTGCATCCGCCCGGCATCGACTTCGGGCCGGCGCTGCTGGCCGACATCGAGATCGCGGTCTCCTCGGTGCGCCAGCTCGAGCAGTTATTGGACGCGGTCCGTCGCACCGGCCGCACGGCCACCTTGACGGTCAAGGTGGACACCGGGCTGAACCGCAACGGCGTCGCCCCTGGACAGTACCCGGCGATGCTGACCGGGTTACGTCAAGCCGTCGCCGAGGACGCGGTTCGGCTGCGGGGGCTGATGTCGCACATGGTCTACGCCGACGAACCCGACAACCCGATCAACAACGTTCAGGCGGGGCGGTTTACCGAAGTAGTGGCGCAGGCGCGCGGTCTGGGCCTGCGCTTCGAGGTGGCCCATCTGTCCAATTCGTCGGCCACGATGTCGCGGCCCGACCTGGCCTTCGACATGGTCCGGCCAGGCATCGCGGTATACGGTCTGAGCCCCGTGCCGAGCCTTGGCGATATGGGGCTGATACCGGCGATGACGGTGAAATGTGCTGTCGCATTGGTGAAGTCGATTAGAGCCGGCGAGGGCGTGTCGTACGGGCACACCTGGATCGCCGAGCGTGACACTACCGTCGCGCTAATGCCGATTGGCTACGCCGACGGCGTTTTCCGGTCGCTGGGCGGCCGGCTGGACGTCCTGATCAACGGCAGGCGGCGCCCCGGCGTGGGGCGGATCTGCATGGACCAGTTTGTCGTTGACCTGGGCCCGGAGCCCGTCGATGTCACGGAAGGCGACGAGGCGATCCTGTTCGGACCGGGCACGCGCGGTGAACCGACCGCGCAGGAGTGGGCAGATCTGCTGGGCACCATCCATTACGAAGTGGCGACCAGTCCGCGCGGACGTATCACCAGAACCTACCGCGAGGCCGGAAATCGTTGAGCGATGCCAACAATGATGGTTTCCACGCGGACAGGGCCGGCCTGGCGCGGTGGCTGGCAGGTGCCGCCGGTTTGGGCGCCGTAGGAACCATCGCCGGGATTACCGTGGCCCGCTCGATGACTCGGCGTGCAGACATCGAAGACCCTTACACCCACGAGAATTTCGAAACACTCGACGGCGACCGCAGTTATGTGGTGACAACGCCCGACGGCGTGCCGCTGGCGGTGCGCGAGGTCGGGCCCGCTGACGCGCCACTGGCAGTGGTGTTCGCGCACGGATTCTGTCTTCGCATGGGAGCCTTCCACTTTCAGCGCATGCGACTGTCTGACGAATGGGGTCCGCAGGTCCGCATGATTTTCTACGACCAGCGCGGCCACGGCCGATCCGGCGAGGCTCCGCCGGAAACCTACACGCTCACACAGCTGGGCATGGACTTGGAGACGGTGCTGCAAGTGATCGCGCCGCGCGGCCCGATCGTGGTCGTCGGCCATTCAATGGGCGGGATGGCGGTGTTGTCGCACGCCCGCCAGTACCCGCACCACTACGGCAGCCGCATCGTCGGAGCCGCGTTCATTGCTTCTGCGGCGCAAGGCGTCGCGAAGTCACCGCTGGGCGAGATTCTGAATAACCCGGCTTTGGAGGCTGCTCGGTTCGCCGCGCGGTCAGCCCCCAAGCTGGTTCACCGCGGCCGCAACGCGACCCGTTCTTTAATCGGGCCGATCCTGCGCGCCGCGTCCTTTGCAGACGTTGATGTCAGCCCGAGCGTCGTCGCGTTCTCCGAGGAGATGATGCTCGAAACTCCGATTCCGACCATGATCGAGTTTCTGCATGCGTTGGAAATCCACGACGAGACCGGCGCGCTGTCGACGTTGGCGAACATCCCGACGCTGGTCGTCTGCGGCGACCACGACTTGGTCACCCCGGCCGAATACTCGAGGAAGATTGCCGACGCGCTGCCGGAGTCCGAATTGGTGATCGTTTCCAGATCAGGCCATTTGGTGTTGCTATCCAAGCCCGAGCCGATCAATGAGGGGTTGGTTCGGCTGGTCAAGCGGGCTACCCCAGGCAGATTGGCAGCGGTGAGCCAGCGGTGGCGCGATCGGATCCGGCGCCGTGGCTAAGGGGCAGTCCGGAATGGCCACGTTGCCACATGTCGAAGACACCGTCGCGCTCGGATCGCGTCTGGGCGGCCAGCTGCGAGCCGGGGATGTCGTGGTGCTTTCCGGCCCGCTTGGCGCTGGAAAAACCGTGCTGGCCAAGGGGATTGCGGCAGCGATGGATGTCGACGGGCCCGTCACGTCGCCGACGTTCGTCCTGGCGCGGGTGCATCCGGCACGACGGACCGGCGCCCCGTCAATGATCCATGTCGACGTCTACCGATTGCTGGACCACACCGGCGCCGATCTGCTCGACGAGCTCGAATCCCTGGATCTGGACACCGAACTCGACGATGCGGTGGTTGTGGTGGAGTGGGGCGAGGGCCTCGCCGAGCGGCTGTCCGATCGGCACCTCGACGTCCGCCTCGAGCGCATCACGAACTCCGACGTGCGGACGGCGACCTGGCAATGGAGCTGTGCGTGAGCCGCGTTGTGTTGGCCCTCGATACCGCGACTCCCGCCGTGACGGCCGGAATCGTGGCCGATGGCGACCTACTGGCCGAGCGGGTCAGCGTCGACGCCCGCGCCCACGCCGAACGACTTACCCCGAATGTGTTGGGCGCCTTGGCCGATGCGGGGCTGCGGATGGCCGACCTGCACGCTGTGGTGGTGGGCTGCGGCCCGGGTCCGTTCACCGGCCTGCGGGTGGGTATGGCGACCGCTGCGGCCTACGGGCACGCACTCGGCATCCCGGTGCACGGCGTCTGCAGCCTCGACGCGATCGGCGGGCAGACCACCGGCGAGACACTGGTCGTCACCGACGCTCGCCGGCGCGAGGTGTACTGGGCTCGTTATCGCGACGGCGTCCGGATCGACGGACCAGCCGTCACCGCCCCGGCCGACGTCGACCCTGGTGTCGCGCAGGCGGTGGCAGGCTCACCTGAGCATGCGGCGCTTTTCGGGCTGCCGCTGTGCGAACCGTCCTATCCGACGCCGGCCGGGCTAGTAGCCGCGGTCAGCGAATCGGCCGACGATCCAGCGCCGCTGGTGCCGCTGTATCTGCGTCGGCCGGACGCCAAGACACTCGCCGAGCGAGAGGCGGCGTCGCTATGACCATCACGATCGGTGCGCTGACCGTGGCCGACGCCGATCGCTGCGCCGAGTTGGAGGCCGCGCTGTTTCCCGGTGACGACCCATGGCCCACAGCCGCGTTCGTCCGCGAACTCGCCGCCACGCACAATCACTACGTGGCCGCACGCCGCGCTGCTGACGGCGGCGACACGCTGATCGGCTATGGCGGCATCTCACGGCTGGGCCGCACGCCGCCATTCGAATACGAGATCCACACCATCGGCGTCGACGCGGCTTATCAAGGCCGCGGCACCGGCCGCCGACTGCTCGACGAACTGCTGAAATTCGCCGCCGGCGCCGTCGTTCACCTGGAAGTCCGCACCGACAATGCGCCGGCGATCGCGTTGTACCGCAGCGTGGGATTTAGCCAAGTGGGTCTGCGCCGGCGGTATTACCGGGTCAGCGGCGCCGATGCCTACCTGATGCGGCGGGAAGCCCTATGACGCGCGCCGGCGACGATGCAGAGCGAAGCGATGCGGAGGAGTGGCGCTTATGACCATAGTCCTCGCGATCGAAACCTCTTGCGACGAGACAGGAGTCGGTATCGCGCGACTCGACGACGACGGCACGGTGACGTTGTTGGCCGATGAGGTCGCGTCCAGCGTCGATGAGCACGTCCGGTTCGGCGGCGTGGTTCCGGAGATCGCCTCGCGGGCGCATCTGGAGGCGCTCGGTCCGGCCATGCGCCGCGCGCTGGCGGCCGCGGGCGTGGCAAAGCCGGACATCGTCGCGGCCACCATTGGCCCGGGGTTGGCGGGTGCGCTGCTGGTGGGAGTGGCTGCGGCTAAAGCTTATTCGGCTGCCTGGGAGGTGCCCTTCTACGCGGTGAACCACCTGGGCGGGCACCTGGCCGCCGACGTCTACCAGCACGGCGCGCTGCCGGAAAGCGTGGCGCTACTGGTGTCCGGCGGGCATACCCATCTGTTGCATGTGCGTTCGCTCGGCGAGCCGATCATCGAGCTGGGGAGCACCGTCGACGACGCCGCCGGGGAGGCCTACGACAAGGTGGCCCGCCTACTGGGGTTGGGCTACCCGGGGGGCAAGGCGCTCGACGACCTGGCGCGTTCCGGTGACCGCGACGCAATTGCATTCCCGCGCGGCATGACCGGCCCACGCGATGACCCGTACGCGTTCAGCTTCTCCGGGCTCAAGACCGCGGTGGCACGGTACGTGGAGAGCCATCCGGAGGCAGTAACCGCCGATATCGCCGCCGGGTTTCAGGAAGCCGTCGCCGATGTGCTGACCATGAAGGCTCTGCGCGCCGCCACCGGGCTGGGTGTATCGACCCTGCTGATCGCGGGGGGAGTGGCGGCGAACTCGCGGCTGCGCGAGCTCGCCGAAGAGCGTTGTGCCGCAGCGGGATTGACGCTGCGGATCCCGCGGCTCCGGCTCTGCACCGACAACGGCGCGATGATCGCTTCCTTCGCCGCGCATCTGGTGGCCGCAGGTGCTGAGCCGTCGCCGCTGGATGTGGCCAGCGACCCGGGCCTGCCGGTGGTCAAAGGGCAGCTGCCCTGATCGTCAGCCGGTTTCCCGGGTGACGATCAGCAGGTCGTCGCTGGTTGCCCAGGCTTGGCTGAAGGTGGCCATCGGGATCTGCTCGTTGCGGCCGCTGGGCGTGCCGCTGTCGTTGAGGTGAACGACGTTGGTGCCGGTGTCGACTCCGGTGACGACGACGGCGTGGTCGGGCTTGGTTCGATCGCCGTCGCCCGCGGGGTAGTTCCAAATGGTTTCGGCGTTGAGCGCCGCGATCACTTTGTGGCCGCCGGCCAGGTCCTGCTCCACTGTCCCCATGCTGTTGCCGGTCGTCAGGTCGGATTGGATGCCGTGTTTGCCCAGCAGCAGGACCATGTCTTGGGGCGAGGTGCCGTCAAAGTGGTAGACGTCGCCGCGGTGGGATTCGCTTTTGGTGAAAATCCCGCGTAGCTCCATCCCGATTTGGGAGGGTTCTCGGCCGGTCAGCTGGCCGATCACGTCTGCGACGGCCATCAGGCCGCAGTCTTGCTGGTGCTGGTAGCGCCAGTAAGGGGCGGCAGCTGCGGGGTCGCCGTACATTTGGCCGTCGGCGTGAGCGACGCCAGCCAATCCGATGGCGGCCGCGACAAACATGGTGGCCACTCCGGCGGTGCGGGTGGTGCTTCGGACGGGGGTGAACATGACGTCATTATGTGCTCGTAGACTTGGTGAATCCTTTGAGTGCGCTCGGTACGCCGTCGACCTGCGATTTTCTTCGGCCGGACCCGATCGGCTGACTCGCCGACCGGGAAGCAGCAAGGCGACCTTGAGTGCTAGCACTCGCATGTATAGAGTGCTAGGTGGCAATCGGACGAACCCCTGCGCCGGCACCCGCGACGACGACGCGAGGGCACGGACGAATGCCGAACACCTGGTAATCGAAGGTTCGGGGTAACTCTCCCGAGCCCTACCAACACCGGTCCGGGACACAGGGTCCCGGTCCACCTACCAACTAAGTGGAGGCTCCAATCGTGGCGAAGGTGAAGATCAAGCCACTCGAGGACAAGATTCTCGTGCAGGCCAACGAGGCCGAAACCACGACCGCATCCGGTCTGGTCATTCCTGACACCGCCAAGGAGAAGCCCCAGGAGGGCACCGTCGTCGCAGTCGGCCCCGGCCGTTGGGACGAGGATGGCGCAAAGCGGATCCCGGTCGACGTGTCCGAGGGTGACACCGTCATCTACAGCAAGTACGGCGGCACCGAGATCAAGTACAACGGCGAGGAGTACTTGATCCTGTCGGCCCGCGACGTACTGGCCGTCGTCAACAAGTAACGCAAAGCGTGTCCCGCCCCGGCGATCCCCACGTCTACACGTGGCGGATTTCCGGGGCGGACCGCTTTCTTAGACGGGACAAGAAAGACTTATGAGCAAGCAGATTGAGTTCAACGAAACCGCGCGGCGGGCACTGGAAGCCGGCGTGGACAAGCTCGCCGACGCGGTGCGGGTGACGCTGGGCCCGCGGGGCCGGCATGTGGTGCTGGCCAAGGCTTTTGGCGGCCCCACGGTCACCAATGACGGCGTCACCGTCGCCCGCGAGATTGACCTGGAAGACCCGTTCGAGAACCTCGGTGCCCAGCTGGTCAAGTCGGTGGCCACCAAGACCAACGACGTTGCGGGCGACGGCACCACCACCGCCACCGTGCTGGCACAGGCGATCATCAGGGGCGGGCTGCGTCTCGTCGCTGCCGGTGCCAACCCGATCGAGCTGGGCTTGGGTATCGGCAAGGCCGCCGACGCGGTGTCCGAGGCGCTGCTGGCATCGGCCACTCCGGTATCGGGCCAGAAGGGCATCGCGCAGGTGGCCACCGTGTCGTCACGCGACGAGCAGATTGGTGAGCTGGTCGGTGAGGCGATGACCAAAGTCGGTCACGACGGTGTGGTCAGCGTCGAGGAATCGTCCACGCTGAACACCGAGCTGGAGTTCACCGAGGGTGTCGGCTTCGACAAAGGCTTCCTGTCGGCCTACTTCGTCACCGACTTCGACGCGCAGCAGGCCGTGCTCGAGGACCCGCTGATTCTGTTGCACCGCGACAAGATCAGCTCGCTGCCCGACTTCCTGCCGTTGCTGGAGAAGGTGGCCGAGGCGGGTAAGCCGCTGCTGGTCATTGCCGAGGACGTCGAAGGCGAGCCGCTGTCGACGCTGGTGGTCAACGCGATCCGCAAGACGCTGAAGGCGGTCGCCGTCAAGGCGCCGTTCTTCGGTGACCGCCGCAAGGCGTTCCTGGAGGACTTGGGCATCGTGACCGGCGCCCAGGTGGTCAACCCCGACGTCGGGCTGGCGCTGCGTGAGGTCGGGCTCGAGGTGCTCGGTTCGGCACGGCGCGTGGTGGTGAGCAAGGACGACACCGTGATCGTCGAGGGCGGCGGCACCCCGGAAGCCATTGCCGACCGCGCCAAGCAACTGCGTTCCGAGATCGAGAGCAGCGACTCCGACTGGGACCGCGAAAAGCTGGAAGAGCGGCTGGCCAAGCTGGCCGGCGGGGTGGCCGTCATCAAGGTCGGCGCCGCCACCGAGACCGCGCTCAAGGAGCGCAAGGAAAGCGTCGAGGACGCGGTTGCCGCCGCGAAGGCCGCCGTGGAGGAAGGCATCGTCGCCGGCGGCGGGACCGCGTTGCTGGCTGCCCGCAAAGCGCTGACCGACCTGCGGGCCTCGCTATCCGGGGACGAGGCGCTGGGCGTGGGTGTGTTCTCCGAGGCCCTTAGCGCGCCGCTGTTCTGGATCGCGGCCAACGCCGGGATGGACGGCTCGGTGGTGGTCAACCAGGTCGCCGGGCTGCCCGCAGGCCACGGGTTCAACGCGGCGACGTTGACCTACGGCGACTTGGCCGCCGACGGGGTCATCGACCCGGTCAAGGTCACCAGGTCCGCGGTACTCAACGCGGCGTCGGTGGCGCGCATGGTGCTGACCACCGAGACCGCGATTGTCGAGAAGCCCGCCGAGGAGGACGCGCACGCCGGTCACCATCACGGCCACGCTCACTAACTCGGTTCCACCAAGCAGGTCCCCGGCTTAGCACCGGGGGCCTGCTTGTCGAAACTGAAACAGCCACGGCGGCGCCAACAATCATGCGAGCTCTGCCAAAAGCACCTTGGCGTCTCGTAGATCAGCCGTATCGAAGCCCTCCGTGAACCAGTCGTAGATGGGTGCCAATAACTCGCGAGCATCTTCGACCCTGCCTCGCTGTTGCCATAGCCGGCTCATGCTCATCGCAGCGCGTAGTTCCCAGGACTTCGCGTGCTGCTTCCGCGAAACGTTCAATGATTGCTCGAATAACTTTTCGGCTTGTGCTGTGTCATGCGTGTCTTGCTTGAGCAATAGTTCGCCCCTTAGCCGATGTACTTCTGCTTCATACAGATGCTCATCGTTGCGACCCACCCAGCGGAACGCCTCTTCCAGTGAAGATAGCCCGTCCTCGACCTGTCCCGCCATGCCTTGCAGCTCGGCCAAAACTGCCAAGTACCAAGGCCACACGGCCCCCATACCGGTCCTCCGCCTACGGTCCATCGCCTCACGGATGTCGGCGATGCCTGCCGAGACATCGCCTTGGTGTGCGATGGCCCAGCCCCGGGGCAGCAAACACCACAGTCCTACCGCGGGAGCGTCGATCTCCGTGGATACGGCCAGGGCCCGTTCCGCGAGTTTTCTTGCGGGCTCAGGTTCGCGGCGCAACTGGGACAGTTTGGCGAAGAACAGATGCGTTATTCCGACGCTGTAAGGGTCCTCGAGCTCGCGGGCGTAGGCGAGCGTCCGTTCCATCGCTGCGACCGCTTGCGTTGGGTAACCCATTACCCAATTGTTGAGTGCGCTGAGATATCCGCAGACTATCGCCGGATCCTGGTTGTAGGCCGCAGCGCCCACGCGGTGCTGGTCGGGGTTGTACAACGCCAAGGACTGACGGCTGTGAGAGCGTACTTCGCTGAAATCGCCCTGCCACCATGCCGTGTAGGCGAGCATCCAATGTCCAACAGCCAAGATGAGCGGATCTTTCTGATGCTGGGCTAGTTCGAGGAACTCCTCTGAAAGTGCCCGCGCCTCATGCATGTGTCCAAGCACAATCTGCGCGTACGCCAAACCCGAAAGCGCGCGAAACATTTCCGGGGTGCTTTCTAATTCGCGTGCCAGCTCACGGGCTCGGGCATAGATTTCCGCGACGGAGTGAGGGCCCGACACGGTGCTCAAGGATGGCCCCAACACGAGCTGCAGGGCGAGCTCATGCTGAGCACGTTCGCGGGTCTCGGGCAGCGCCCTGAGCAATTCCAAGCCCTTCGTCGCGTGGTTCACCGCTTCTTTGTTGGCGTAGCGCAATAGTGCCCGTTGCCCTGCGGTTTGCCAGTACGGGATAGCTTGCTCACTGAGGCCCGCCTCGGTGTAGTGGTGTGCCAGCAGTTCGGGCCGTGTTTCGACGATCTCTGGGAATTGGGATTCCAATGTGTCGGCGATCCGTTGGTGGTGTTGTTGGCGTGTGCTTTTAAGGAGTGACTGATATGCGGCCTCTTGGATAAGCGCGTGTTTGAAGCGGTAGGTCGCCTGTGGCGCCGTCCCCTCCTGGTACAAGAACTCGGCGGCTACGAGTTTCTCGAGACCCTCGCGCACGATGTCGTCTGGCCAAGGTGAGACTGCCTGCAGTAATGGATAACTGAATTCACGGCCCAACGTCGCGCCGAGTTGTGCCAAACCCTTGACGGCTGCCAAGCGGTCCAATCTCGCCATCAGGGAATCCTGCAGAGTGTTGGGGATCGCCAGGGGGGGCAACGGACCAGACAGCTCGTAGCGGTTGCCCCGTTCGCCCAGCAGCCGCGATTCGAGCAGCATCTTGGTGAGTTCCTCGACGAACAACGGGACGCCGTCCGTCTTGGATACCACCTCTGCCACCACGTCGGCTGGCAGCGACTTTCCTTGTGCCACTTGGCGGGTCAACTCGGCGACGTCATCGCTTGGCAGGCGGCCGATATCGACCTGAGTGACGTTGCGGCCTACTGTCC
>NZ_JBAUZA010000462.1:0-2767 GCF_049585075.1 Mycobacterium sp.
GCCGAGCTGGACGGCGGACTACGGCAACGAAACCGCCAACCATTACGACCATGTGCACATCGCCACCGACGGCGGCGGCTACCCGAGCGGGCACGAAACGTACTACATCGGGTCGATGACCCCTACCCCGCCAGCCTGACTGATTCTGACGAACGGTGCTCAACCGCGCCCCTCGCCGACGATCACTAAGCCGACCCCCTTAAATAGTGAACATGCTTCCGGATCCAGCGCCGCCACCGAGCGCGCGTCGTCAGCTTGCCTGTTACGCGTTGGCATTTCTCACCGTGGTCGCCGCTGCCGCGCTGGTAATCCTGCTGATATCCCCCGAAAAGCCAGGCGGATCGGTCATCGACCGGCAGGGCGGCACCCGGGTTACCTTGACCGCACACAACTTCGACGGCTCGCCGCCGACACCCGATGTGCTATCCGAGGCCCAGCACATCATCGGCTCCCGCGTGGCCGGTCTGGGCTTCGCCCACCCGCAAATGGATTCCAGCGGTGACACGCTGACCCTCACCGTGCCCGGTAACCACCCTGAACAGACCCGCAATCTCGGCCAGACTGGACAGTTTCACATCCGGCCGGTGCTCGCTTCAGTGCCGGCAAAGCCTGGCCTAGGCGGCGCACGGTCAAAGGCGCAGACCCCGGAAGACCGCAGCCAGCGCATCGCCGACGAGAAGAAATTCCGACAGAGCACATCGCGTGCCGTACAGCTGATCGGCCTGCAGTTCCAAGCCACCCGCTGCGACAAACCAGATGCCTTGGCCGACAACGACGATCCCGACTTGCCGCTGGTCACCTGCTCGACCGACCATAAAGTCGCGTACGTTCTCGCGCCGTCAATCATCAGCGGCAACCAAATCCAAGACGCCAGCTCCAGCTTTGACCAACAGCGCGGCAACTATGTGGTCAACGTGCAGTTCACCAGCGCCGCAACAAGAACCTGGGCTCAATTCACAGCCGCGCACGTCGGCGCCCAGACAGCGTTCACCGTGGACTCACAAGTGATCAGCGCGCCCCAAATCCGGGACGCAATGACCCACGGCAAGACCCAAATCAGCAGCGGACAAACAGCCTTCACTGCCGACAATGCACGCGTGCTGGCCAACACTCTGAAATACGGCCCGCTCCCATTGTCCTTCGAGACGTCGGGGTCCGAAATCATTGCACCCAAGTCGGTTTCAGCCGCACACGGGCAATCGCGTCTCGCAACGTGGCCGGTCATCGCGACATCAGGCCTGCTTGCGGCTCTGCTGTGCGCACAGGCCTACCTCTATCGGGCGAAAATCCGCACGTTGCTGTTTCCGCGACGGCGGCGGCCGAACCGAACACCAAATCACTGAACTCGATCGGCTCCGTACCACACGCCGTCGGGAGCGCCTACGGCGCCGGCTTTTTCACGCGCAGCTGCAAGTTCAGCAGATGAAGCGAATCGGCGTGCCTTGTCCAGATTTTGCATGTCCATGACGACGATGACAGTGTCGGGATCGCCGGCATCAATATAGGTTCCGGTAACCACCAAGCCGTGATCGCGCCGTACTTCATCAAGTTGGGGATCGCGAAAAACCTTGTTCCATTGTTCAACACTGGCGACTCGCTGCTTGACGAGCATCACTCCCGACATGATCAATCCTCCTGAAAGGGTTGGTTTTTCACGGCGCGGCTTTGTATGCACTCGCCAGCCAAGCACGGCCGGCTCCATCGGTGTTTGGATCGAATGCGGGCGGAGCGGGACGGCCGTATTGAGCGGCAACCTGTGCAACTTCAACGACGTCGGCGTTCCAGCCACGTTTGTGCAGCCAACCGCTGAGATCTTCGGACGGGCCACCCTGCCACATCGAAACGAGTTCGGCCGAGATCGCGGCTCGGGCGGCGCGCAGCAGTGCGGAATCCTCGGCGTGGTCACACGCCAATGTGCTTCCCGGGCTCGAACAATCTGTAATGCGCTCAAGGAAAAGATCGGCGGCAGACGGGTCAAGCGCATACAGGATCCCTTCGGCCAACCACGACGTGGGTTTAGCGGGATCGAACCCGGCATTGAGCAGGGCTGCGGGCCAGTCGGATCGCAAGTCCAGCGCGACTTCGACGCGCCTACAATGCGGCCGGGCGTGCATCTCCTGCAGCACAGTGGATTTGAAGGCCAAAACTTCGGGTTGGTCGACTTCATAAACCGTGGTGCCGGTCGGCCAGCCCAGCCGAAACGCTCGACTATCCATCCCGCACGCGAGCAGCACAACTTGGTCGACACCCGCTATTGCAGCCTCCAGAAGCGCGTCGTCGAAATAGCGTGTGCGCACGGCGACTTGCCCAGCCATGAGGTGCAGAAAATCGGGCCCGTCGCTCCTGCTGTTCCACATGGATCCGCCGGGATCGGCACGATCAACGAACGCCTGCGCATACGCATCGTTGAATAACCGGTTGGTGCGACTGCTTTCGCGCGCACGCAACACCGCCACACCGAGTGAAGTCGCGCCAATACCCGTCGGCGCCGTACGAGGCTGCTCGGTCATATCGCGCTCCTTTTTGCTCCGCGGTCGGAACGAAGCTATGTCTACAGTTGTAGACAAGTCCAACCTTACGCTTGGTAGACCGATGTTGTCTACAGTTGTAGATAACCCGATGGAGGTGGCATGCCACGCACGGCCAACCAAGCAAGCGCGGACCCAACCCCGCAGCGGCGCAACGCCGCTGCCCCCCGAGCACGACTTCTGCACGCAGCCCGAGCACAGTTCTTACGCCACGGCTATCGCGCCACCTCGCTGCGCTC
>NZ_JBAUZA010000463.1:0-7805 GCF_049585075.1 Mycobacterium sp.
CCGTGACGCTGCACGATCCGCAGGTCCGCGGTCGGCGGCAGGTGCCCGCGCCACGCGTCGTCGATGATCACTGGTGAGTCGGCCGGACCCCACTGGCCGCCTGGGTGGCGGTAGCAGTAATAGTCAGCCCGCAGGTTTAGCCCAGCACTACACCCGATTTCGAAAAGCCTTATGGGTAAACCGAATCGGCGAGCAAGGATGAGCAGACCGCCGATCAGAGCGGCGGACCGGCCCACCTCGTTGGTTTGCGGTGGCTGATCGAGCACCGCCCGCAGCAGCTCGGCGTGTTCGGAGGCGGCGACCGCAAGATCAGGCCAGGCCGGCTGCGCATCCCACTGCCCGCCCGTGCTCGGATACCAACGGCGTAGCTCGGGAGCGCGGCCGTCGAGCGCCAGCCGGTGCAGCCCACCGAGCAGCCGCAGCGGCAGCGCCAGCCGCCCCGCGTCGTCTTCGTGCCCGGACAGGATGGCGGCGAAGACACCGCCGGCTTCCACGTCGGCCGCCACCAGGTCCAACATGTCGCCATACATCGGCGAGCCCATACCGGCGCAGATCTGGCCCTGTAGTCGGAGAGACCGCATCAGGCGGCTATCGTCGCCGGCGGGGCTCATTGTGCCGCTCCTCCAGCTTGTCCAGGCCGGCGCGGACGACGTCGAACGCATCTCCGAGAGCCTGTGGTAATGAGACGGATTCGTCGTCGAGCCAGTGCCCGTAGGCGCTCAGGGCGACGCCAAGCAGCATCCAGGCAACGGTCTGCGGCAGCAGGTCGCTGGTTCGAAGGCCGGATCGGCGTGCCACGAACTCCGCGATTACTTCGCGCCAGCCGGCATACATCGTCATCGAATACGCTTGCAGTTCAGCGGTTTGCAGGATCACCCGCATTCGCTGCCGATGGCGGATCGTCTCCGACTCGTCAAAGGTGTTGAACGACAGCAGCGCCGCACGCAGCGCCTCGCCGAGCGGCATCGCGGGATCGACGTGATCCAACAGCGTGCGCAGGTGCTGCAGGTGAGCGTCGAAGTCTCCCCATGGAATGGCGTTCTTTGATGCGTAGTAACGAAACACGGTTCGACGGGCGATACCCGCGGCCGCTGCGACGTCATCGACGCTCACCTCGACGAAGCCGCTCTCGGCAAACAGGCGCAGAGCGACATCGGTGATGTGCTGCGGCGTCGTGGAACGGCGCCGGCCGACCCGCGCCTGCTCCAGCATCCGCTCCCCCTTTTTACGAAGCCTCTTCCATTTTTGGCACTCGATGCCATATCCTTACCGAGATTGTCACCAGATCGACGCGACTTGTCGAGACCCTGTTAACGAAAGGCAACGTCATGGAGCCCAACCAGCAGACAGACACCGACACCGAGCTCGTCACCGAGTCTTTGGTTGAAGAGGTGTCCATCGACGGGATGTGCGGAGTCTACTGATCGTGACTGCCCCCGCACAGGGGCTGCAACCGACAATCGGGTTCGATCCCGGCCTCGCGTGGCGGTTGCACCCGCAGGTGGCCGTGCGACCCGAGCCGTTCGGCGCGCTGTTGTATCACTTCGGCACCCGCAAACTGTCATTCCTCAAGAACCGCACCATTCTCGCGGTGGTGCAATCGCTGGCCGACCATCCAGACATTCGCGCCGCCTGCCGTGCAGCCGGCGTCGAGGATGAGCGCCAGGCTCCTTACCTTCATGCACTAGGCGTGCTGGCCGGTTCCAATATGTTGGTGCCGGTAGCGCCGAAGGAGGCGACGTGACATCGGTTGTGCCACGGCTGGTCGAGCAGTTCGAGTCTGGGTTGGACGCACCTATCTGCCTGACCTGGGAGCTGACCTACGCATGCAACCTGTCGTGTGTGCATTGCTTGTCGTCGTCGGGTAAACGTGATCCGCGCGAGCTGTCGACGCAGGCGTGCAAGGACATCATTGATGAGCTAGAACGCATGCAGGTGTTCTATGTCAACATCGGCGGCGGGGAACCGACTGTCCGGCAGGACTTTTGGGAGCTTGTGGACTACGCCACTGCTCACCACGTGGGCGTGAAGTTCTCCACTAACGGCGTTCGGATCACACCAGAGGTAGCGGCCCGGTTGGCCGCCAGTGACTACGTCGATGTCCAGATTTCATTGGACGGCGCGACCGCAGAAGTCAATGACGCCGTCCGGGGCGCCGGGTCTTATGCGATGGCCATCCGTGCGCTGGAAAACCTTGCCGCCGCGGGGTTCTCCGACGCAAAGATCTCCGTAGTCGTGACTCGTCACAACGTGGACCAGCTCGACGAATTCGCTTCGCTAGCAAGCCGTTACGGCGCCACGCTGCGTATCACCCGGCTGCGCCCGTCGGGTCGTGGGGCTGACGTATGGGACGAGCTGCATCCGACCGCCGACCAGCAGGTCCAGCTTTACGACTGGCTGGTCGCCAAGGGGGAGCGGGTACTGACCGGTGATTCCTTCTTCCACCTGTCCGGACTCGGCGAGCCCGGTGCGCTGGCCGGTCTGAACATGTGCGGAGCCGGGCGGGTGGTGTGCCTGATCGACCCGGTCGGCGATGTGTATGCCTGCCCGTTCGCCATCCACGACCGCTTCCTTGCCGGAAACATCTTGTCCGATGGCGGGTTTGACAATTTATGGAAGAACGCCCCGCTGTTCCGGGAGCTCCGGGAGCCGCAGTCGGCGGGCGCGTGCGGAAGTTGCGGTCACTACGACAGCTGCCGGGGCGGCTGCATGGCGGCCAAGTTCTTCACCGGCCTGCCAATCGACGGCCCCGATCCAGAATGCGTTCAGGGTTACGGCGTGCCGGCATTGGCAGGGCAGCGTGACAAACCTCGACCCGCAGGCGACCACTCGCACGGACGGCGCAGTAGCGGACCGGTGCCGCTGACACTGACCATGCCGAAGCGGCTGTGCAATGAAAGCCCGGTCTAGCCGTGGCCCGAGACGTCTGGTTTGAGACGGTCGCCATCGCGCAGCAGCGCGCCAAGAAGCGACTGCCGAAGTCGTCCTATGCCGCGCTGGTGGCCGCCAGCGAAAAAGGACTGACCGTCTCCGACAATGTCGAGGCGTTCGGCGAGCTGGGCTTCGCGCCCCACGTGGTCGGCGCCATCGAAAAGCGCGACCTCTCGACAACTGTTATGGGGCAAGAGATTTCCCTGCCGGTCATCATCTCACCCACCGGCGTGCAAGCGGTCGATCCTGACGGTGAAGTGGCCGTCGCGCGAGCCGCCGCGGCGCGCGGTACGGCGATGGGGCTGTCGTCGTTTGCCAGCAAGCCGATCGAAGAAGTGATCGCCGCCAATCCGAAACTGTTCTTCCAGGTCTACTGGTCGGGCGGGCGCGAAGTGATCGCCGAGCGAGTCGAGCGGGCCCGGCAAGCCGGTGCCGTCGGGCTGATCGTCACCACCGACTGGTCGTTCTCCCACGGCCGGGACTGGGGCAGCCCGAAGATCCCCGAGCAGATGAACCTGCGGACCATGCTGCGGATGTCGCCGGAAGTGATCACTCGCCCCGGGTGGTTGTGGAGATTCGGCAAGACGCTACGTCCGCCAGATCTGCGGGTGCCGAACCTGGCCCCCCGCGGCGAGCCCGGCCCACCGTTCTTCGCCGCCTATGGGGAGTGGATGGCGACGCCGCCGCCGACCTGGGACGACATCGCCTGGTTGCGCGAGCTGTGGGGTGGCCCGTTCATGCTCAAAGGCGTGATGCGGGTAGACGATGCCAAAAAGGCTGTGGATACCGGGGTTTCGGCAATTTCGGTGTCCAACCACGGCGGCAACAACCTAGACGGCACCCCGGCATCGATCCGGGCGCTGCCCGCGGTTGTGGACGCGGTTGGCGACCAGATCGAGGTGTTGCTGGACGGCGGTATCCGCCGCGGCAGCGACGTCGTCAAGGCGCTGGCACTCGGAGCGCGCGCGGTGATGATCGGCCGCGCCTACCTGTGGGGCCTGGCGGCCTCCGGGCAACCCGGTGTCGAGAACGTGCTCGACATCCTTCGCGGCGGCATCGACTCCGCGCTGATGGGTCTCGGTCGCGCGTCGGTGCACGACCTCAACGCGGACGACATCTTGGTGCCGCCCGGGTTTGCCCGAGCGCTCGGGCTGCCCCCGTCCGGGCCGGGCGGAGCCTAGCCAAGGGCGAGCGAAACCAGCGAGTATTTTGATACCCACGTGGCTGACGTGGCGCCGGTGACCGGGTTTAGTGAACAGGCGGCGGCAAAAATTTTATCGATAGCGCCAACAATCGATGCACGACAGGTGAATTCGTCCTACCATCACCGAGTGGCTGTCCTCGCCGAACTTGGCGGCTCGACGTCGAGCCAGCTACGAACCATGTCCTTGGGCGTTAGCATCCCGGTCGGATCCACCGAACAGCATGGACCTCACTTGCCGCTGGACACCGACACTCGGATTGCGACGACCGTCGCCAGCGAAGTCACCTCCCGCCTGTCTGACGACCCCCAGCTGCACTGGGTGGTGGCACCGGCCATCGCCTACGGCGACAGCGGCGAGCACCAGAGTTTCCCCGGAACGATCTCCATCGGCACCGAGGTCCTCACCGCGCTGCTGGTGGAGTACGGCAGGTCCGCTACCTGTTGGGCGCAGCGGCTGCTCTTCATCAACGGCCATGGCGGCAACGTCAGGGCGCTGGGCCGCGCGGTGGGCCTGCTGCGGTCCGAAGGACGCGATGCCGGGTGGTGCCCGTGCACGGTGGCAGGCGCTGACGCCCACGCCGGGCACGCTGAAACGTCACTATTGCTCCATATTTCACCAGCCGACGTGCTGACCGACCGGTGGCATGCGGGCAACGGAGCGCCGTTGTCCGACCTGCTACCGTCGATGCTTCGCGGCGGGGTCGCGGCGGTCAGCGAGGTGGGGGGATTGGGTGATCCGACCACCGCGACCGCCGCAGAGGGGGAGCGCATGTTGGCGGAAATGGTCGACGACTGCTTGAGCCGCGTGAAACGTTGGTCGCCCGCTGCCGACGGGATGCTCAAATGACCCAGACGCGGTTGCCGGACGGGTTTGCTGTACAGGTCGACCGGCGGGTCCGGGTGCTCGGCCAGGGCTCTGCTTTGCTGGGCGGTTCACCGACCCGGTTGCTCCGGCTGGCGCCGGCCGCCCAGGACATGCTCGCCGATGGCCGTCTCAAAGTTCACGACGCAGTCAGCGCCGAGCTGGCCCGGACCTTGCTGGACGCGACGGTGGCTCACCCGCGGCCCGCGGGCGGTCCGTCGCACCGCGACGTAACCGTCGTAATCCCGGTGCGGGACAACCCATATGGCTTACGGCGCTTGGTTGCCGCATTGCGTGACTTGAGCATCATCATCGTTGACGACGGCTCATCGACACCCATTGAGCGGGACGACATTGCGGGGGCGCATCCCAACATCGAGGTGCTGCGGCATACCCAAAGCCGAGGGCCTGCGGCGGCGCGCAATACCGGTCTGGCCGCCTGCAAGTCTGGCTTCGTCGCGTTCCTGGATTCCGACGTCGTACCGCGACGCGGCTGGCTGGAGGCTCTACTCGGCCACTTCTGCGACCCCACGGTGGCGCTGGTCGCCCCGCGAATCGTTGGTCTGGCCCAGACGGACCATCTGGTTGCGCGCTACGAGGCAGTGCGCTCATCGCTGGACCTTGGGCAGCGCGAAGCCCCGGTCATTCCGTACACCAGCGTCGCCTATGTGCCGAGTGCGGCGATCATCTGCCGGACGGCCAGGCTTCGCGAAATCGGCGGCTTCGACGAGACCCTGCGCTCGGGTGAGGATGTCGATCTGTGCTGGCGACTTGTCGAAGCCGGTGCCCGGCTGCGCTACGAGCCGATCGCTCAGGTGGGACATGATCATCGCACGCAATTGCGGGATTGGATTGCGCGCAAAGCGTTTTACGGTGGTTCGGCGGCCCCGCTGTCGGCCCGACACCCCGACAAGATCGCCCCATTGATGATCTCTGGTTGGGCACTTGCGGCATGGGTCCTGATGGCCATTGGCTCGAGCTTCGGCTATCTGGCATCACTGTTATTGGCGGGGCTGACCGGTCGCCGCATCGCGAGGACGTTGCAGGATGCTGACACCGAGATCTCGGATGTGCTGGCGGTAGCTGCCCGCGGCCTCTGGTCGGCGGCGCTGCAACTGGCGTCGGCGATCTGTCGGCACTATTGGCCGGTCGCGCTGCTGGCGGCCATCGTGTTCCGTCCCGCTCGCCGCGTCGTGCTGATCGCCGCGGTCGCCGACGGGGTGGTGGATTGGGCAAGCCGCCGGCGATCCGCCGACGAAGACGCCAAGCCGATCGGGCTGTTGACTTATCTGGTCCTCAAGCGCCTTGACGACCTCGCCTATGGCCTCGGACTGTGGTACGGAGTGGTGCGAGAACGCAACATCGGCCCGCTTAAGCCGCAGATTCGAGTCTGACCCCTGACTGCAGCTGCGCTGCACAGCGATGTGCTGATCATCGGTGCGGGAAGCGCGGGATCTGTTGTTGCGAACCGGCTTTCGGCTGATTCAAGCTGTACGGTGACTGTATTGGAGGCTGGACTCGGACTAGCCGATCCAGCCTTGCGGGCCGAAACGACGAATGGGTTGCGGCTGCCGATCGGGGCCGCGAGCCCGCTCGTACAGCGTTATCAGACGCAACTGACCGAACAGCCGACTCGCCAGATCACGATCATGCGCGGCGCGACGATCGGCGGTTCCGGAGCCGTCAACGGCGGATATTTCTGCCGCGGTTTGGCACGTGACTTCGACGGCTATCGGGTGCCGGGCTGGGCCTGGTCAGACGTCATCGGCCACTTCCGGGCTATCGAGACCGACCTGGATTTCACCGGCTCCGCGCACGGCGACGCCGGCCCGATTGCGGTTCGCCGGACTGGCGAAATCATCGGCAGTACAGCTACTTTCGTAGCGGCCGCGCAGCAGGCCGGGTTCGAATGGATACCCGATCTCAACGATGTGGCAATCGCCTCCGCGATGCCGGCGGGCATCGGAGCGGTGCCACTCAACGTCGTTGACGGCGTACGTGTCGGTCCGGGTGCGGCATACCTGTGGCCTGCCTTAAATCGAGAGAACCTCTCGGTGCTGACGCAGACGCGCGCGGTGCGCCTGCGTTTCTCGGGCAGTCGCGTCGTTGGCGTCGACGCCCTCGGGCCGGATGGTCCGATCGCCGCGACCGCCGATCGAATCGTGTTATCTGCTGGCGCGATCGAATCAGCGCATCTGCTAATGCTTTCCGGCATAGGTGAGGAGGGCATGCTTCGTGCTGCCGGGGTTGACATGGTGGCCGGCTTGCCGGTCGGAATGACCTGCAGCGACCATCCGGAATGGGTGTTGCCGACCAACTGGGAAGTTGCTCCCGACCGCCCGGTGCTCGAGGTGGTGCTCAGCACTGCTGACGACATCGAAATACGGCCATATACCGGAGGTTTCGTGGCGATGGTCGGGGACGGCACGGCCGGGCATCCGGACTGGCCGCACATTGGTGTGGCGCTCATGCAGCCGCGGGCGCGGGGACGCATTACGCTGGTTTCCGCTGATCCTTTGGTACCACCTCGAATTGAGCATCGCTACGACGTCGAACCCGCCGATGTGACCGCGTTGCAGCGAGGCTGTGAGTTGGCCCGCGAATTAGCCAGTTCAACAACGCAAGTCGGCGAGCCCGCCTGGTCGACGTCTCAGCATTTGTGCGGCAGCGCCCCGATGGGCCCAGCAGGGGATCCGGTGGCCGTCGTCGATCACCAATGCCGGGTGCACGGCATCGACGGTTTATGGGTGATCGACGGATCAATCTTGCCGGGGATCACCAGCCGCGGCCCGCACGCCAGCATCGTCA
>NZ_JBAUZA010000464.1:0-1919 GCF_049585075.1 Mycobacterium sp.
GCTCAATATCAGATCCGCCGTCCAGGGCGGCGGCTCGGAGTCCGAGTTGGGCATCACGCCAAGCCCGACGTCGGCTGATGAAAGTGCTTGCGCAGCAGCCGAAGACAATACGGCGACGGTGTGACCCGACTGTTGCAGATCGCTCAGCGCCGCGACGAGCGCATCGTCGATCGATCCGTTGCCCGCAGGCCGCAGCTCGTCGAACGCGGGCCGCAACTCGCCAAGGTCGTCGATCTCCACCGAGATCAGATCCAGATCGGCCCGGCGGGCCTCGGCTACTACCGCCGAGGCCAGCGGATCGTGTGTGGGGCCGATGAGTGCTTCGATCTTCGCGCCGGCCGGCCCTCCGGGAACCGGATGCCAGCCCACCCGCAGGCCGCGTTTCTCCAGCAGCAGCTGGGCGCGGTTCCACGCCGGGGAAACCTCGTCCTCGTCGGCGCCACGGACCCGTACCACCCGCAGCGTGTTGGTGCACAGCACCCGGGGATCGACCAGCAGCGCGTCGACGCGATCCAGCCGGCGCAGGCTCTGCGGGCGCAGCGGCAAGACTTCGTGCTGGTCGGCCAGCCCTTGGCCAAGCGCCGCGGCGAACGATTCGCGGGTGGTGCGGGTGGCTTTCGGTGTGGTGACCAACGCCGCAGTCGAGGCCATGCCGAGGTTGCGTGTGGCGGCGCCGACGGCTCCGGTACTGATCGCCTGGAGCAATGCGCTGCGCCGCGAGTACCGCTCGACTGGGCCCTCCGGCAGCGGCACTGGGCGAGACGGCGGGTGGACCTCCGCGTAATCGGCATGACCGGCCAACGTCGGCTCGTGGCGGCTCCAGGCCTGCGCTTCGGCGCGCATTTCAGCGGCTTTCAGTGTTTCCATCATCAAGTCCACGGCCAGCGACGCCGGCGACAGCTCGATGACGTGCGCGGCTGTCATAGCCAAGCTCAGCACCGTGTCCGTTGCGGATAGGCCGATGCTCTGCTCAAGCAGACGCCGCACCCGCGGCTGGTAATCGACGGCCACCACCGCGGCCTCGAAACCGTAGTTCAGCCGCGGCCAGCGCAGCAGCCGGCCCGCGACCGCGGCGCCCACCCCGACGGCTGTAGCGCCGACGCCCACCGCCTTGGTGGCCAGAAGCAGACCGTCGCCCGGCAAAGCGTTCGGGCGCGGGGTGGTATCGATTGGGCTGCAACGTTTTTCGGCCTCGTCGACCACATTGCTCAGCTCGCGCAGCGAGGTCTGGTCGCCGTTCAGGGTGACCACTACCCGCGACAAAGGGCGGTTCAGGCTGGCCGAAGTGACCCCGGGACGCGCGTGAACGGCGTCGACGACGGCGCGGCCAAGCTCGGCGCCGCCCGGGCCGTCTAGCCCGCGGACCTCGATCCATGCCCGACCTTTGCCGCGCCAACTATGCCGGGTCAGCGTGGGCGCCGGCAACCCGTCCGAAAGCGCTTTGACGCCTTCTCGAACCGGGATCACGGCCATGGTCAGGCCCGTCGAGGCGACCGTGCCCAACGAGCCTGCGGCATTCGCCGCGGTTTGCACAGTGGCGCCGACTAGCGCAGAGGTTGCCTGTATACCAAGCGCGACCGCGCGGAGCGGAGATGCTCGCACTGTTCCGACGGTACCCAACCGAGGGGATTAACGACGGGCGCGCGACTGTGTGCCGCGCGACCGTGCCGGCGCCCGCTTGGCCGGCGATTTGCGTGGCGCAGATGACCGGGACGAACTAGCCGAACTGGTCGACTTCGACGGAGCCGACTTCATCGGTGTGACCGACGCCTTGTGCGAACCGTCGGCATGCCCGTTATTCAGCTGCCGCAGCAAGAGAGCGCCGCCGCCGATGGCCAACACCAGCGGCCATTCGATCAGCCCGGCGACGCCGAGCGCGCCCAACGTCAGCGCGGCTGCCGGCACCGAATGGCTACCAC
>NZ_JBAUZA010000465.1:0-5376 GCF_049585075.1 Mycobacterium sp.
GCGATCGGCCCGGCGAAGGCGGTGACACCGAACTGCGTGACGACGACGTCGTGCAGCCGGTCGCCGGCATCCTCGACGTTCTGGACAACTACGCGTTCGTGCGCACTTCGGGTTATCTCGCCGGCCCACACGATGTCTACGTCTCGATGAACATGGTGCGCAAGAACGGTTTACGCCGCGGCGACGCGGTGACCGGCGCGGTGCGGGTGCCCAAGGAAGGCGAACAGCCCAATCAGCGGCAGAAGTTCAATCCGCTGGTGCGTCTGGACACCGTCAACGGCGGACCGGTCGACGACGTCAAGAAGCGTCCCGACTTCTCCAAGCTGACGCCGTTGTACCCCAACCAGCGGCTTCGGCTGGAGACCACCCCCGACCAGCTGACCACCCGTGTCATCGACCTGATCATGCCGATCGGCAAGGGCCAGCGCGCTCTGATCGTGTCGCCGCCCAAAGCCGGTAAGACCATGATCTTGCAGGCCATCGCCAACGCGATCACCCAGAACAACCCGGAATGCCACCTGATGGTCGTGCTCGTCGACGAGCGGCCTGAAGAGGTCACCGACATGGCGCGTTCGGTCAAGGGCGAGGTCATCGCCTCGACGTTCGACCGGCCGCCATCAGACCACACTTCGGTGGCCGAGCTGGCGATCGAGCGTGCCAAGCGGCTCGTCGAGCAGGACAAGGACGTCGTCGTGCTGCTCGACTCGATCACCCGCCTGGGCCGCGCGTACAACAACGCGTCGCCGGCGTCGGGCAGGATCCTGTCCGGTGGTGTCGACTCCACTGCGCTGTACCCGCCGAAGCGCTTCCTAGGCGCGGCGCGCAACATCGAGGGAGGCGGATCGCTGACGATCATCGCCACCGCGATGGTGGAAACCGGATCCACCGGTGACACAGTGATCTTCGAGGAGTTCAAGGGCACCGGTAACGCCGAGCTCAAGCTCGATCGCAAGATCTCTGAGCGCAGGGTGTTCCCTGCCGTCGACGTAAACCCCTCGGGCACAAGGAAAGACGAGCTTCTGCTGTCGCCCGACGAGTTCGGCATTGTGCACAAGCTGCGTCGTGTGCTTTCCGGTCTAGATTCCCACCAGGCCATTGACCTGCTGATGTCGCAGCTGCGTAAGACCAAGACCAACTACGAATTCCTGGTTCAGGTGTCCAAGACGACACCGGGCATGGACAACGACTGACCGGTCGGAAGCTCCGCTAGCTAGGCGTGTCGCGGAGCCTTTGCGTCTGTTCGGCACAATGGGCGCGTGGCGGAAACTATTCAGCAACTGCTTCGCACCCGCATTGACGACGTCACTCCGGCAGTCAAATTCGGCGATCGGGTTTGGAGTTGGCGCGATCATCTGGCGGACGCCTCAGCTGCGGCCGCCGCACTGATCGGTATCGCCGACCCCAAACGGCCCCTGCACGTCGGTGCACTGTTGGGCAACACCCCCGAAATGCTGACCGCGATGGCCGCGGCAGCGCTCGGCGGATACGTGCTGTGCGGCATCAACGACACCCGTCGCGGTGCGGCACTGGCCAATGACATCCTGCGGGCCGACTGTCAGATACTGCTCACCGACCCCGCACACCGCGCCCTGCTCGACGGTCTAGACCTGCCCGGCATCCGCGTCCTGGACACCTCCACCGATGAATGGTCCGGTTTGCTGGCGGCAGCCGGCCCGCTCGTGCCGCATCGCGAGGTCGAACCGACCGACACCTTCATGATGATCTTCACCTCGGGCACCAGCGGCGAGCCGAAGGCGGTTCGGGTCACCCACCTGACCGTGATTTTTGCCGGATCCACGCTGATCGAGCGGTTCGAGGTCGATTCATCCGGCGTCTGCTATCTGTCGATGCCGCTGTTTCACTCCAACGCGCTGCTGGCCGGCTGGAGCGTGGCGGTCGGCTCCGGTGCGGCGATGGTTCCCGCGACCTTCTCGGCATCCGGTTTGCTGCACGATCTACGCCGCTACGGCGCAACCTATATGAACTACGTCGGCAAGCCGTTGGCCTACGTGCTGGCCACCCCCGAGCAGCCCGACGATCGGGACAACCCGCTGCGGGTTGCGTTCGGCAACGAGGCAAGCGATCGCGACATCGCCGAATTCAGTCGGCGTTTCGACTGCACCGTATGGGACGGCTTCGGCTCGACCGAAGGTGCGATCATCATCACCCGCGAAGATGGCTGTCCGCCAGGCTCATTGGGCCAGGGCTTCCCCGGTGTGAGCATCTACAATCCCGACACGCTCGCCGAATGTCCGGTGGCCCGGTTCGACGATGACGGCGCGCTGAGCAATGCCGAGGAGGCGATCGGCGAGCTGGTCAACACCACGGGCGCCGGCCTGTTCGCCGGGTACTACAACGACCAGGAGGCCACCGACGCGCGACTCCGTCACGGCATGTTCTGGTCGGGCGATCTGGCCTACCGCGACGCGGATGGCTGGATCTACTTCGCCGGGCGCAGCGGCGAGTGGCTGCGCGTCGACGGCGAAAACATGACCACGGCTCCCATCGAGCGAATCCTGCAGCGGCTGCCGGCGGTCAGTCAGGTAGCGGTGTACGCGGTACCGGATGAGCAGGTCGGCGACCAGGTGATGGCGGCGTTGGTCCTGGTCGACGGGGCAGAGCTGACGCCCGGCGAGTTCGGTGAATTTCTGGCCAGCCAGTCCGACCTATCACCGAAGGCATGGCCGCGGCACGTGTGGATCACCGACGGCTTGCCCTCCACCGCCACCAACAAGATCCTCAAACGCGAGCTGAGGTCCCGCGGCGCTACCCCGGAGGGTGGCACGCTGTGGACGCGGACCGGGCGCGCCAGCGCTTACGTCACGGTCAATCAGGGCGGCGAAGGCCGCGCCGAATAACCACGTCAGTCCCGGTTAGCATGGGGAATGCGCAACCGTATGCGCGCGTTTAGGGGGAGAGCGGCTGACCTGGCATAATCAGGTGCCGAAGTCAAGGTTCCGGTTCACGTCCAGCTAGTTGGGACGACCCGGCGACCTGCGATCGAAGAGGAACTCATGAAATCTGGTATCCATCCGGCATACGGCGACACCACTGTCGTCTGCGGTTGCGGCAACACCTTCACGACCCGCAGCACCAAAGAAAGCGGGCACATCGTGGTCGAGGTGTGCTCGCAGTGCCACCCGTTCTATACCGGTAAGCAGAAGATTCTGGACAGCGGCGGTCGGGTCGCTCGCTTCGAGCGGCGCTACGGCAAGCGCAAGACCGGTGCCGACAAAGAGGCTTCGGCCGACAAATAGCTTGGACCGACGCCCGATCTGCTGCGGAAACCGCACCAGGCCGGGCGTCGTTTCGCGTTCGGGCAATTCTACAGCGCGGGAAGGACAAGCATGACGCAGGGCGTGCAGGCTATTGACGCGCTGCTGGCCGAACACGCCGAGCTAGAGCGCCAGCTGGCCGATCCCGAACTGCACAGCAACGCTGCCAACGCGCGCAAAGTCGGCCGTCGGTTTGCGCAACTGGCGCCGATCGTTGCCACCCACCGCAAGCTGGAGTCGGTGCGCGGAGACCTGGAGACCGCGCGTGAACTGGCTGCCGATGACGCGTCGTTTGTCGATGAAGTCGCCGAACTCGAAACGCGCGCTGCGGAACTGGACACTCAACTCACCGACATGTTGGCACCGCGCGACCCGCATGACGCCGACGACATCGTGCTCGAGGTCAAATCCGGTGAGGGCGGCGAAGAATCGGCTCTCTTTGCCGCTGACCTGGCCAGGATGTACATCCGCTACGCCGAGCGGCACGGCTGGACGGTAACGGTATTGGACGAAACCACCTCGGATCTCGGTGGTTACAAGGACGCGACGCTGACGATCGCCAGCAAAGGCAACTCGGCCGACGGTGTGTGGTCGCGGATGAAGTTCGAGGGGGGAGTGCACCGGGTGCAGCGGGTCCCGGTCACCGAATCCCAAGGCCGCGTGCATACTTCGGCCGCCGGCGTGCTGGTCTATCCGGAACCCGAGGAAGTCGGCGAAGTGCAGATCGACGAGTCGGACCTGCGCATCGACGTCTACCGGTCGTCCGGCAAGGGTGGTCAGGGCGTCAACACCACCGACTCGGCGGTACGAATTACCCACTTGCCCACCGGAATTGTCGTCACGTGCCAGAACGAACGCTCACAGCTGCAGAACAAGACCCGAGCCTTGCAGGTGCTGGCCGCTCGTCTACAGGCGATGGCCGAGGAGCAGGCACTGGCCGACGCATCAGCCGATCGTGCCAGCCAGATCCGCACGGTGGACCGCAGCGAACGCATCCGCACCTACAACTTCCCGGAGAACCGGGTCACCGACCACCGCATCGGTTACAAGGCACACAATCTCGACCAGATCCTCGATGGCGACCTTGAGGCGCTATTCGACGCTCTGAGCGTCGCCGACCGGCAATCCCGGCTGCAGCAGGCATGACGACTCAACTGCGGTGCGCGATCGACTCGGCTACGACGCTGCTCGCAGACGCTGGAATCGACTCCGCACGTTTCGATGCCGAGGAGTTGGCTGCGCATTTGACCGGCACCGAGCGGGGACGGCTGCCACTGATCGATTCGCCCGACGACGCGTTTTTCGACCGGTATGACGCCGCGGTCGCGGCGCGGTCGCGCCGAGTGCCGCTGCAGCACCTCACCGGCACAGCAGCTTTCGGGCCGCTGACGCTGTCCGTCGGTCCCGGCGTGTTCATCCCCCGCCCGGAGACCGAGGCCATGCTGGAATGGGCCACCGCGCAGTGCCTTCCGGAAGCTCCGGTGGTCGTCGATGTCTGCACCGGTTCGGGCGCGCTGGCGCTCGCACTTGCGCAGCGCTGGCCGGACGCGCGGGTACTCGGAATCGACGACTCCGACGCGGCCCTTGACTACGCTCGCAAAAACTCAGCGGGAACCGCGATCGAGTTGCTGCGCGCTGACGCCACCGACCCGCAGTTGCTCGCTGAACTCGACGGGCAAGTCGACCTCCTGGTGGCCAACCCGCCGTATGTGCCTCATGCCGCTGAGCTCGAACCTGAAGTCTCTCACTATGATCCGCCGCATGCTGTGTTCGCGGGCCGGGACGGGATGGCGGTGATCCCCGCCATCGTCGGGCTGGCTGGCAGGTGGTTGCGTCCGGGCGGCTTGTTCGCCGTCGAGCACGACGACACCACATCCCTGCGGACGTCTGGACTGGTCAGCAGCACAGGACTTTTCGACGACATAGTCGCCAGAACAGATCTGACCGGACGACCAAGATTCGTCACGGCACGCCGGAGTGGCTCGTGACTGATGTATTCGACTGTGCTGATCCCGAACAGCGTTCCCGTGGAATCGAATCGGCCGTCGGCGCCGTCAAAAACGGTCGGTTGGTTGTTCTTCCGACGGACACCGTTTACGGC
>NZ_JBAUZA010000466.1:0-7871 GCF_049585075.1 Mycobacterium sp.
TGCCCCAGCCGCCCAGGTAGGCATTGGCCGTCAACGGCGTGCCCAGCCCCAGTTCCTCGGCGCGCGGCAAAAGGTCGTCGCCTTCGACGTGGGCGACTCGGGCCGGAACGCCTACCCGCTCGGCCAGGCTGCGGATCGCGTCGGCGAGGCCGGCGGGATTGAGGCCGCCGGCGTTGGCGACGATGCGTACCCCGCGATCGTGGGCCAGACCCAGGCACTCCTCGAGTTGGGTCAGGCAGGTCTTTGCGTAGCCGCGATCAGGGTGCTTCATCCGGTCGCGGCCGAGGATCAGCATGGTCAGCTCGGCCAGATAATCGCCGGTCAGGTAGTCCAGATCGCCGCCGGTGAGCATCTCGCGCATCGCGGAGTGCCGGTCGCCATAAAACCCCGAGCAGTTGCCAATCCGGACCGCGGACTTCATGCGTGTCCTCCCTCCAGCCGACAGCCGGGCGGCCACCAACCAACCGGTAGGTTAGCGGGTACCGCGGGTGTCACGTCAAGGATGCTCCCTTTTCCGGCTGCCACGTTCGGGTGCCGATTTTTGTGAGCAGCAGGGCAGGAGACTATTATTGATCTCAAATTGGTCGAAACCGCGCCGTCGAGGCTGCTCGTGCGCGACCCCCTACCAGTAGTTAGGCCCGATTATGGCTGTGCCAAAGCGCAGGATGTCGCGCGCGAACACCCGGAGTCGGCGCGCGCAGTGGAAGGCTGACAAGCCCGAACTTGTTGGCGTGACGGTGGCCGGCCAACAGCACAAAGTGCCACGCCGGTTACTCAAGGCGGCGCGCCTCGGCCTAATCAACCTGGATCGCCGCTAACTTTTCCGCCATGAGTCCCGCCGTCCGGCAACGAGGCCGGCAGCATCGCGACCCGACGAAGGGCAGGGCAATCAGCTTCTGTACCTCTCAGGCCGCTCTCAGGCGATTGGATGAAACTGGTGGCCGTGCGAATTCTTGTCGTTGACGACGATCGAGCTGTGCGCGAATCGCTGCGCCGGTCGCTTTCCTTCAATGGCTATTCAGTCTCGTTGGCAGAAGACGGGGTAGAAGCTCTGGAGATGGTAACCGCCGATCGGCCGGACGCGCTCGTCCTCGACGTGATGATGCCGCGGCTGGACGGCCTAGAGGTATGCCGTCAGCTGCGCAGCACCGGAGACGATCTGCCGATCCTGGTGCTGACCGCCCGCGACACGGTTTCCGAGCGGGTCGCCGGCCTGGACGCCGGCGCCGACGACTACATCCCGAAGCCGTTCGCTCTTGAAGAGCTGTTGGCCCGCTTGCGCGCGCTGCTGCGCCGCACCAGGATCGAAGAAGCGGGCGAATCCGTGGCGATGACGTTCGCGGACCTCACCCTAGACTCGGTGACCCGCGAAGTTACTCGTGGGCAACGCCAGATCAGCCTCACCCGCACCGAATTCGCGCTGCTGGAGATGTTGATCGCCAACCCGCGACGGGTACTGACCCGCAGCCGGATTCTGGAAGAGGTGTGGGGCTTCGACTTTCCCACCTCAGGCAACGCGCTGGAAGTCTATGTCGGATACCTGCGTCGCAAGACCGAAGCAAATGGAGAGCCGCGGCTGATCCACACCGTGCGAGGAGTGGGTTACGTGCTGCGTGAAACACCGCCCTAATGCCCTTGTTCCGCCGGCGACGTCGAGCTCAGCTGCGAGCCAGCACCTCGTTATCGCTGCGGTGGCGGGTGATGCTGCTGGCGATGTCGATGGTGGCGATGGTGGTCGTCTTGATGGCCGTCGCCGTCTACGCGGTGATCTCCGCCGCACTGTACAAGGACATCGACAACCAGCTGCAGAGCCGGGCTCAGCTACTGATCGCCAGCGGATCGTTGGCCGCCGATCCCGCGAAAGCCATTGAGGGCACAGCCTATTCGGATGTCAACGCGATGCTGGTGAATCCCGGCCGATCGATCTTCACGGCCAACCAGGAGGGCCAGACACTGCCGATCGGGCCGCCGGAAAAGGCCGTCATCCGCGGTGACCTGTTCATGTCGCGGCGTACGGCGGCCGATCAGCGAGTACTGGCAGTACACCTGCCAAACGGCAGCTCGCTGCTGATATCCAAGAGCCTGGCACCGACCGACGCGGTGATGACGAAGTTGCGTTGGGTGCTGTTGATCGTCGGCGGGGTCGGCGTCGCGGTCGCCGCGGTTGCCGGTGGGATGGTCACCCAGGCCGGACTGCGTCCGGTGGGCCGGCTGACCGAGGCGGCCGAACGGGTGGCACGCACCGACGACCTGCGGCCCATCCCGGTATTCGGCAGCGACGAACTGGCCCGGCTGACCGAAGCATTCAACTTGATGCTGCATGGCCTGGCGGAATCTCGGGAACGTCAGACTCGGCTAGTCGCCGATGCGGGTCACGAGCTGCGCACCCCGCTCACATCGCTGCGCACCAACGTCGAACTGCTGATCGCGTCAAGTGAACCGGGTGCGCCGCCGCTGCCCGAACAGGAGATGGCCGATCTGCGCGCCGACGTGATTGCGCAGATCGAGGAATTGTCCACGCTAGTAGGCGATTTGGTGGACCTGACCCGAGACGACGCTGGCGAAGTAGTCCAGGAGCCGGTCGACATCGGCGAGGTCATCGACCGTTCTCTGGAGCGAGTACGACGGCGCCGCAACGACATTGAGTTCGACGTCGACGTGACGCCGTGGCAGGTCTACGGCGATTCTGCGGGCCTGTCGCGTGCAGTGCTGAATCTGATGGACAATGCCGCGAAGTGGAGTCCGTCAGGGGAGACCGTCGGAGTCAAGCTCAGGCAATTGAACCCAACGCATGCCGAGTTGGTGGTATCCGACCACGGACCGGGGATCCCGGTGGCTGAGCGGGCACTGGTGTTCGAGCGGTTCTTCCGCTCGACCTCGGCGCGCGCGATGCCGGGCTCAGGTCTTGGGCTGGCGATCGTCAAACAGGTCGTGCTCAAGCACGGCGGAGCGCTTCGTGTCGAAGACACCGTTGCAGACGGCGACCCGCCGGGAACGTCGATTTACGTATTGCTGCCCGGACGGCCGATCCCCACGTCGGAGTACCCGCCTGCTGAGGCGGCTGCGGCAGATGTTAAGGCTTCGTCAAAACCGGGGAACTCTCTAGGTCCAGCGAACGTTATCTCAGTCGAATCTCAGACCACGCAGGCAGGGTAATTATCCAGTTACTGTTAAGTCTGAACCGACTGCCCAAGGAAAGAGCGACCTAGCGACATGACGAATCACCCGAGGTATTCGCCACCGCCGCAGCAGGCCGGGTACCACTCGGCGCCCGACCAGCGTGGGGCCCCAGGCTATTCCAGCCATGGGCAGCAGCAAACATATCCTCAGCAATTCGACTGGCGCTACGGCCAGCAGCAGCCCTACCGGCAGCCGTACGGCTCGTTCGGCGGTGGCCCGGCCGGCGGCCCGCCGCCGCAACTGGGTGTACCTCGAAAGCGTTCTCGCGCAGGAGCATTGGCGGCCGGTGCATTGGCGATTGCGGTCGTATCGGCGGGCATCGGCGGCACGGCGGCGTCGGTAATCGCGCACAACGGGCAGCTGCCTTCTATCGCCGACGGAACGTCACTGGGCGGCGCGGCTCCCAGCGTGCCGGCCGCCAACGCCCCGGTAGGCACTGTCGAACAGGTCGCCGCCAAAGTCGTGCCCAGCGTGGTCATGCTCGAGACCAATCTTGGTCGGCAGTCCGAGGAGGGCTCGGGCATCATCCTGTCTTCCGACGGCCTGATCCTGACCAACAACCACGTCGTCGCCACCGCGGCCAATCCCGGCCACCCGAATGCGCCGCGCGAGCGTGGCGGCCCGCGGGAGCCAGAGCCAGATGGCCCCCAGGACCCGGACAGCGAGCCTCCCACCGGAAAGCCGAAGACCACGGTGACCTTCTCTGACGGGCGCACCGCGGAGTTCACCGTCGTGGGGGCGGACCCCACCACCGACATCGCGGTCGTTCGGGTGCAAGGCGTTTCCGGCTTGACGCCCATCGCTCTCGGGTCGTCAGCGAATTTGCATGTCGGCCAGCCGGTGATGGCGGTCGGGTCGCCGCTGGGGCTGGAGGGCACGGTCACCACCGGCATCGTCAGCGCAATGAACCGGCCGGTGTCGACGACCGGCGAGACCGGTAACCAGAACACCGTCCTCGACGCGATTCAGACCGACGCCGCGATCAACCCGGGTAACTCGGGCGGCGCGTTGGTCAACATGAGCGGGCAGTTGGTCGGAGTCAACTCTGCGATTGCCACGCTGGGCGGCGATTCGCCCGATGCGCAGAGCGGTTCAATCGGGCTTGGCTTCGCGATTCCGGTCGATCAGGCCAAGCGCATCGCCGACGAGTTGATCAAGACGGGAACAGCGTCGCACGCGTCACTGGGCATCCAGGTCACCAACGACAAAGGCACACCTGGCGCCAAAGTCGTTGAGGTGGTGCCCAACGGAGCGGCAGCAGCCGCCGGCCTGCCCAGCGGAGTCGTGGTGACCAAGGTCGACGACCGTCCGATCAACAGCGCCGACGGGTTGGTTGCCGCCGTGCGATCCAAAGCACCCGGCGACAAAGTGACGCTCACGTTCAAGGATCCCTCGGGTGATACCAAGACCGTGCAGGTCACCCTGGGCAAGGCCCAGCAGTGATGAGAGTCCCCGCATCGTGGTCGGACCCCAGATATACGGTTGCAACCATGGAACAGAGCGCGGAGTTGGTGGGCAGGGCACTCGTCGTCGTCGTCGACGACCGAACCGCCCACGGCGACGAGGACCACAGCGGGCCACTTGTCACCGAGCTCCTCACCGAAGCGGGATTCGTTGTCGACGGCGTAGTGGCCGTCGCCGCCGACGAGGTGGAGATCCGCAACGCACTCAACACCGCGGTGATCGGGGGAGTGGATCTGGTGGTATCGGTCGGTGGCACAGGCGTCACGCCGCGCGACGTAACCCCCGAAGCAACCCGCGACATCCTCGATCGCGAACTCTTCGGCATCTCCGAGGCCATCCGAGCGTCGGGGTTGGCGGCCAACATCATCGATGCCGGCTTGTCACGTGGCCTGGCGGGTATCTCGGGGAGCACCTTGGTGGTCAACCTCGCGGGTTCGCGATACGCAGTGCGCGACGGTATGGCGACGTTGAATCCGCTGGCGGTCCGGATAATCGCCCAACTCTCGAGCTTGGAGATTTGACTCCGGCATGACCAGCCCGCGCGGCGCCGACCGAAGCAAGCTCGACGAGATATTCGGGACAGAGCTGCCGCAAGAGTCGAGCGACGACGCTGATCGTGACGCCGATCATCGCGAGCAGTGGCTGAGGGAGAACGTCCCCCCACACCACATTTGAACGGTTGGGGATGTCACAGCAGGAATACCCTTGCGTGATTAATTCGCCGCAAAGCCCGCAATCACCGTCCTAGGGACATACGGTTTTTGCGGGCGATCTTGTGTCGCCCTAGTAATTCGTGGCGATGGAGGTGGCTTTCGTGTTCAAAGGATTCAGGGATTTCGTAATGCGGGGTGACGTGATCACCGTCGCTGTTGGTTTGGTCGTCGCCTTGGCTTTCTCAAACCTGGTCAAGGCCTTCACCGACAGTGTGATCAATCCGCTGGTCGCCGCAGCACAGCCCCATACCACCTTCGGGTTGGGCTGGCAGCTCGGCAATGCAGGCAACAAGGAGACTTTCGTCGACATGGGAGCGTTCATCGGGGCGATCGTCTACTTCATAGTCTTCATGACCACCATCTACGTCGTAATCGTCTTGCCCTACAAGCACATCCAGAAGCGCCGTGGGGTAACCGTGTTCGGTGATGAGCCCGCGACCAAGGCGTGTGGCGAGTGCATGTCCGACATCCCTGAGGCCGCGCACAAGTGCAAGTACTGTGCCAGCGAGCAGGCTGCCTGAGACATCTTTCGCCCGCACTCAATGCAGGGTGAGGGTGACGGTCTGCGTCAATGCGGCGCCGGCCACCGCGTTGGCCGAGGCGGCCGGCAGTGCCACCAGCACCACCCGGTCGCCGGTTGCGGCTGCGGCCTTTTGCTTCGCCGAGACCAGCACGACGATCGCATCGGTGGCTATGACGCTGGGACCCTTCGGGCTGGATTGGGAGGCGGACTCTGACGCGGCGACCACGTCGACGACATCGCCAGGTCGGACCAGGTCGGCCAGTGCGCTGTCGGCGGGGTGCACCGGCACTATCCGGGCGTCCGGTCCCGCCGCCGACTCGGCCAATCGGCGACTCAGCAACCGCACGTCGGTCAGCACTTCGCCGCGCCGCGCCGGCCCAGCCAGCGTGGACCCGACGACCGTGCCGACGTCGGACTGTGACCCGTCGGGAATGGTTGGGACCAAACGGTTTTCGAGTCGGAGGTCGTCGGCAGTCAGCGCGGTGCCCGGGCTGAGATCGCGGGCCGCGACCACCACCCGAGCACGGTCACCGTCTGGGTTGTGCCGCAGCGCCGCAACACCGGCGAGGACGACGAGCCCGGCCGCGGCAATTCGGCGGGCCAGCACGGTTCGCGACCAATCCGGGTGCAGCCACTGCGAAATTCGGGTCGGCAGCGACGGATTCAGCGATTTGAAGGATTCCGCCATGCCGCAACGGTAAGCGGGGCCGGCTCATACCCGCGGCCGCTGGCAAGCCGCTTGTGGATAATCCGCTAGCTGGCGGCGGCGGACGCCGACTTGGCTGTCGCCGAGTCCGACTTGGTGCTCGACGTGCTCGAGCTTTCCGAGGAGCTGGACTTGTCGCTACCACTCGACGTGTCGGTGCCTGACGACGAGCCGGTCTTGGCGGAGCCGTTGGTCGGGCTTTTCGCCGACTCGCGGCTGTCGGTGCGGTAGAAGCCGCTGCCCTTGAACACCACCCCGACGGAGTTGAACAGTTTGCGCAGCCGACCGGCGCACTTCTCGCAGGTGGTCAAGGTGTCGTCAGTGAAGGCCTGAACCACATCGAAGCGGTCACCGCAGTCGGTGCACGCATAGCTGTAAGTCGGCACAGAAACCTCCGTGATGGTCTAAACGATTAGCACTCTACAGTCTCAAGTGCTAGAACCGCTATGTGGCGCGTGTCATTCCCGCCGGGCGCGGCCGGTACCGGGACACGCTGGCCTGGGTAATCATCGTCGCGATCGCAGTCGGCGTCGGTTGGTTCTACCTCCACGACCAGCGAAGCCGAAAGGCCGTCCCGCAGGAGTTTCCCGCCAACCCCGCCTTCGGCGTGGCGCGGCGCCGGCTCGATGCACTGCCCGTCAAGGGCTGGGACCGCTTCCACGACTTCAGTCGCGCTCGGTTCGGCGAGCCATGGAGTGACGACGTCAACGTCGAGTTCGGCCACAACGGCTGCAACACTCGCGACGACATCCTGCGTCGCGACCTGGCCGACCTGCAGCTGCGGTCCGGCACCTGCTTCGCGCAGCGCGGCGTCCTGCACGACCCCTACACCGGGGCGACCGTCGTCTTTGTCCGTGGGCCGGACAGCTCGCCCGTCGTGCAGATCGATCACGTGGTGTCGCTGTCGGACGCCTGGTACAAGGGCGCGCGGTTCTGGGATGACCAACGCCGCCGAGACTTCGCCAACGACCCGCGCAATCTGCTGGCTGTGGCCGGTCAGGCCAACTTCGACAAGGCGTTTCGCGACGCCGCATCGTGGTTGCCGCCGAACGCGGCGTTCCGGTGTGCGTTTGTCGCCCGTCAGGTCGAGGTCAAGACGGATTACCAGCTGTCGGTGTCGGCCAAAGAGAAAGACGCGATGCGCCGCGTGCTGCAGTACTGCTAACCAGCACTGCCGCCCAGCTCGATCAGGCCGCGGGCGGGGGTCAGCGCGTGCGTCATCGCCACGTCGTGCGGCTCGCGCGGTAACTCCTCGAGCAGCTCTTGATCGCGGATCACCGCGATC
>NZ_JBAUZA010000467.1:0-25404 GCF_049585075.1 Mycobacterium sp.
GCCAAATTCACCGCGATCGCGGCCAGCGCCTTCTGCCCGCAATATCTGCAACGCGCTAGCGAGAGCACCGAGCCGCCACCACCGATCGGGCCGAGCGAGTAGCGGCGTTGTCGCACAACCACTTACAACATCGGCGTCATGCCGGAGATGACGTTGCCGGCCCACGCCAGATGGATCATGTCGGCGAAGACCACGGCGAGGCCGTGTGTCGTGCGAGACTCCACAAATGGCATTCACGGTTGTGATCAGCACTGGCAATTTCGTCGACTACGGCGACAAGGACACCTACGCCGTCAACGAAAACGGCGTCCTCTCCGTCAGCATCGGCGCGAGCAATCGGGTCAACACGCAGATTTACTCCCCGATCGGCTGGCTGGAGGTAGTCGAAACCACCGAGGGCACTGAAGTACACGCAACACGCATGGTCATCGGCCACAAGCCGCGTTCGTGAATTGCAGCCCCCAGCCTCAGGCTTTTCTCAGGTTCCTCTCAGGAGGCCGGGTCATGGCGGCCGGACGTCCGCCTAAGTACCTGCGGCGGCCGCGCTAATCAGCGCTTCCCACAGTTCGGTGGTGGTAAGCGTTGGAATGTCGTAGATGGTTGTCATTCCGTGGACTACCGAAGTGGCCGAGTCGATTTCGACTGACGTCAACCCGAGGTAGGCCTCATGGAGTTCCATCCCGAGCATGACGTCCTGCCAAGATGTGCCTAAGGTGCCGGGTTCCGCGTAGAAGTCGCCGTGGATGTTGTACACCTCGGTGGGGTAAAGGTTATCGGGGACGCCGCTGGGGTTGGCGCCGAGCATCACGAAACGTAAAGCCTCGGTGGGGATGTGGTCGGCGACGAGTTGCTGTTCGGCCAGCGAGGCGATGGCGCTGCTTTGTGAGTAGGTGAAAATCGTCAGCGGGTCGCTGCACACGCCCGAGGCGTTGCAGCCCATGTCGCCGGCGTTGTAGTCGGCCACGATCGCGTTGACGAGGATGTGCTCGCCCTGTGCCACGCTCGTGGCGTAGTTGTTGGTTTCCGGAGTGGTCAGCGCCAGTGTCGTCGCGGTGGTGCCGTCGTACCCGTTCGGGTTGAGGTACAGGTTTTCCGCGTCGCTGATGTAGGCGGCATCCGGTGTCGGTATGCCGGTGGCGCCCAGGATTAGTGCGTCGTCTGAGCCGGACAGGAAGTCGCTGGCCGAGTCGGCGTTGGCTGCACCGGCCAATGCCACCGCAGCGCTGCACAGCGCGGCGCCGAGAATTACTTTCTTCATTTGTGCCCCCTGGCTCTCAAGATCACAGATGCTGTCGCCGAGCTGGTGCGCGGCAGCTGACTACGTTGTCCAACATGTCCCCCGACACGTGTCGATCGCCGCTATTGCACTGGCGTCCGACGAGCTGAATGATCTCAGGTTCCGTTAAGGTTGTCCTCGGAATCGGAAAATAATTTGCCAAACCGACAATTGACGGACTGCGACCTCGATGTGCTAAGCCGATCGACCGGAGCACGGAAGGGGCTTCTGCGGTTTGCGCAGGTCCGGCAGGTGACCGATGCCGTGGGGAGCCGGAGACCGCGGCCCGGCGGGCCGGGGAAGACGCCGTGCACCGTCAGTTCAACGTTTGGTACTGGGATTGAAGTTAGGCGAACGGGATTTTTGTCGTTCAGGGGTCTGACGAGCCCAGCAAGCTCGGTGGGACACCGGGACGCATACTCCAACAACAAGCTTCAGGTGCACGAGAACTATTGCCCGAGGCGCCGGACGGCGTTTGACCCGCTACCCAATCGACGTCTTTCAGCCGCCGGTTACCTGCCCTTGTAGGGCTCGCAGGCAAGACCGTCGCCGTCGCGGTCGAGCTGCGGTCGATACGCCGGGTCACTCGACGGGATGTTGTAGCGGCCGTCGGCGTGGGCTTCACTGCAGTTCCTGTACGGTGGGTCGGCCAATGCGCTTGGTGCGGTGGCGATCCCGATGCCGACGATTAGCGATGTGATGACGAGTGCGGTTCGCGGCATGATGTCCCGCGCAGTTGATCCATTGAGCATCGGGGGAGCGTAGGCGGGGGGATAACCTGTCCGTGGCTGTTTGGATTGGTTGCATATGAAATGCACATGTGCCGGCCGCCATTCGTGGAGCTGCTGATCGACCGGCCCTATGCGACAGGTTCGTATGGGACGTTGCGGTGCCGCAGACCCCAAGCGAGGAGTAAGGGGGCTAAGGCACCTTGTGGTTCGGCTGGGGAAACGCGCCCGGTGTAGCCGCGTCAGCGTAGAGCGAATCGACGTTCTGCTGCTTGAGCTTGTCGAGCAGCTTCTTCCTGGGTGTTGGAGTAGTTCACCACCCTGCTTACGCTGATTGATCGGTGCGGGATTGGGAGCGGCTTGTGATCACTTTGGACCGCTTGGTGAACGTGCTGGGTGGTTATGGCGCCCGGTTGCGTTGGTCGTCAGTGCCCAGGTCGACTGAACTGCGCAGCGTGGTGATCCCTGAAGTTGCGGTGGACCACCCCGTGGTGGGCGATGTGTTGCTGGCGATCGGTGCCGGCTCGCTTCAGGAAGCGGTGCGGTGGGCGGCGGCGGCGCGTGCTGTCGTGGTGTTGATCCGCGACGGTGATGAGCCGATAACGTTCGACGGTGACGCCGAGGTTGGCGCGGTAATGGTGGTCGACGAGACCCTGCCGTGGAGCCAGTTGGCCGCCGTCGTCTATGGGCTGGTGCTGGAGGGCCGGGAGACTGAATCCGGCCGTGGTCCCACCGATTTGTTCGCGCTTGCTGACAGTCTGGCGGATGCAATCGGCGGCGCCGTCGTCATCCACGATCAGCTGTTGCGGGTACTGGCCTATTCGCGGCAGCAGCAACACGCTGACTCAGCGCGGGCTGAGACAATCCTGGAACGACAGACACCGGAAGAGCTGCGCGTATTCTTCGATGCCCGAGGGGTATTCGCTCACCTGGCGGCCTCCGACGACCCACTGTTTGTTGCCGAGGATGCCGCACACGGGTTGACCGGACGCATGGTCGTGGCGGTGCGCTCCGGACGAGAACTCATTGGGTCGGTGTGGGTGGCATGCTCGGCGCCGTTGGCGGGGGACACGCGCACCGCTTTGGTCGAGGGTGCGCACACGGTAGCCCTGCATCTACTGCGGTCACGAGCCAGCGCAGACTTGGAGCGCCAGGTCGAATCCGAACTTGTGATCCGGTTATTGGAAGGCAGCGCTGATGGCGCGACCCTGGCCAGCAGGCTAGGCCTGCCGCTCAGTTCGCTACGGGTGGTTGCACTGCAAGCGTTCATCGGAGCGGACCGCGATGCCGCTCTGTTGTTGGCGTTCGAGCGTGCCACTAGCGGGTTCGGCTGGTCACGCCCGGGTCGCAGTGCTTTGGCGGGCAACACCGTCTACACCCTGCTTCCCGGTGAGGAGGTGGCGGCGGCGCGGCGCTGGGTGAGCGATTTGCGAGCAGCCTTACCCGAACGTGCAATGGTCTTGGCCGGCATCAGCGGACAGGCAGAGGTAGCAGATCTTGCTGCGGCCCGCCGGGAGGCCGACGAGTGTCTTGCGCTGCATGAAGCATCACCGCGGGCGGCGCCTCCGGCGTATGACGAGTCGTGGGATGAGATCCTGCTGCAACGTCTACGCACTGCGGCGCGGTCGGGTCGGTTCCCCGATCGTGGGCCGGTCGCCGAGCTGCGCCGCCATGACCACGCCAACGACACCGACTATGTGGCGACGCTGCGGGCCTGGCTGGAGGCCCAGGGCGACCCGGTCGGCGCCGGCAAGCGTTTGGGGGTGCACGAAAACACTGTGCGTTATCGGCTGCGCAAGATGGCCGAGATCACCAACTTGCCATTGGACGATGCCAGAAAGCGGCTGGCCATGCTTATCGAACTCGCGGCCACCGACACCGATTAACCAGCGCCGCTGTCGAAATGCGACAAAGGGACGCGGCGTCGTTGTCTGGCTTCGGCAAAGCTTGCGGCGCCCATCCGCGCGACCATGGAGCTGATAGCGACCCACCGACAGGAATTGACCGATGACCGCTCCGCAGCCTGATTATCAACGGCGCGCCGGCCACGGGCTGGATGACCACGCCGCGATGGACACCTTCAGCGTGCGCGCGCCGCGGTGGCCCTTTGTGCAGAGATTGTTCGGCCGCAACCCCCTGATACGCCTCAGCGATCGGGTCGAGGCACTGGTTGTGGTATTGGCCGTCGTGATGTCGCTGATGGCGATCCCGATGGCCGCCGCCGTGGGCACCGCGGTCCATGATTCCCGCAGCAGCCTCTACGCCGAACAAGCGCAAGCTCGGCGCATAGTGACTGCGACAGTCGCCGGCGAGCGTGACGCCCGCCCAAATCCATCAAGCCCGACAGTTTGGGTACCCGCCCGATGGTTTGATGCTGGCGCCGAACACACCGGCGTCGTCAAAGCGGAGCGGACAGTCAAAAGTGGCGATCCGATCGAAATTTGGGTGGACAAAACAGGTTCCCAGGTCGGCCCACCCGTACCGACGCGAGCCGCCGCGGAGGAGGCGGTGGTGGCCGCAGTTGTGACCTGGTTGGGCGTGGCCATCGCCGCGGTGGGCGTCTTCGCCGGCACCCGCGCAATCCTTAATCGGGCCCGCCACACGCGATGGCAACGTGATTTCGACAATCTGGTCGGCGACGACCGCGGGCACATCAGCCGACCCTAAACCAGGGCGATACGCAGTTCCTCGAGCGCGCATGTCGCGCGATACGAGATGTGGATATCGCGCTGCATAGACGCGCCAAGTGCGCACGCGCGCATCGTATCACGCGTTCTCATTCTCGTACGGGTTGCGACGCTGATGAAGGCCATGATCCGGTGGGCCGTTGTCGGAGAAGGACAATGGACGACCGCGCCATTGTCCGGCTCGGGCAAGCACTGCCCGCGGCATCCACGAGACAATGGAATTAGCAACCCAAGTTCAGCTAGGGAGCCGCGGGCCTAACCGCAGCGAATACTTCGCCCACCAAGGGCGACCCGAGTCGTCAGGGGCGGTCGCCGCCTCCGGCCCTCCCCTGACGACATTCCTCTTGATACGGAAGGACACCAAACACAATGACCACCATCCAACGCATCCGGATGACACACCAGGACTACACCCGGCTACACCACGAACTTGCCTCCCATCGCTCGCGCCGCACCGTTGAACTTCCCGACGACTTCATGGACTTCGACGCGAATCTCCACGCGCGCCACTCGGCGCGACAAGCACGCATCCGTGAGATTGAGGATCTGCTGACCAACGCGGTAGTGGTCGGCGAAGAAGCCATGTTCGACCCCGTCGCCAAACCGGGCATGGTTTTGACTATCCGCTACGACGATACCGGCGACACCGAAACGTTTCTGCTCGGCAGGCCTGACGTGGACGACGCTCAGATCAAGGTCTACTCGATGGCCTCGCCGCTAGGCCGCGTGATTGCCGGTGCCCGTCCCGGCGATCAACGCTTCTACGCAACCCCTGATGAGACACCGCGGCCCGTGACGCTGCTGAAAGCGGTGCCCTGCGGGAGGTATCCGGCAAAACGCCTTGGTTCACAGTCTGTTCCGTTGGCGCATAAAGACTGTTCCATGGTGACGTAGCGGTGGCCGCTGGAGGCCATAGGCCATCGGACCCGGCCGCAAAACAGAGCACGCACCGACGACTTTGTCTGCTTCGCGCGCCGCTAGATAGACGGGCTGGCGCGAGGCCCGACCCGATCGGCCGGGCGTACCGATTCGGCGTGTGGTGATGCGCTATTGCGCGAGTTCAGCCGTCGCGCGGGAACGGAACGTCGAGCATCAGCGGCCCATGTTCCCGCCGGGCCACCCATAACCACCATTGTCGCGTTAGGAAAGGAACAGACATGACCAACACTCAAACGCGCACGTGGATTTCGCCGCAAGCCTACGAACGGCTCCAACGGGAACTGGACACCCTGCGTGAATTATTCGCCACCGCAGGCGCTGACGGTGAGGACGACGAAAGCAGCGCCGCTGTCCTGCGCGCATGGCAGGTCCGGATTCAACGGATTCATGACCTGTTGTTGAATGCCGTCATCGGTGAGGACCCACCCGATGACGGGATCGCCGAACCCGGCATGGTTGTGACCATCCGCTACAACGACACCGGAGACACCGAAACATTCCTACTGGGTGTGCGGGACGCCGAATACGGCGACCTAGAGGTCTACTCGATCCAATCCCCGCTTGGCGCCGCCATCGTCGGCGCACGCCCCGGTGAGCGCTGCACCTACAACCTGCCCAGTGGCGCCGCCCTCGCCGTGACACTGCTTAATGCCGTGCCGTACGGCATTCACACGGCTGATGTGAATTTATGAAAACTCCAATTAGTCACGAGCACAAGCAATTACGAGACCTTCTTTTCGATGTCTAACGCTAACACGCCTTATCTCACCGAAACCCGCACAAGCGCGCCTGCGTGCGCTCGTTCGGCGCCTACCGATCACTTCGGCATGTCGTTTCGCACTCATTTCCGGCCGGACATAACGATTGTCGAGGTACGCGGTGCAGTCGACGCCTGCAACGCGGACCGGCTAAGCGACTACATCGACGACCTCACTAGTTCCGAGTGGCCTCTAATCGTCGACCATTGCGGCGTGGATTTCTTTGGCGGCGACGGGTTTCGAGCGCTGCCCAGAATGATCCAAAAGTGTCAGCGGACAGCTGAGACGCGGGGGGTGATCGCATGATGTTCGACCTAATCGACCCGTTCGCGATGATTTTCTTTTTGATCGCCGTATCGTTTCTTATCGTGGCCCTGGCGTACGGGCGAATGTAACCGTCGATGAACACCAAGAGCCCGATCAAACGCGCGACCGACTGGGCGTTGAGAGGCGCCGGCGGGGCGTTGCAGCGCTACCGCGCTGGCAATGGACTGCTCGGCGTGCCGGAGCGGCGCACTTTCACGGTGGATGAAAGCGAATCCGGGCGGGTAGTCGCACCGGCATCACACCCGCCATCCAGAACATAGTAGGCGGCGACACCGTTGTGATTCATTCTATGCGAATATATTTCGCTTACTTTTCAGCTTGCGGCTGAGGATCGCTCCACCACTCCACGACGCGGGAAAGCCGGCGTCGCGGGGTCGGCGGCAACGGATCCGCATTGACCGGAGCCCGGCCGATGCGGAGCAGCATCTGAGGATATCCCTCGGTGCCGAAGACGTTGGAGCGAACCGCGTCCCGGGTTTTGCGGATCTCCAGCGGTTCGGTGACCGGGCAGCTCGCCAGACCCATCGCCGTTGCGGTCAGCAGCACCGCGCTAGTCGCCTCGCCTGCGCGCAGTTGAGCCAGACGGTCGTCGGCCTCGGTGCCGAGCGCCAGGATGACAGCGCGGTCATCGGCGGGTAAGGCGCCCGACGGCTGCGCCAGGCCAGGATCCGCGAATATGCGGCCGGGGAGCGGTGCACTGCAGTCATGCTCGGGGGTGTTGCGGGTCGGCACACCGGCTTTCGACCCGTACCGTCCGCTCCACATGGTGAGCTCGACGAGGTAATCATGGTTGGTTGCGTGATCCCTGACGGCCCGCTTCACGATCTTGTTCAGCTCGTCCATAGCGTTTACCTGGCGCATCGCGACTCCCATCCGAGCGGCCACGGCACCCATCACGGCGATATCACCGGCCCGAACCGGCCAAGCGCTGTAAATTCGTCGATCGGTTCGGCGGCGCGGTATCGCCGCCGCCAGGGTGATGTCGTCGTAATCGGGTGTGTGTGGACACATTTCGATGGCGGCGAGGTGAGTGGGGTCGGCCGGATCGGGTAAACGATGCAGGTCGGCATGCCAACCCATCGCCGCCAAAGCGACGATGCAGTGGTTCAGCGTTGCACCGCAACTCAACGTCAAGTCGCGGCCATCCGGGTCGGTGTGGGGTAGCTGCAGGCCCGGGTCGGAATAGAGGTGCAGGCTCGTACGATCCACCCGCCAGCGCCACGGCTGCGTGTTATAGATGGAAGGGGCTCGGGTAGCCAACGTAAGGACTGCGCGGACCGTGTTGGCGTCGGGAAACTGGGTGCTCATTGCAGCAGTAACCTTTCGTTCCGCGCCTTACGACAGCCGTGCCGATACCAGGACAGGGAGACATGCCAGCGGCACTGCATTCTCGATCGCCCTGGTTTCCATCATGATGTCCACACCACCCGCCTCCGGTTTTCCCTTCTACCCCAGCCCTTCTCCGAAATGATCGCCGTCACACATTCATTCGGGGCGGGCGACGAATCAGCCTCTTGCATCCGGACTAATATTAATGAATAATATCATTTAAATAGCTGAGGGCAACTGGACGAAAGGACGTTGGGGGTGCCTAACCTCAACGACCATTACAGCGCTCCGAGCGCCATCGGCAAGGAAAGGGCCAGCCAGATGGACAAGATCTCGCTTACCGCTATTGCACGCCAGCAGTTGGCGGCTGCATACCGAGCCGCCAGCGGCCGTAGTGCACACACGGTGTACGGCGGTCACCAACACACCCTGCGGCAAACTCTGGTTGCCTTGACCGCCGGATCAGCGCTATCCGACCACGGCAACCCCGGCGAGGCTACCTTGCAGGTGCTGCAGGGACACGTCCGGCTGACAGCGCCTGATACCAGCTGGGAGGGAGCCCCGGGTGACCACCTGGTAATCCCGCCGAGCCGGCACGGTCTACACGCCGAAGAAGACTCCGTCGTCCTGCTGACTGTCGCCAAGAGCGTTTAACTGAACCAACGTTGAGCGATTGCAGTATCTCGGTGCGCACCAAGCTGTTACGGCAGGGGGAGGAGTTTGCGGTGTTCGTCGGCGGGGGACCCGAAATTGGTGAGGACGGCTTGGGGATGACAGAGCAATCCGAGGACCCTACGTGGTGAGTAGCCTGCTCAGTGGACGCTGCGCATCCGCGAGCTGGTCGGGGTCGATAGCGGCCTGAGCCCGGATCAGGTTCTTGATGTCATCGAGCACATCCCAAACGTTGACGTTCATCCCGGCCAAGACCCTGTTGCTGTCATCGAGCCAAAAGGCGACAAACTCACGGGCGTCGACGTCGCCGCGGAACACCGCCCGCTGGTAGCGGGGCGCATGTCCGACGTATTCCATGCCGAGGTCGTACTGGTCGGTGAAGAAGTAGGGCAGCTCGGCGTACTGGGCCCGCTTGCCGAGCATGCCGGCCGCCGCCACGGCAGGTTGTTTGAGCGCGTTCGCCCAGTGCTCGGTGCGGATTCGGGTGCCAAACAGCGGATGCTGGGCGGCGGCGATGTCGCCGACCGCGAAGATGTCGGGGTCGCTGCTGCGGAGCGACGCGTCTACCAGCACGCCGCCGTCGCCGGTCGCCAGCCCGGCCTGCTCAGCGAGTTCGATGTTGGGTTGCGCCCCGACAGCTACCAGCACGGCATCGGCGATGATCTGTGAACCGTCAGCGAGTGTGAGGCCGGTGGCCTTCTTGCCGGCGGTCGAGATCTGGGCGACCTGCGCCCGCAGCCGCAGGTCGACGCCATGGTCGCGGTGCAGTGTGGCGAACACCGCGCCGGCCTCCTCGCCGAGCGCGGCCATCAGCGGAAGTTTGTTGGTCTCGACGACGGAGACGTTGACACCACGTTGCCGGGCGCTCGCGGCCACCTCGAGCCCGATCCAGCCAGCACCCACCACAGCCAGTGACGACCCCTCGGCAAGCGCAGAATCTAGCGTCGACGCGTCGTCGAACGTCCGCAGATAATGCACCCCGTCGGCGTCGGATCCAGGTATCGGCGGGCGGCGAGATTGAGAGCCGGTTGCCAGCAGGAGCTTGTCGTATCCGACGGTAGTGCCGTCGGCAAGCTCGACAGTGTGTGCCGATGGAGCCATGGCCGCGACCCGCATACCGAGCCGCAGATCGACATCATGTTCGCGATACCAGTCAGCGTCAAGGGTAGTGAAGTCGCTGAGCGTTTTCTTGCCGGCCAAGAATTCCTTGGACAGTGGGGGCCGCTCGTAGGGCAGGAGTTGCTCTTCGGCGAACAGGACAATGTGGCCGTCGAAGCCGTTGTCGCGCAGGGCTTCTGCGCCTTTGGCTCCCGCAAGCCCACCGCCGACGATAATGAACGTGGCGCGTTCTGACATGATGACTGCTCCGTTCGAAGGTTCGGACGCTACTTGGTCAGCCGGAATGCCGACCCGCGATGTGTGTGTTGAGTTCGAGGCCGCGGGCGTCGTCGGGGATCTGTGGTGGGGCTAGTCCCGCCGTCTGGCCGTCGGGAGCCCTACCCGGGTCGGATGACGCAGCGGCGCTTGCCATGTCGGGCCACTCGGATCCTTGCTGTGTCGCTTTTTCCAAAAACCGAAGGAGCTCGACGGGGAAGGCAAGTACCAGGGTCGAGTTTTTCTCCGCGGCGACCTCGACGACGGTTTGCAAGAGTCGAAGTTGAAGTGCGGCCGGGTGTTCGGCCATGACTTCGGCTGCCTGGGCGTCGGGGTCTGGGGCAGGGCCAGTGTGGCGCGTGGTGGTGTCATAAGGCGGCGATCTTCGCGGTAGGGGCGGAGTCTTCCGGGCTCTGATTTCCGCGTCGTTGAGAACGCGTGGTCCTGCTAGGGCCAACCACGTGAACGCCACCGCAAACACGAGCATTCTCGCGCGGGCCCACTTGCGCCGACTTGTCGCTGGGCGCGGCTCCAGGCTGTGAACCAGCCGAATCAATTTGGGACTTTCCGCCCGAAGCCGGCGCCCGATCTTGCGCAGGGCCTTGAGATCATGGTCGTTGAGCACAGTGCACCTCCCGACTTTGGGCTGGTGCGGCGGATTTGTCGCGCTCGGGTGCCGCCTGGCGCAGCGCTCCGCCTTCGGACTCCCACCGCTGGTGCGCGATCAGTGCCTGCTGGCGATCTGCGGCTTCTTGTGGGCCGATCCCGAGCAGCTCGTCGGCGGTGGAAACGTCGTTTGGGCTTGCCGCCCTCATCACGATCGTGTACGCGCGGCCCGCGTCGGTGTAGGGGGGAACTACCAGCAGAACCAGCGTGTCGAACTGCTCGCCGATCACCGATAGTGTGTTGATCGATTCGCCAGGGGAGCCGTCGAGAATCACGTCGCCACTTCCAAATGTGGTCCTTAAAGATGTTGGTGCCCAGCTGTTTTCGTCATAGACCACTCGATTGATGCGGCCCAACCGTAAGGAGAGTGCCGCGAGCAGGGGCGGAAGTTCGGTGGTCAGTTGATCCGACCGCGGCCACCACGCGCCCTGCACGAAGGCGCGGGACCGGTGCGTGGGCTTCAACCGCAATCGCAGGCCTCCGACGGCCGTTTGGCGCACTTGCGGGACATCGAGTTGAAAAGTTGGTGCGGACATCAGCGGACCTTCCGCCTTGACTGTGCATCGAAAATCCGGCCTCGTTCAGCCGTCGACATGACACCCTGCGGTTGCCTTGCATTATCGACCGCCATCTTCGCATCTTTCCGTTGGCCACTACCGATATAAAGGAATTATATCCTCTAAAAATAAGAACGGAAGGTGGCTGCCTTCGCGGCAATCGCTGTCGAACGCGATCGGGTCCTGCGTGGCAGCGGTGTCTGCGACTCAGTCGTGGGGAACCGCTTAGCTCAGCATCTCGGCAAGCACGGTGGCCTCGCTGATGTCGACGGCCTTGCTTGCCGTCAGCAGCGTCAGGCTTTTTCGGTCCTGCGCCAGCGTCCGCAGATGTGCCAGCGCCTCGGCCCGCTCGGGTTCGGTCAGCTCCGCCCGGTAGCGCCGCGCGAACTCGGTGAACCGTTCCGGGTCGTGGTGGTACCACTTGCGCAGCTCGGTGGAGGGGGAGATTGTCTTGCACCACTCGTCGAGATCCGCCTTTTCCTTGGTTAAGCCGCGCGGCCAGATCCGGTCCACCAGCACGCGGTTTCCGTCGCCGCGGGCGCGGGCGTCGTAAACCCGGCGCACCCGCACCTTGTTTGTGCTCACTTGCTGCCTCCTTCCGGTGGCCCGTCCCTGCCACTTCTTCCGGCGGGTTTGGGATGAAAGCCGCTCGAATCGAGCGGTGCGACCGCAGCGGTCAGAAATCCTTGTCCGACTGACCTGCCTGCTGACAAACCCAACCATTGGGGGTACGGCCGGTCTCGATGAACCGGGCCAATTCCGCGGTCGTCTGTGGTGGCACGTCGGCGTCCGCATGCGGATAGATGACCGGCTCCTCTTTGGAGTTGTGCTGGTCGAGTTGATCCAGCAGCTGGCTGCAGGTATCTCGCAGCCGCCCGCTGTCCTTTCCGTCACCGAGCAGATCTGTCAGAGCGTCCATGGTGTGCCACAGCTCGCCATGCTCGCGCATCATCACGAAGATCGGCATCACCATCCCGGCCTCGCGGATCGGAGGGAACAGGAAGACTTCCTCGAGGTAGATGTGCCGGCGCAGCGCTTCCAACGCCGCAGTCAGTGGTTCGGGCTGCACGCAGCCACTGTCGAGCTTCTCAACGAAAGCTTCTATGCCACTGTCTATTTCGCGGTGCTCCCGTTTCAGAACGGCAGACAGCGCCAAATTGGGCATGGTATCCCTCCTTGGTCAGTTGGGGCTTGGACTGCCGGGCCGGGCGAGTTCGGCGTCGACGCTGATCTCAGCGCCGGCAAACAATCGCGACACCGGACACAAGGCGGCCGCCTGATCCACCACGGCCGCGAACGCGTCGGCGTCCAGCCCTGCCACCTGTGCGCTGACCTTCAGTCGCGAGGTTGTGATCGTCGGGATTCCGTCGACCGCATCGAGGGTCACCGTGGACGTGACATCCAGTTGCTGTGGCGGCGTGTGGTTTTCGCCCAACTTCAATGCCAACGCCATCGCGAAACACGACGAATGCGCTGCCGCGGCCAGCTCCTCCGGACTGGTCTTGCCCCCTGGCTGCTCGGTCCGCGAAGCCCAAGTCACCCGCAGGTCATCCAGTGCTCCGCTGCTGCCGTCCGACAGTTTGCCTTGGCCAGACCCCAGCGGACCCTCCCAAGTGGTCTGCGTGGACCGTTCCGCAATACTCATACTCACTGACTCCCAACTGGAACCCACGGTGTTGTTTTTACAACCAGTATTTGTGTAAACTCTAGACCATCGATGCGCACGTTGGCCAGAGCAAGAGTTATGAGTGATGCAATCGAAGCAAGCGGTCGATTGCTTGCCGGCCCTTTGGGATTTCTTTACCCGTGTCAGGAAACACGTGCTTTCCGACTTGCGAACTGACGCAGTGCGATTGCGTGCATGGACAGCAACTTGCACTGGATCACTCGCGTTGCATGCAGATGCCAAATCTCTGACGCCCGAAAGGCGTATCCTGCGAACGTGTACCCGCAGGATGGCGTCGCGGCGTCGCTGGCCCATGTCGCAGCCGGTGACATCATGACCTCGCCGGTGATCACCGTCCTAGCTGACGCTTCAACGCACCAGGTGGCCGAGACCATGGCCCGGCACCGGATCAGTGCGGCGCCGGTGGTCAATGAGGCAGGCACGCTGTTGGGCCTTATCAGCGAGCATGACCTGCTGTCCAAGAACGGTGCAGTGGCGAGTGACCTGATGACGACGGCGGTGATCAGCGTGAGCGTGGATTGCGCCGTGGACGATATCCGACACCTGCTGGTCGACCGGCGCATCCGCCGGGTTCCGGTAGTGCAGGAGGGCCGTCTGGTCGGGATCGTGAGCCGCCATGACATCGTGGCCGCGATGGCCACCGAGTGGGTCTGCCAAGTTTGTGGCGAGCCAACGCGCGGCGAGCATCCTCCGAGCGCGTGCCCCAGGTGTCAGGCAACCAGCGAGCAATTCGTGCTTCAGGAACAACCACCCGGCGCGTAAGCCGTTGTCTCACTGAACAACTCCGCTGGGAGACATCGCCAAGGCAGGAGGGCAATGAAGGTCCAGCCCACTCCCGTGGACCCGCGGACCGGTCCCGATGCACCCGCAGTATTCCGGGACCAAGAACCCGGGGAGACACTGCGCGACTACTACCGCCAGATGGCGCTGATTCGGGCGTTCGAGCTGCGGGCAGCCGAGATGTATCAGCGAGCCAAAATCGGCGGATACTGTCACCTCAACCTCGGCGAGGAACCGACCGTGGTCGGCCTGATGGCGGCGTTGGAGCCACGCGACTACCTTTTCACGACCTATCGCGAGCACGGGTATGCCCTCGCCCGTGGACTCGAACCGAGCCGAATCATGGCGGAACTCTTCGGCAAAGCCGCAGGCGTGTCCGGGGGTCGCGGTGGCTCGATGCACCTGTTCGACCGCAAGCTGCGCCTACTCGGCGGATACGGCATCGTCGGCGGCCAGATCCCGCCGGCCACCGGTGCGGCGCTTGCGCTCACCTATCGCGGTGCGCCCGGTCCCGACGCGGAAGCCGTGATGTGCTTGCTCGGCGACGGAACGACCAACATCGGTGCGTTTCACGAATCGCTCAATCTGGCCGGGCTGTGGCAATTGCCGATCGTGTACGTCATCATCAACAACGGCTTGGGTATGGGAACCCCGGTAGAAAAAGCAGCCGCAGAACCCGACCTGTACAAGCGCGGCTGTTCCTACCGGATCCCTGGGGAACGGGTCGACGGCGACGATGTTCTGGCGGTACGGGATGCGGCCCGGGCAGCCCTCTGGCGTGCACGGACCGAGCGTCAGCCCGGTCTGATCGAGGCCGTCTGCCAGCGGCTTCGCGGTCACTCCGTGGTGGATCCGGCCAAGTATCGCTCCCGCGAAGAAGCCGAGCAGCTGCGCAGGCTCGATCCCGTTCCAGCGTTCCGCCAGCGGCTGATCGAGGCGGGCGTCCTCGACGACAAGGCGGCTCAGAACATCGAGGAACAGGCCGAGGCGCAGATCGACGCCGCCGTGGATTTCGCCGATGCCAGCCCCTACCCGAGTCCTGGCCAGCTGTTCGACTACGTCTATGCCACGGCGGTAGCCAATGCGCCACACCAGCTGCCAGGTGACCCTGTCATCTCCGCACCGGTAGACCAGCCATGACCGTAATGACGTATCGGCAAGCGCTGCACGACACGCTGCGGGCTGAACTGTTGCGCGATGAGTCGGTATTTCTCATCGGCGAGGAGATCGGTGTCTTCGAAGGCTCTTACAAGATCACGGCCGGGCTATTGGCCGAATTCGGGCCCACCCGAGTAGTCGACACACCGATCTGCGAGGAGGGATTCGTCGGTGCCGCGATCGGCGCGGCGATGCTTGGCATGCGACCGATCGTCGAGATCATGACGATCAACTTCAGCCTGCTGGCTCTCGACCAGATCGTCAACCATGCCGCCAAGATGCACGCGATGTTCGCCGGCCAGGTTTCGGTGCCGCTGGTGATCCGCACCCCGGGCGGCGGCGGACAGCAGCTGGCAGCGACCCACTCGCAGAATCTGGAAGTCTGGTACGCGCACGTGCCGGGCATGAAAGTGCTCACCCCCGCCACTCCGGCCGATGCTAAGGCGCTGCTTAGCGCCGCCATCCGCGACGACGACCCAGTGCTGTTCCTAGAGAATCTGGCGCTGTACAACACCAAGGGCGAGGTTCCCGACGGCGAGCAGATCGCCCGGATCGGGACGGCTTCGATTGTCAAGCCGGGCACTGACCTCACCGTCGTCGCATATTCGCGCTCCACGGTGATCGCCCTAGATGTCGCCCGCCAGTTCGAGGCCGACGGCGTGTCTATCGAGGTGGTCGATTTGCGGAGCTTGCGGCCGTTGGACCGCGAGACAATCTGCGCCTCGGTGCGCAAGACCAGCAGGGCCGTCATCCTCGAAGACGACTGGCTCAGCTACGGGGTCGGCGCCGAGATCGCGGCAACGATCGCCGAAGGTGCGTTCGACTACCTCGATGCCCCAATCCGCCGGGTCGCCAGCGCCGAAGTGCCCCTGCCATACGCGAAGCCGCTCGAGCTGGTAGCCCTACCCGACGCCGCCGATCTGACCAAGGTCATCGGCGAGGTTCTCGACGCCAGCCGGTTCACCTACTGAGAGGTACCGTTATGCCAGACGTGCTGATGCCACGGCTGTCGGACACCATGACCGAAGGTGTTATCGGTGAATGGCTTAAGCGCGAAGGTGACGTGGTCCAGCGTGGCGACACACTCGCCGAAATCGAGACCGACAAGGCCACCATGGAACTCGAAGCCTACGACAGTGGCGTGCTGACCCGAATCATCGCTCCAGCCGGAAGCACCGTCCCTATCGGCCAGCCCATCGCCGTTATCGGCGACCCAACACTGGCCACCGACACCGAACCTGTTGCCGAGCAAGCGGTCTCCACTGCGGTGACGGATAGCATCTCGGCCGTGGCTGACACACCCGCATCCGTTGCGGCACCCGCCGAACCCGCTCCGACTCAGACGTCAACGGCTGCCGAGCCGATGCGCGCAACTCCACTCGTACGCAAGCTCGCGCGTGAGCACGGAATTGAGCTGACCGACGTGACCGGTACCGGGCCCGGTGGACGCATCGTGCGCGCAGATATCGAAGCCGTCGTCGGCCAGCGCCCGGGTGCGGCACGACCTGCCGCATCGGCCGTGGGGTCGACGGCTAATGCCGAAGATGATGAGCAAGTACCACTGTCGTCAATACGACGCATCACGGCGCAACGGCTCACTGAAAGCGCTGCGGCACCGCACTTTTACCTCACCTCGGTCGCTGACGCTGAAGCACTGCAAAAGCTACGAGCCCAACTCAACGCGGACTTCTGCGATACCGGGCCGAAAATCAGCGTGACCGATCTGTTGATCCGGGCGTGTGCCGTAACCCTACGTACCCACCTCCACGTCAATTCCTCGTGGGGCGGTGATCACCTTGTGCGCCATAGCCGCGTAAACATCGGTTGCGCCGTGGCTACCGACAACGGGCTGCTGGTGCCCGTTATCCGCGACGCGGACCGTAAGAGCCTCACCGAGATTGCCGTCGAGGAGCATACCCTCGTCGCGCGAGCACGGGTCGGCAAGCTCGCACCCGACGAATTGACCGGTAGCACATTCACGATCAGCAACCTCGGGATGTACGGCATCGACCACTTCACCGCCATCATCAACCCGCCCGAGGCGGCTGTCCTCGCCGTCGGCGCCGTCCAGGAAGAGGCCGTCGTCCGCGACGGTCAACTCACTGCTGCAACAACATTGAAGCTCACGCTGTCCATCGACCATCGCGTCCTCGACGGCGCCATAGCTGCACTATTCCTACAGGAACTGGTGAACCTGATCGAACACCCGCTACACATCCTCATGTGAGCAGGATCTCGACACGCTGGCTCAACCGTGCAACCGCTTCGCGATCATTTCGCGGGGCAGCTCCCGGGGGCTCGGATAGGCGATGATTACCCGTTCTCTATCGGGGTCGCAGCCTTCGACGAAGCTCACACCGCCCTGGGTATACGAATAGGCGGCAACGTCGTAAGCCCGGAGACGTTGTGCGATCTGCTCCAGATCGGATTCGCTGTCGGTGGCCCACATCAGATATTGGACACCGATCCTGCCCGCACCGCGATGCCGGAATCCACTGTCTGCCTGCAGGTAGAGCTGAAAGCCGTTGGTTGTCGACAGTAAAGCCATGTCGGACTCGCGAATGAGCACACGGCACTTGAACACATCGCAGTAGAACTTCAGCGACCGATCCATGTTCGACACGCGAATCAGACATGACGCGACATCCGCGGCGATCGCGGTCTCCGATGCAGGGCTTGCGGTATCCATAGCCCTGGCTACTTGACGAGTTCCTCGAGGGCCAGCGTGGCGTGGGCGTAGGCGCCGCCCGCTCGCATCTCGGCCGCAACCCAGATGGCTTCCATAATCTCTTGGTCGCTGTTACCTTTCCGGCGAGCGAGTCGGGTGTGGCCCCGGATGCAGTAGGGACATTGCGTAGTGTGAGCGACCGCGACCGCGATGAGCTGTTTGGTTTTCTCCGGTAGGGCACCCTCGGCGAACACCGCATGGCTGAACGCTTCAAACGCATCATGGGTGTGCGGGGCGAGTTCCTTGCGGAGTTTGCTGATCTCGTGGGTTGTGGGGTGGTACATGACCTCGGTCATGGTGTCCTTACCTTTCTTGCGGGGGGGTTTGGGTCGGCGTGATCACAGATGTTCACCGTTTGTGCGCCGGCTACCGAGAGCGTCGCGAAGTTGGTCGGCGAGGTGATCCCAAGCGGCATCGAACTTTTCAACCCCATCATCCTCCAGGTGGGTGACGACGTCGTCGTAGTCGATGCCGACCGCCGCCAATCGGTCGAGCACGTCCTGTGCGGCCGCGTAATGCTCCCGAACCGAGTCGGCGGGAATCACCGCGTGGTCGGCCACAGCACGCAACGTTGCCTCCGGCATTGTGTTCACCACCCCGGGCGCGACGAGATCCACGACGTACCGGGTATCGGGGTAGGCCGGGTCTTTCGTCGAGGTGGACGCCCACAACGGGCGTTGTGGTCGCGCGCCGGCCGCCTGCAGCGCCTGCCACCGTTCTGTCGTGATCATCTGCTCGTAGCGCTGGTAGGCCAGCCGGGCATTGGCGATGGCGGCCTTGCCACGCAGCACCGTGGCTTCGTCGGTGTCGATCTTGTCTAGCCGGGTGTCGACCTCGGTGTCGACCCGGGAGACGAAAAAGGAAGCAACTGAAGCGATTCCGTGCAGATCGCGGCCGGCCCGTTGGGCTTGCTCCATGCCAGTCAGGAACGCGGTTATCACCTGCTGGTAGCGATGGAGGGAAAAGATCAGCGTGACATTGATACTGATCCCCTCAGCCAGGCACGTGGTGATCGCCGGTAGCCCTTGGCGGGCAGCTGGGATCTTGATGAACAGGTTGGGGCGATCCACCGCCCACCACAGCGCACGGGCCTCGGCGATGGTCGCCGCGGTGTCGTGCGCAAGGCGGGGATCCACTTCAATCGACACCCGGCCGTCGACGCCGTCGGTCGCGTCGTACACCGGCCGTAACACGTCGCAGGCCCCTCGGACGTCGAAGGTGGTGAGTACTCGCAATGCCTCGCCCACGTCGACACTGCGTGCCGCCAGGTCCTGCATCTGCGCCTGGTAGGCGGTCGTCTGTCCAATCGCTTTGGCAAAGATGGACGGGTTCGTCGTCACTCCGCTGACATGCTGCTGTTCGATCATGGCGGCAAGGCTGCCGGAGGTCAGCCGCTTCCGACTCAGATCGTCCAGCCAGATGGACACCCCGGCGGCGTTGAGCGTTTTCAGTGCATCAGCCATGAGGTACTCCTTTTGCCTCGCCATCGCGTACCGCCGCTGGAAGCGCAGGTCCGTTGCCGAGCAGTTGCCGCAGGACGTACTGCATGATGCCGCCGTGGCGGTAGTAGTCGGCCTCGCCGGGGGTGTCGATGCGCACGACCGCGTCGAACTCGACGTCGCCGGCTTTGACATGGACGGTATCGGGGATTGTGTCGTTGAGTGCGTCGACACCGGTGATGTCGACCGTCTCTGTACCGGTGAGACCCAGGGTGTCCGCGCTTTGTCCCTCGGGGAACTGCAGCGGCAGCACATCCATCCCGATGAGGTTGGAGCGGTGGATCCGTTCGTAGGATTCGGCGATCACGGCACGCACACCGAGCAGGGCGGTCCCCTTAGCGGCCCAGTCGCGCGACGAGCCGGAGCCGTACTCCTTGCCGGCGAGGATCACCAGGGGCATGCCCGCGTGGGCGTAGTTCACCGAAGCGTCGTAAATGGTCGCCACGGGGCCGCCGGGCTGGGTGAAGTCGCGCGTCCATCCGCCCTCGGTGCCCGGCGCGAGCTGGTTACGCAGCCGGATGTTGGCGAACGTGCCGCGGATCATCACCTCGTGGTTGCCCCGCCGTGAGCCGTAGGAGTTGAAATCCTTGCGTTGGATCCCGTGCTCGGACAAGTACTTTCCCGCGGGTGAGTCGGTCTTGATCGACCCGGCCGGGCTGATGTGATCGGTGGTGACGGAATCGCCCAGCTTGGCCAGCACCCGGGTGCCGGTGATGTCGCTGACAGGCTCGGGCTCGCGGGCCATTCCCTCGAAGTACGGCGGTTGTCGCACGTACGTCGATTCCGGATCCCATCCGAACGTGTCGCTGTCGGGAACCGACAGCGCTCGCCAGCGCTCATCGCCGGCGTACACGTCGGCATAGTCCTTGCTGAACATCTCGGCCCGCACACAGCTGTCGACGACCTCGGTGATTTCGTCGGTCGACGGCCAGACATCGCGTAAGTAGACGGGCTGTCCGTCGCTGCCGATGCCCAGCGGGTCGCGCAACAGGTCGGCGTGCAGGGTGCCGGCCAACGCATACGCGACCACCAGCAGTGGAGAGGCCAGGAAGTTCATCTTGCACTCCGGATGGATGCGCCCCTCGAAATTACGGTTACCCGACAGCACCGAGCAGACCGTCAGGTCGTTGTCGGTCACCGCGTGGCTCACCTCGGGAATCAGCGGTCCAGAATTGCCAATGCAGGTGGTGCAGCCATAGCCCACCAAATTGAAGCCGAGTTCATCCAAATATGGTGTGAGTCCGGACTTTTCGTAGTAGTCAGTGACCACGCGGGATCCCGGAGCCAGTGAGGTCTTGACCCACGGTTTGCGGGTCAACCCTTTTTCCACCGCCTTTTTCGCCAGTAGCCCGGCGCCCAGCATTACCGAGGGGTTGGAGGTGTTGGTGCAGGAAGTGATCGCAGCGATCACCACATCCCCGTTGTCCACGCTGACCGGATCGCCCTCCAAGCTGATCTCGATTGGTTTCCGTGGCCAGTTGGCTCCATCACCGTTGGTTTGCGGCGGGCGCGGGAGGTCGCCGGGGTGGTTGCGGCTGACCGCGATCGGATCGCTGGCGGGGAACGACTCCGCGGATGCCTCGTCCAGGCCGATTTCCACTGATGCGGCGTAGGTCTGACCGGACAGCAGCGCGGCGATCGCTTGAGGAGCGACACGTAGCGGGATGCGATCCTGCGGTCGTTTGGGCCCGGCGATCGAGGGCTCCACCGTGCTCAGGTCGAGTTCAATCGTGTGCGAGAACGTCGGCTCGTGGCTGATCTCATGCCACAAGCCCTGTTCCTTCGCGTAGTTCTCCACAAGTCGGATCTGGCGGTCGGGGCGGCCGGTCAACCGCAGGTAGTCGAGCGTGACGTCATCGATCGGGAAAATCGCGCACGTGGCCCCATACTCGGGACTCATGTTGCCGATGGTGGCTCGGTTGGCCAGCGGCACGTTGGCCACGCCGGGACCGTAGAATTCGACGAACTTGCCGACTACCCCGGTGCGGCGCAGCAGTTCGGCCACAGTCAGCACCAAGTCGGTGGCGGTGGTGCCGGGTTGCAACTCACCGGTCAGCTTGAGGCCCAACACCTGTGGAATCAGCATGCTCATCGGTTGGCCGAGCATGGCCGCCTCAGCTTCGATACCACCCACGCCCCAGCCCAGCACGCCCAACCCGTTGACCATCGGGGTATGCGAGTCGGTACCGACCAACGTGTCCGGGTAGGCCAGCGTGCCTTCTGCGCTGTCGCGGGTGAACACCACCCGAGCCAAATATTCGAGATTCACCTGATGGCAAATGCCGGTGTCCGGGGGCACCACGCGGAAGTCTGAGAACGTCTGCTGTGCCCAACGCAGCAATTGGTAGCGCTCGGCGTTGCGCTCGAACTCCAGTTCGGCGTTGACCCGGAACGCATCTGAGCGGCCGAAGACGTCGGCGATCACCGAATGGTCGATCACCAACTCGGTCGGACACAGCGGGTTGATACGTCTGGTGTCGCCGCCGAGTTCGGTGATGGCATCGCGCATCGCGACCAGATCCACCACGCACGGCACCCCGGTAAAGTCCTGCATCAGCACCCGCGCCGGCGTATACGCCACCTCCCGACCATGCTCGGCCGTCGGATCCCAGGCCGCCAACGCGCTGACCTGGTCGGCGGTGACTAGTCGCCCGTCCTCGTTGCGTAGCAGGTTCTCCAGCAAGACTTTTAGGCTGTAAGGCAACCGGGCTGCGGCGTCGATCCGTGTGAGGCGGTGGATGACATAGGCCTCGCCGTCGACGGTGAGCTGATCCTTGGTTCCAAAGCTGTTCGATGCCATCGTATTACCTCACCAGTTGAAAGCGAGTCCGTCACCGAGGTAGTTGACTCGGACTTCCAACGCCGCCACCGCCGAGAGTGAACCGTCGGTGCCAACGACGACGGACAGCAGTGAGCGCCATTCCCGCATCACGGTTTTCTCGGTTGACTCTTCTGCCACAACACATCAGCGAGTGAACGCCGTGGCGTGGCTGGCGGCACGTTGTCCAGAGTGGGTACGACACCGACCCGGATCAGGACTTGGGGCAGGTCAGTGTGACCCGTTACAGCGGCGAGCAATTCGCGGCTGACCGACAACTCCGTCAAATGTGTCACCGGGCAGGTGGCCAGGCCGGCCATCGTGCATTCCAGCAGGACGGTCGAGAGCGCTTCTCCGGCCGCCAATGCATCGGAGGGACTGTCACCGTCTGTGGATAGCATCAGGATCGTCGAGTAATCCGGTCCGATATCGGTGCGTCGTTCCCTGTTGTGGGTGAGCGGAAAGACTCGATTGACGCCTACCCGGTCACTCTCGGCGGCCGAAACCAGAGAACTGTACGGGATACCCTCCGCGGCTTCGAACGGTGCTGTCCACCAATGGAGTTCAGATTGATACGAGGAGTCATATAGGCGAAGCGATTCGGTGAGCCGGGCAGCCTCAGCAAGGCGTGGCCGCATCTCGTCAGGCAATACGTCCAGATGCACAATGTCGGCGCCAACTCTGCGGCGCAGCAGGTCCTCAAATGGGTTCCACGGCATCGGCGCGGTGAACGGCGCCATGAATGGAAGCCGATCGGTTCGACGTTTCAGGATCGCGTCGGCACGGCGGCGCTGATCGTCGGTCACACAATCCGCCTGGGTGAACTCCACCGTGGCCAGGTGCTCGGGGTTGGCCGGATTGGGAAATCGGTTGACGGTGGCCATCCATCCCGCGGCCGCCATTGCCACCCGAAGGTGATCGATCACCGCGCCACAGCTGATGTGACCCTCTCGTGTCGATCGATCAGTGAGCAGGACACGGCTGCGATCAAGAAACAGGTCTAGTCGGCCGCCGTCGGCCACCCACAGCCACGGTTGGGTGTTGTACAGGGACGGGGCGCGGCATGCCAAGCAGAGCGCATCATCGATGACCTTGGTTTGCACCATGGTGTCCAACTCGACCGGGCGCGGGCTTTCTCTTCTGTCCCAGGCCTTCTCCGAACTGATCAGTGCTGACACGGCCACCGGTCCTCCTTCGGACAGACCCGCCCGGCCGTCACACTGATTCGCAGCGAGCGACGATTCGGTCTCTTGCATCGGGTGTTATTATTAATGAATACTATCCTCTAAATAGACGCGGGTCAACAAGTCGATAGGACGCTTGGGATGAACGACAAAACCGACCACGGGACGAAGCGACCGCACCACACCCGGCGCAATCAACAACGCCAACGGGTCCTCGAGCTGGTGCGTGAGCACGACAGTGCGGTCGACGCCGCCGAGTTGGCCGCTGAGATGGGACTGCACGTGACCACGGTGCGTTTTCACCTCGACGCACTGTGCGACGAAGGGTTCGTCGAGCGCACCCGGATCACACGAGCCGAAGTTGGTCGTCCCCGCACCGGATACCTCGCGGTGCGAGAGCGGCTAGGCTATCGAAGCCTGGCCGAGATCCTGGGGCTGGAACTGGGCGACACCGCCGACAAGCGCCGTCGCCGCGCCGAGGCTGCCGGACGGCGATGGGCGAAGCGACTCGCGGCTGGGTCAGCACGCGAACAAGTTGCAGGACATGATGTTTCGGACGGCACTAGGCCGAGCGAGACCCTTGAGGATCGAGCCACGATGGTCGCGTCGGTTTTCGCAAGGATGGGATTCGGTCCCGAGCTGACCCCAGCCGCGACGTCGACCGCCGGTGCCCAGCAGACCATTCGTCTGCACGCCTGCCCCGTCCGGGATCTGGCCCGCGCCCACCCCGAGGTGGGGTGCGCTTTGCACCGTGGGCTACTGGAGGGCTTGCTCACCAACGCAGCAGCAGCCCAAGGCCATTCGACCGGCCGACGCCGAGTGATACAGGCCGAGCTTGAGCCGTTCGTCGAACCCGAACTGTGCGTTGCCCGGGTCATTGCACGTGGCTAACGTTGAGGCGCTACCCGACCAAGAGTGCACAGACCTGACGGCCCGCGCCGATGTGGAGGCGCTGCTGCGCCGCTTTTACGGCCGGGTGCTCGTCGACGATGTGCTCGCCGAGCCGTTTAGTAAGGTGCGCGAGGTCACCGGGCTGGATTCGCACATCCCGGTGATGTGCGACTTTTGGGAAACAGTGCTGTTTCGCGCCGGGCGTTACCGGGGCAGCGCGCTGCATGCCCATCGACATGTCCACCACCGGACTCCGCTGAGCGGCCGTCACTTCGTCCGTTGGCTGACCACATGGAATAGCACGGTCGATGAGATGTTTACGGGGCCCATCGCTGAGCACGCGAAAACCCAGGCGGCCAGGATCGCCTGGGCCATGCACCGGCGGCTAACGGGCACAGATACGCCAGAACTCGACACCCTGGTGGCACGTTGAAGGCAATATCGCCCACCCGCATGCTCACGTGGTACGTCATTTAGCTTCTCCGTCCCGGTGCTCGGCTAGCTCGTCGTCAGCTGTTCGCGGATTGCTACTCTCGCGTTTCTCGCTGGCATCGACGACGTGGCGCCCGATGTGCAGCTCGGCGCGCATCCGTTCGACCATGTGCGGGTAGTGCAGCTCGAAGGCGGGGCGCTCGGAGCGGATGCGGGGTAGTTCCGTGAAGTTGTGTCGCGGTGGCGGGCAACTGGTGGCCCACTCCAGCGAATTGCCGTAACCCCACGGGTCGTCGACGGCGACCGGTTCGCCGTAGCGCCAGCTCTTGAACACATTCCAGACGAACGGAATCATCGACGCGCCAAGGATGAACGCTCCGATCGTGGAGACGATGTTCAGGGTTTGAAAACCGTCGGTGGGCAGGTAATCGGCATACCGGCGCGGCATCCCTGTGTTGCCCAGCCAGTGCTGCACCAAAAACGTGGTGTGAAAACCGATCAGCGTCAACCAGAAGTGCAGCTTGCCCAGCCGCTCGTCGAGCAGCCGGCCGGTCATTTTCGGAAACCAGAAATAGATGCCGCCGAAAGTGGCGAACACGATGGTGCCGAACAAAACGTAGTGGAAGTGGGCGACGAGGAAGTAAGTGTCGGTGACGTGGAAGTCGATCGGGGGACTGGCCAGCAGCACACCGGACAGACCGCCCATCAGGAATGTCACCATGAAGCCGAGCGCGAACAGCATCGGCGTCTCAAAGGTCAACTGCCCCTTCCACATGGTGCCGATCCAGTTGAAAAACTTGATCCCGGTCGGTACCGCGATCAGATACGACATGAAACTGAAGAACGGCAGCAGGACCGCACCGGTGGCGAACATGTGATGCGCCCACACCGCGACCGACAGCGCCGCGATCGAC
>NZ_JBAUZA010000468.1:0-16554 GCF_049585075.1 Mycobacterium sp.
CGTCAAGGGCGAGAACGTCCCAGAACCGGGGATCCCGGAATCATTCAAGGTGCTGATCAAGGAAATGCAATCGCTGTGCCTCAACGTCGAGGTGCTGTCCAGCGACGGCGCAGCCATCGAGATGCGCGACGGCGACGACGAGGACCTGGAACGCGCAGCGGCGAACCTGGGAATCAACTTGTCCCGCAACGAATCTGCCTCGGTTGAGGATTTAGCCTAATTATTTTCTTGTTACTACACCCGCAAGGGGAAAGGGAGTTACGTGTTAGACGTCAACTTCTTCGATGAACTCCGCATCGGCCTGGCCACCGCGGAAGACATCCGCAACTGGTCTTTCGGCGAGGTCAAAAAGCCGGAGACGATCAACTACCGCACGCTCAAGCCCGAGAAGGACGGCCTGTTCTGCGAGAAGATCTTTGGACCCACTCGCGACTGGGAGTGCTACTGCGGCAAGTACAAGCGGGTGCGCTTCAAGGGCATCATCTGTGAGCGCTGTGGCGTCGAGGTAACTCGCGCCAAGGTGCGTCGTGAGCGGATGGGCCACATCGAGCTGGCCGCACCGGTCACGCACATCTGGTACTTCAAGGGCGTGCCTTCGCGACTGGGATACCTGCTGGACCTGGCGCCAAAGGATCTCGAGAAGATCATCTACTTCGCCGCGTACGTGATCACCGCGGTCGACGATGAGATGCGGCACAACGAGCTGTCGACACTCGAAGCCGAAATGGTGGTGGAGCGCAAGGGGATTGAAGACCAGCGCGACGCCGACCTGGAGGCGCGGGCGCAGAAGCTGGAAGCCGACTTGGCCGAGCTCGAGGCGGAGGGCGCCAAAGCTGATGCGCGGCGCAAGGTTCGCGACGGCGGCGAGCGTGAGATGCGCCAGCTGCGTGACCGGGCGCAGCGCGAGCTGGACCGGCTGGAGGAGATCTGGACGACCTTCACCAAGCTGGCTCCCAAGCAGCTGATCGTCGATGAGAACCTCTACCGGGAACTGGTCGACCGCTACGGCGAGTACTTCACCGGTGCGATGGGCGCCGAGTCGATCCAGAAGCTGATCGAGACCTTCGACATCGAAGCCGAGGCTGACACGCTGCGTGAGGTCATCCGAAGCGGCAAGGGGCAGAAGAAGCTTCGTGCGCTCAAGCGGCTCAAAGTCGTCGCGGCGTTCCAGCAGTCGTCCAACTCGCCGATGGGCATGGTGCTCGACGCGGTCCCGGTGATCCCGCCGGAGCTGCGTCCGATGGTCCAGCTCGACGGTGGCCGGTTCGCCACCAGCGACCTCAACGACCTGTACCGCCGGGTGATCAACCGCAACAACCGGCTCAAGAGACTGATCGACCTGGGCGCGCCCGAGATCATCGTCAACAACGAGAAGCGGATGCTGCAGGAGTCTGTCGACGCGCTGTTCGACAACGGCCGTCGCGGCCGTCCGGTCACCGGGCCGGGCAACCGTCCGCTGAAGTCGCTCTCCGATCTGCTCAAGGGCAAGCAGGGCCGGTTCCGCCAGAACCTGCTCGGTAAGCGTGTCGACTACTCGGGCCGTTCGGTCATCGTGGTCGGCCCGCAGCTCAAGCTGCACCAGTGCGGTCTACCCAAGCTGATGGCACTCGAGCTGTTCAAGCCGGTCGTGATGAAGCGGCTCGTCGACCTCAACCATGCGCAGAACATCAAGAGCGCCAAGCGGATGGTGGAACGTCAGCGCCCGCAGGTGTGGGATGTGCTCGAAGAGGTCATCGCCGAGCACCCGGTGCTGCTGAACCGCGCACCGACGCTGCACCGGCTGGGCATTCAGGCCTTCGAGCCGATGCTGGTGGAGGGCAAGGCAATTCAGCTGCACCCGTTGGTGTGTGAGGCGTTCAACGCCGACTTCGACGGTGACCAGATGGCCGTGCACCTGCCGCTTTCGGCTGAGGCGCAGGCCGAGGCCCGCATACTGATGCTGTCGAGCAACAACATCCTGTCGCCGGCCTCGGGCCGCCCGTTGGCGATGCCGCGGCTGGACATGGTGACCGGGCTGTACTTCCTGACCACCGAGATCGAGGGCGACACCGGCCAATATCGGCCGTCCGCCAAAGACCGTCCGGAGTCGGGCGTGTACGCCTCGCCGGCCGAAGCGATCATGGCGATGGACCGCGGTGCGTTGAGCGTGCGCGCCAAGATCAAGGTGCGGCTGTCTGCGCTGCGTCCGCCGATCGAGCTGGAGACCGAGTTGTTCGGCCAAAACGGTTGGCAGCCCGGTGATTCCTGGATCGCTGACACCACGCTGGGTCGGGTGCTGTTCAATGAGCTGCTACCGGTCGGGTATCCGTTCGTGAACAAGCAGATGCACAAGAAGGTGCAGGCGGCGATCATCAACGACCTCGCCGAGCGCTATCCGATGATCGTGGTCGCCCAGACCGTCGACAAGCTCAAAGACGCCGGATTCCATTGGGCTACCCGCTCGGGTGTCACCGTGTCGATGGCTGACGTGTTGGTGCCGCCAGGCAAGCAGGAGATCCTCGACGCCTACGAGGAGCGCGCCGACAAGGTCGAAAAGCAGTTCCAGCGTGGTGCTTTGAACCACGACGAGCGCAACGAGGCGCTGGTGGAGATCTGGAAGGAAGCCACCGACGAGGTGGGTGAGGCGCTGCGCGAGCACTACCCGGCCGACAACCCGATCATCACGATCGTCGACTCCGGTGCCACGGGTAACTTCACCCAGACCCGGACGCTGGCCGGCATGAAGGGTCTGGTGACCAACCCGAAGGGTGAGTTCATCCCGCGGCCGATCAAGTCGTCGTTCCGTGAGGGCCTGACGGTGCTGGAGTACTTCATCAACACCCACGGCGCCCGAAAGGGTCTGGCGGACACCGCGTTGCGGACCGCCGACTCGGGTTACCTGACCCGTCGTCTGGTCGACGTGTCGCAGGACGTTATCGTGCGCGAGCGCGACTGCGGCACCGAGCGCGGCATCACTGTCGAGCTCGCTGATCATCAGCCTGACGGCACGCTGATTCGCGACCCGTTCATCGAAACGTCGGCCTACGCACGGACGTTGGGCACCGACGCGGTCGACGAGAAGGGCAAAGTCGTCGTCGCGCGCGGGCACGACCTCGGCGACCCGGAGATCGACGCGTTGTTGGCGGCCGGTGTCACGCAGGTCAAGGTCCGCTCAGTGCTGACTTGCACCACCGGTACCGGCGTGTGTGCGACCTGCTACGGACGCTCGATGGCCACCGGCAAGCTGGTCGACATCGGCGAGGCCGTGGGTATCGTTGCGGCGCAGTCGATTGGTGAGCCAGGAACTCAGCTGACGATGCGTACCTTCCACCAGGGCGGTGTCGGTGAGGACATCACCGGCGGTCTGCCCCGTGTGCAGGAGCTGTTTGAGGCCCGGGTGCCGCGCGGTAAGGCGCCGATCGCCGACGTCACCGGACGGGTGCGTCTGGAGGACGGCGAGCGCTTCTACAAGATCACCATCGTTCCGGACGACGGCGGCGAAGAGGTTGTCTACGACAAGCTCTCGAAGCGTCAGCGTCTGCGGGTGTTCAAGCACGAGGATGGTTCCGAGCGACTGCTCGCCGACGGCGACCACGTCGAGGTGGGCCAGCAGCTGATGGAAGGCTCTGCCGACCCGCACGAGGTGCTGCGCGTGCAGGGCCCCCGCGAGGTGCAGATCCACCTGACCAAGGAGGTCCAGGAGGTCTACCGCGCACAGGGTGTGTCCATCCACGACAAGCACATCGAAGTGATCGTCCGGCAGATGCTGCGCCGGGTGACCATCATCGACTCGGGCTCGACGGAGTTCCTGCCCGGTTCGCTGATCGAGCGTGCCAATTTCGAGGCGGAGAACCGTCGGGTGGTGGCCGAGAGCGGCGAGCCCGCGGCCGGACGTCCGGTGCTGATGGGTATCACCAAGGCGTCGCTGGCCACCGACTCGTGGCTGAGTGCGGCGTCGTTCCAGGAGACCACGCGTGTGCTGACCGATGCGGCGATCAACTGCCGCAGCGACAAGCTGCAGGGTCTGAAGGAGAACGTGATCATCGGAAAGCTGATTCCGGCCGGTACCGGTATCAACCGGTACCGCAACATCCAGGTTGAGCCGACCGAGGAGGCGCGGGCCGCGGCGTACACGATCCCGTCCTACGAGGATCAGTACTACAGCCCCGACTTCGGCCAGGCCACCGGTGCCGCGGTGCCGCTGGACGACTACGGCTACTCCGACTACCGGTAGTTCTAGACGAAAAAGCCCCGGGTTTCCGCCCGGGGCTTTTTCGTTGCCGCGTTTTGTGCCGAGTGGGCGGCCCGCCGCACATTGGCGGGCGGATGCCGTCAAGGGCGCCCCTCACTAGACTGGCCGACGTGCTTATCGGTTCACACGTCCACCAAGACGATCCCCTGGCCGCCGCGCAGGCAGACGGCGCCGACGTGGTGCAGTTATTTCTCGGCAACCCGCAGAGCTGGAAAAAGCCGACGCCGCGCGACGACGCCGAGGCGCTGAAGGCGTCGACCACGCCGCTGTACGTCCACGCGCCGTACCTGATCAACGTGGCCTCGGCCAACAACCGCGTCCGCATCCCGTCGCGTAAGATCTTGCAGGACACCTGCGACGCCGCCTCGGCGATCAATGCGACGGCGGTGATCGTGCACGGCGGCCACGCCGACGACAACGACATGGACGCCGGCTTCGAGCGCTGGGTCAAGGCGCTGGACTACCTCGAAACGGACGTCGCGGTGTACCTGGAGAACACCGCCGGCGGCGATCACGCAATGGCCCGCCACTTCGACACCATAGGCCGGCTCTGGGATCACATCGGCGACAAGGGAATTGGCTTCTGCCTGGACACCTGCCATGCGTGGGCCGCGGGTGAGGCGCTGGTCGACGCGGTCGACCGGATAAAAGCACTGACCGGCCGCATCGACCTGGTGCACTGCAACGACTCGAGGGACGCGGCGGGCTCGGGTGCGGACCGACACGCCAACTTCGGTACCGGTCAGATCGATCCCGAGCTGCTGGTCGCGGTGGTCCGCGCCGCGGGTGCACCGGTGATTTGCGAAACGGCCGACGAAGGCCGCAAAGACGACATCGCCTTCCTGCGTGAGCGGCTGAGCTGAGGATCCGTACGCCATGGGCGCCCGAGTCGTCGCGGTTCTCGGCGTTGTAATGCTAGTCGCGGGCTGCTTCGGCAGGGACGTGGCCAAGCCCTCGGGGTTCGTCGATGGCACCAGCGTGCACACGATCAGCGTCGGCGGACACGACCGCACTTACCGGCTCTACAAGCCGAAAGGATTGCCCGCATCCGCCCCGCTGGTCGTCATGCTGCACGGCGGCTTCGGCAACGGCGCACAGGCCGAAAAGTCCTACGGCTGGGATGAATTGGCGGACTCATCCAAGTTCGTCGTCGCTTACCCGGATGGCCTTAACCGGGCCTGGAACGTCAACGGTGGCGGCTGCTGCGGGCGCTCGGCAAAGGAGGGCATCGACGACGTCGCCTTCGTCACCGCCGCCGTCGCCGACATCCGCCGCAACGTCGGTATCGACGCCGCCCGGGTCTATGTCACCGGCATCAGCAACGGCGGCATCATGTCGTACACGCTGGCCTGCGAGACGGCGATCTTCGCCGCGATCGGCCCGGATTCGGCCACCCAGCTGAACGCCTGCGACTCGCCGCATCCGACGTCGGTCATGCATATCCATGGCACCGCCGATCGGCTGATTCGCTACGACGGCGGTCGGGGCGCCGGCGTGGCCCACATCGATGGCCCGCCGGTGTCGCAGCTGAATGCGTTCTGGCGCAACGTCAATCACTGCGGTGCCCCGGCCAGCACGACGAGCGGTTCGGTCACCACGTCGACCGCCGGATGCCCCGACAATCGCAGTGTGGTGCTGATCACCGTCGACGGCGGCGGTCATCAGTGGCCCGGCTTCGCCACCGCGAAGCTCTGGGAATTCTTCGCCGCCCATCCCCGCTGAGCATTACATGTCTTGTGCGGCTGTAGAAAAAATGTAACATTGGCGGCATGCCAGATACTCATTTCGTCACCAACCAGGCCCCCCTACTGGAGGAGCACAACCCGGCGTCCTCCCCGGTGCTCATTGAGGCGCTGATCCGCGAGGGCGGGCAGTGGGGCCTGGACGAGGTGACCACGGTCGGCGCGATTTCCGGCTCTAAGCAGGCGCAACGCTGGGGCGAGTTGGCCGACCGCAATCGACCCATCCTGCGCATCCACGACCGGTACGGCCACCGCGTCGACGAGGTCGAGTACGACCCCGCCTACCACGAGCTGATGCGCACCGCGCTCGAGCACGGCCTGCACGCCGCGCCGTGGGCCGACGATCGGCCCGGTTCGCACGTGGTGCGGGCCGCCAAGCTGTCGGCTTGGAACGTTGAGCCCGGACACACCTGCCCGGTCTCCATGACTTACGCCGTCGTTCCCGCCCTGCGCTTCAACCCGGAGCTGGCCGCGATCTACGAACCGCTGCTGACCAGCCGGCACTACGACCCGGAGCTGACGGTGCCGACGACGAAGGCCGGCATCACCGCGGGCATGTCGATGACCGAAAAGCAGGGCGGCTCCGATGTGCGCGTCGGCACTACCCAGGCCACCCCAAACGCCGACGGCACCTATCGCCTGACCGGCCACAAATGGTTCACGTCCGCCCCGATGTGCGACATGTTCCTGGTGCTCGCACAGGCGCCGGGCGGGCTGTCCTGCTTCTTCCTACCGCGGGTGCTGCCCGACGGCACGCGCAACCGAATGCTGCTGCAGCGGCTGAAAGACAAACTCGGCAACCACGCCAACGCATCCAGCGAGGTCGAGTACGACGGCGCCACCGCGTGGCTGGTCGGCGAGGAGGGCCGCGGTGTGCCGACCATCATCGAGATGGTCAACCTGACCCGGCTGGACTGCACGCTGGGCAGCGCCACCAGCATGCGCACCGGATTGACCCAGGCCGTCCACCACGCGCAGCACCGCAAGGCATTCGGCGAGTACCTGATTGACCAACCGCTGATGCGTAACGTGTTGGCAGACCTGGCTGTTGAGGCCGAGGCCGCCACCATGGTGGCGATGCGAATGGCCGGCGCCACCGACAGCGCCATCCGCGGCGACCAGCGGGAAGCGCTGCTGCGCCGAATCGGGCTGGCGGCCAGCAAATACTGGGTGTGCAAGCGGGCTACGCCGCACGCAGCGGAAGCGTTGGAATGCCTGGGCGGCAACGGTTATGTCGAAGATTCTGGCATGCCGCGGCTGTACCGCGAGGCGCCGCTGATGGGTATCTGGGAAGGTTCCGGCAATGTCAGTGCGCTGGATACCTTGCGCGCCATGGCAACTCGGCCGGAATGCGTCGACGTGCTGTTTGACGAGCTCGCCAAGGCCGCGGGCCAGGACGCACGGTTGGACGGCCACATCGAACGGCTGCGCTCCCAGCTCGCCGAGATGGACACGATCGCCTATCGGGCCCGCAAGGTCGCGGAGGACATCTGCCTGGCGCTGCAGGGCTCGCTACTGGTGCGCCACGGACATCCCGCAGTTGCCGAGGCGTTCTTGGCGACCCGACTCGACGGCCAGTGGGGCGGCGCGTTCGGAACCATGCCCGCCGGGCTGGATCTCGCGCCGATCCTGGAGCGAGCCCTGGTAAAGGGCTGAGCCCCAATATGACTCACGCGATCAGACCGGTCGACTTCGACAATTTGAAGACGATGACCTATGAGGTCACCGACAGGGTTGCGCGGATTACCTTCAACCGCCCGGATAAGGGCAACGCGATCATCGCCGATACTCCGCTGGAGTTGTCCGCGCTGGTGGAGCGTGCCGATCTGGATCCGAGCGTGCACGTCATCCTGGTGTCCGGCCGGGGCGAAGGCTTCTGTGCGGGATTCGACCTGAGCGCCTACGCCGACGGCACCGGCTCAGCCGGTGGAACCGGCGCCTACGGCGGGACGGTGCTCGACGGTAAGACCCAGGCGGTCAACCATTTACCGGATCAGCCGTGGGACCCGATGATCGACTACCAGATGATGAGCCGCTTCGTGCGTGGCTTTTCCAGCCTGATGCACGCGGATAAGCCGACGGTCGTCAAGATCCATGGTTATTGTGTCGCCGGCGGCACCGACATCGCGCTGCACGCCGACCAGGTGATCGCCGCGTCCAACGCGAAGATCGGCTACCCGCCCACCCGGGTATGGGGGGTACCGGCCGCCGGGTTATGGGCGCACCGGCTGGGTGACCAGCGCGCCAAACGCCTTCTGCTGACTGGGGATTGCATCACCGGGGCACAAGCCGCCGAGTGGGGGCTGGCGGTCGAGGCGCCCGACCCCGATGAGCTCGACGAGCGCGCCGAGCGCTTGGTCGAGCGGATCGCCGCGGTGCCGGTCAATCAGCTGATCATGGTCAAGCTCGCACTCAATTCGGCGCTGCTGCAACAGGGTGTGGCCACCAGCAGGATGGTCAGCACCGTATTCGACGGTATCGCCCGGCATACCCCCGAGGGCCACGCGTTCGTGGCCGACGCCGTCGAGCATGGCTTCCGCGACGCGGTGCGCCACCGTGATGAACCCTTCGGCGACTACGGCCGCCAAGCGTCCCAGGTCTGACCGATGCCGAAATCGCTGACCCGCATGACCGCCAGGTCGGTCGTGCTGTCGGTATTGCTCGGCGCGCATCCGGCGTGGGCGAGCGCGGCTGAATTGATAAGGCTCACTGATGACTTCGGCATCAAGGAGACCACCCTGCGGGTGGCGTTGACCCGGATGGTCAGCTCCGGTGACTTGGTCCGGTCGGCCGACGGCTACCGGCTCTCCGAGCGGCTGCTTGCCCGCCAGCGCAGGCAGGACGACGCCATGCGACCACAGCTGCGGCACTGGGACGGATTCTGGACCGCCTTGATTGTCACCAGCGTCGGTACCGATCCCCGGACTCGGGCAGCACTGCGAACCGCGCTGCACAGCAAACGCTTCGGTGAACTGCGCGAGGGAGTCTGGATGCGGCCGGACAATCTCGAGCTCGACCTGGACGCACAGCTGCGCGCCCGGGTGCGCATATTGCAGGCCCGCGATGACGCACCCGGCGAGCTCGCCGTCCAGCTGTGGGACCTGGCATCGTGGGCACGCACCGGCGCACGGTTGGTCACCGAGATGTCGTCAGCCACCGATGTTCCCGCTCGGTTCGTGGTGGCCGCAGGGATCGTCCGCCACCTGTTGACTGACCCGGTGTTGCCCGCCGAATTGCTGCCCGCGGACTGGCCGGGCGCGCGGCTGCGCGCCGCCTACAACGACTTCGCCGCCGAATTGACCGAGCGGCGCGACGGTATCCGATTAGTGGAGGCGAGATGAGCGATCCGATACGCGTAGAACGCAATGGCCCGGTGACCACGGTGATCCTGAACCGGCCGCAGGCCCGCAACGCCGTCAACGGCCCGACCGCCGCCGCGTTGTTCGCCGCGTTCGAGGAGTTCGATCGTGACGACACCGCGTCGGTAGCCGTGCTGTGGGGCGACAACGGAACCTTTTGCGCCGGAGCAGATTTGAAGGCGTTCGGCACGCCGGAAGCCAACGCGGTACACCGGACCGGTCCCGGCCCGATGGGGCCCACGCGAATGGTGCTGTCCAAGCCGGTGATTGCCGCAGTCAGTGGTTACGCCGTCGCCGGCGGCTTGGAGCTCGCGTTGTGGTGCGACTTGCGGGTGGCCGAAGAGGGCGCAGTGTTCGGGGTGTTCTGCCGCCGGTGGGGTGTGCCGTTGATCGACGGCGGCACCATTCGGCTGCCCCGGCTGATCGGGCAGAGCCGGGCAATGGACATGATTCTCACCGGTCGTGCGGTCGACGCCGCCGAGGCCTTGGCGATCGGACTGGCCAATCGTGTTGTGCCCAAAGGACAAGCACGGGCGGCCGCCGAGCAGCTGGCTGCCGAGCTGGCCGCGTTGCCCCAGCAGTGCATGCGATCTGATCGGCTCTCAGCGCTGCACCAGTGGGGGATGCCCGAATCAGACGCGATCGACTACGAATTCGCCAGTATTTCCCGGGTGGCCGCCGAGGGGTTGGAAGGCGCGCGACGATTTGCGGCGGGCGCGGGTCGCCACGGTGCAGCTGCGGTATAGCTCGCGGAAGATTAGCTGGCTTTGTTGATCGTGTTGCCGGTGCCGAGGTTGTCGACCTTGGGGTTGCCGTCTTTATAGGTGATCGTGTTGTTGAACCCGACGACGTTGAGCTGCTTGTCGATCTTGTCGATGGTGATCTTGTTGTCGGCGCCGCCGATGCTCACCGTCCCACACGTGCCAGTGACGGTCAGCGTGTTGTTGGATCCGCCCACGTTCAGCGACTTCCCGTCGCCGCAATCGAGAGTGGTTGTGGTACCGAGCGATCCGTAGTTGATCGTGTTGCCGATGTCGAACTGCGCACCGGTGCTTGTCGTCGTCGCCGTCGTGCTCGTCGAGGTGGAGGAGGACGTCGACGGCACCGCGGTGTTGTTCTTGCCTGCGCAACCTGCTATTCCGAGCGCCAGCACTGCCCCAGAAAGCGCCACCGCCCCGGCTACACGCATGCTGCTCACCCCGCTACCTGACTGATCCGGTTGGTCATGCCGAGTTCGCGGCCGCGGTCCCATACGACCGGCTGGCCGCTCTTGTAAAAGACCGACTCGTTGTAGCCGTAGACAATGATGTCGTGGACGACGTTGTCGGCGACCACGGTGTGACCCGAGCCCATCACCGTCACCGCCCAGCAGGACCCCAGCGCGTTAACAACATTCCGCGTGCCGTCGACTATCAGCGTGGCGCCATTGCAGTCGATCGTCTGCTCGAGACCCTCGCCGGTGACATGGGTATCACCGTTTTTGGCGTGCACCGTCGGCGCTCCGGCGGAAACGGTGAACGGAATCGCGATCGCGCAGGCGGCCAACGCTCGGCATCCGAGTGTCCATCTCACCGCGGGCTCCTCTCGCCGGGGCGCGGGATCTGCTGAAGGAGAGCGTACGTGGGTCGCCGCGCACGATGGCGGGCTTCCCCCACTTCGCGCCGTTCTCACCACCGGCGTTGTCAGCAGACTAGAGTTCTTCGCTGATTAACCAACGACAAACCGGTGGTGACCAACCCGGCCAATGCAACCCGAAGGGCGATCGCCATGCCAGCTGAGCGGCAGTCGTCATCCGGTCGGTCGGGTGGCGGGGGGAAGTCTGCGGCCCGTCCGGCCAAACTGAGCCGCGAGATCATCGTCAATGCCGCGCTGACCTTCCTGGACCGGGAGGGCTGGGACGCGTTGACTATCAATGCGTTAGCCAACCAGCTCGGGACCAAAGGCCCGTCGCTGTACAACCACGTCGTCAGCCTGGAGGACCTGCGCCGCGCGGTGCGGATGAGGGTGATCGACGACATCATCACCATGCTGAACCGCGTCGCCGAAGGACGAGTCGGCGACGATGCCGTGCTGGTGATGGCCGGCGCCTACCGCAGCTACGCTCACCACCACCCGGGCCGGTATTCGGCGTTTACCCGGATGCCGCTGTCAGGTGACGATCCGGAGTTCACGGCTGCGACCAAGGGTGCGGCTGGACCGGTGATGGAGGTGTTGTCGTCCTACGGGCTCGACATCGAGCAGGCTTTTTATGCTTCGCTGGAATTCTGGTCGGCAATGCACGGGTTCGTGCTGCTCGAAATGACCGGAGCGATGGACGGGGTCGACACCGACACGGTCTTTTCCGACATGGTGTTGCGCCTGGCGGCCGGCATGGAGCGCCGCAGCGAACGTGGTTCGCAATAGAGCCCCGATAAGCCCGGGTAACCTGGTATCGGACGCCAGCTACTCGCTTTGACCTGCCCGACCAGCGACGGGTATTGTGGATGCTCGTGCCTGGCGGCTTAAGGCGCTTGACCTAGGGCGCGCACGCCGGGCCAATTCGCATGTCCATGACGTAACGGATGAAAATCTGCGGCGGGTGCATGTGACACACCCGGCCGCGGGGGACCGTGGCAGGGCATAACTGCAGTACAGAGACTTAAAGCCACTGACAATTGAACGCACAGTAGAGAAAGCCGGTAGATGCCAACCATTCAGCAGCTGGTCCGCAAGGGGCGCCGCGACAAGATCGCCAAGGTCAAGACCGCGGCTCTCAAGGGCAGCCCGCAGCGCCGTGGTGTGTGCACTCGCGTGTACACCACCACTCCGAAGAAGCCGAATTCGGCGCTTCGGAAGGTGGCGCGTGTCAAGCTGACCAGCCAGGTTGAGGTGACCGCGTACATCCCTGGCGAGGGCCACAATCTCCAGGAGCACTCGATGGTTCTGGTGCGTGGCGGCCGGGTGAAGGACCTGCCGGGCGTGCGCTACAAGATCATCCGCGGCTCGCTCGACACCCAGGGTGTCAAGAACCGCAAGCAGGCTCGCAGCCGCTACGGCGCCAAGAAGGAGAAGAGCTGATGCCGCGCAAGGGGCCCGCGCCGAAGCGTCCGCTAGTCAACGATCCGGTCTACGGATCGCAGCTGGTTACGCAGCTGGTCAACAAAGTTCTGCTGAAGGGGAAGAAATCGCTGGCTGAGAGCATTGTTTATGGTGCACTCGAACAAGCCCGCGAAAAGACCGGTACCGATCCGGTGATCACGCTCAAGCGGGCTTTGGACAATGTCAAGCCAGCCCTGGAGGTGCGCAGCCGCCGCGTCGGTGGTGCCACGTACCAGGTGCCCGTCGAGGTGCGCCCCGATCGGTCCACCACGCTCGCGCTGCGCTGGCTAGTCAGCTTCTCCCGGCAGCGTCGGGAAAAGACCATGGTCGAGCGGCTTGCAAACGAGATCCTGGATGCCAGCAATGGCCTTGGAGCCGCCGTCAAGCGGCGCGAGGACACCCACAAGATGGCCGAGGCCAACCGCGCCTTCGCGCACTATCGCTGGTAAGGGCTCCAACGGCGCCAAATGGCAGAGTGGCCGGGCGCTAACCGACAGCGAACGAACTAACTACGCAATCGAAAGAGTGGGAAGACTTCTGTGGCACAGAAGGACGTGCTGACCGACCTCACCAAGGTCCGCAACATCGGCATCATGGCGCACATCGACGCCGGCAAGACGACGACGACGGAGCGCATCCTCTACTACACCGGTATCAGCTACAAGATCGGTGAGGTGCACGACGGCGCCGCCACCATGGACTGGATGGAGCAGGAGCAGGAACGCGGGATCACCATTACCTCCGCGGCTACCACCTGCTTCTGGAAAGACAACCAGATCAACATCATCGACACCCCCGGGCACGTCGACTTCACCGTCGAGGTGGAGCGCAGCCTGCGGGTGCTTGACGGTGCCGTAGCCGTCTTCGACGGCAAGGAGGGTGTCGAGCCGCAGTCCGAGCAGGTCTGGCGGCAGGCCGACAAATACGACGTCCCGCGGATCTGCTTCGTCAACAAGATGGACAAGGTCGGCGCCGACTTCTACTTCTCTGTCAAGACGATGGAGGAGCGCCTCGGTGCCAATGTCATTCCGATCCAGCTTCCGGTGGGCTCCGAAGGCGACTTCGAAGGCATCGTCGACCTGGTCGAGATGAACGCGAAGGTATGGCGCGGCGAGACCAAGCTCGGCGAAACCTACGACACCATTGAGATCCCGGCCGACTTGCAGGAGAAAGCCGAGGAGTACCGCACCAAGCTGCTCGAGGCCGTCGCCGAGACCGACGAGGCGCTGCTCGACAAGTACGTGGGCGGCGAGGAGATGACCGTCGACGAGATCAAGGCGGCGATCCGCAAGCTGACCATCAGCTCGGAGGCCTACCCGGTGCTGTGTGGCAGCGCGTTCAAGAACAAGGGCGTGCAGCCGATGCTGGACGCGGTCATCGACTACCTGCCCTCGCCGTTAGACGTGCTGCCCGCAGAAGGCCACGTGCCCGGCAAAGAGGACGAGCTGATCAGCCGCAACCCGTCGACCGACGAGCCGTTCTCGGCGCTGGCGTTCAAGGTCGCCACGCATCCCTTCTTCGGCAAGCTCACCTACGTCCGGGTGTACTCGGGGACCGTCGATTCGGGCAGCCAGGTCATCAACGCGACCAAAGGCAAGAAGGAGCGGCTGGGCAAGCTGTTCCAGATGCACTCCAATAAGGAGAACCCCGTCGAGCGGGCGTCGGCCGGCCACATCTACGCGGTGATCGGCCTGAAGGACACCACCACCGGCGACACCCTGAGCGATCCGAACGACCAGATCGTGCTGGAGTCGATGACGTTCCCCGCCCCGGTGATCGAGGTGGCCATCGAGCCCAAGACCAAGAGCGACCAGGAGAAGCTCAGCCTGTCGATCCAGAAGCTCGCCGAGGAGGACCCGACCTTCAAGGTCCACCAGGACACCGAGACCGGCCAGACCGTGATTGGCGGCATGGGCGAGCTGCACCTGGACATTTTGGTGGACCGCATGCGCCGCGAGTTCAAGGTCGAGGCCAACGTCGGTAAGCCGCAGGTGGCGTACAAGGAGACCATCCGCCGCGTGGTGGAAAAGGTCGAGTTCACGCACAAGAAGCAGACCGGCGGTTCCGGCCAGTTCGCCAAGGTGCTGATCAGCCTCGAACCGTTCCACGGCGAAGACGGCGCGACCTACGAGTTCGAGAGCAAAGTCACCGGTGGGCGCATCCCGCGTGAATACATCCCGTCGGTGGACGCCGGCGCCCAGGACGCCATGCAATACGGCGTGCTGGCCGGCTACCCGCTGGTGAACCTGAAGGTCACCTTGCTCGACGGTGCGTTCCATGAGGTCGACTCCTCGGAAATGGCGTTTAAGATCGCCGGTTCGCAGGTGCTGAAGAAGGCTGCCCAGCAAGCGCAGCCGGTGATCCTGGAACCGATCATGGCCGTCGAGGTCACCACGCCCGAGGACTACATGGGCGACGTGATCGGCGACCTGAACTCCCGTCGTGGCCAAATCCAGGCCATGGACGAACGCAGCGGTGCCCGCGTGGTCAAGGCGCATGTGCCGCTGTCGGAGATGTTCGGCTACGTCGGCGACCTGCGGTCGAAGACTCAAGGCCGGGCGAACTACTCCATGGTCTTCGACTCGTATGCCGAAGTGCCGGCCAACGTGTCGAAGGAGATCATCGCGAAGGCGACGGGCGAGTGAGTCACCCCGGGGAGTAACCTTGCCCGGTCACTACCGCGGCACAACTGAAATAACAACACTGCTTTAACAAGCACCAACAAGTCCAGGAGGACACAGAAGTGGCGAAGGCGAAGTTCGAGCGGACGAAGCCGCACGTCAACATCGGGACCATCGGTCACGTTGACCACGGCAAGACCACGCTGACCGCGGCTATTACCAAGGTCCTGCACGACAAGTACCCGAATTTGAACGAGTCGCGTGCATTCGACCAGATCGACAATGCGCCCGAAGAGCGTCAGCGCGGTATCACGATCAACATCTCCCACGTGGAGTACCAGACCGAGAAGCGTCACTACGCGCACGTCGACGCCCCGGGCCACGCCGACTACATCAAGAACATGATCACCGGCGCCGCCCAGATGGACGGGGCGATCCTGGTGGTCGCCGCGACCGACGGCCCGATGCCGCAGACCCGCGAGCACGTGCTGCTGGCCCGTCAGGTCGGGGTGCCCTACATCCTGGTCGCGCTGAACAAGGCCGACATGGTCGACGACGAGGAGTTGCTCGAACTCGTCGAGCTGGAAGTCCGCGAACTGCTGGCCGCCCAGGAGTTCGACGAGGACGCTCCGGTGATCAAGGTATCCGCCCTGAAGGCGCTCGAGGGCGACCCGAAGTGGGTCGAGGGCATCGTCGAGCTGATGAACGCGGTCGACGAGTCGATTCCGGATCCGGTCCGCGACACCGAAAAGCCGTTCCTGATGCCCGTCGAGGACGTCTTCACGATCACCGGCCGTGGCACCGTCGTCACCGGCCGTGTCGAGCGTGGCGTGATCAACGTCAACGAGGAAGTCGAGATTGTCGGCATCAAGCCGGCCAGCACCAAGACCACCGTCACCGGTGTGGAGATGTTCCGCAAGCTGCTCGACCAGGGCCAGGCCGGTGACAACGTCGGTCTGCTGCTGCGTGGTATCAAGCGTGAGGACGTCGAGCGCGGTCAGGTCGTCGTGAAGCCCGGCACCACCACGCCGCACACCGATTTCGAGGGCCAGGTCTACATCCTGTCCAAGGACGAGGGTGGTCGGCACACGCCGTTCTTCAACAACTACCGTCCGCAGTTCTACTTCCGCACCACCGACGTGACCGGTGTGGTGACGCTGCCGGAGGGCACCGAGATGGTGATGCCCGGTGACAACACCGACATCTCGGTGAAGCTGATCCAGCCCGTCGCCATGGACGAGGGTCTGCGCTTCGCGATCCGCGAGGGTGGCCGCACCGTCGGCGCCGGCGTGGTGACCGAGGTCATCAGCTAGAGGAGACTCGAATGGCGCAGGGGAAAATCCGGATCCGCCTCAAGGGCTACGACCATCAGCAGCTCGACCGGTCGGCTCAGCAGATCGTCGACACCGCTCAGCGAAGCGGTGCGACGATCACCGGTCCGGTTCCCCTGCCCACCGAGAAGAACGTCTACTGCGTGATCCGCAGCCCATTCAAGGACAAGGACGCACGCGAGCACTTCGAGG
>NZ_JBAUZA010000469.1:0-4653 GCF_049585075.1 Mycobacterium sp.
CGCTGCAGGGCGCAGACGGGACCTGCTGGTCCGGATCGGGCTGACCGCGATCGTGATGCTTTTCGCCGTCGCGCTAGTCGGCTACATCGTGATCTCGCATAACAAGAAGACCTCTCCCGGCGCCGAGCAGGCGGTGCGGGTCACGTCGAGCAAGCTGATCACTCAAGATGGCAAACCCAAAGCCGACGTGACGTTCTACGAAGACTTCCTCTGCCCGGCATGCGGGAACTTCGAGCGCGCGTTCGGGCCGACGGTGTCGAAGCTGATCGACAGCGGCGCGATCGCCGCCGACTACTACATGCTCGGGTTCCTCAGCAGACCACAGAACGACGAGTACTCGTCGCGAGCCGCCAATGCGGCCTATTGCGTCGCCGATGAGTCGATTGACGCGTTCCGGCGTTTCCACACCGCCTTGTACACCAAGGAAATACAGCCCTCCGAGACCGGCACCACATTCCCAGACAATGCGAAACTGACCGAGCTGGCCCGTGAGGCCGGCGTGGTGGGCAAGGTTCCAGACTGCATCAAGGCCGGCAAGTACACCTCAATGGTCGACGGCCTGGCCTCGGCCGCCGGCATCCACGCCACCCCGACGGTCCGTATCAACGGCCAGGACTACCAATGGTCGACGCCGGAAGCGTTGGTGGCCAAGATCAAAGAGATCGTCGGGGATGTCCCCGGCCTCGACTCGGCGGCGACCCCAGCAGCGTGACCCGCGTCACGACGATGCAGAGCGAAGCGATGAGGAGGAGTGGCGCTCCTACCGGAGAGGTTTCAGCGCAAGCTGGCGAGCCGACGCAAGATTCGGCTTCGCCGTCCCAGCATGGGCCCCCGGTGCCGCTGGCCAGCGCATGGTGGGTGCTGATCGCCGGGATAATTGGGCTGATCGCGTCGATCACGCTGACGGTGGAGAAGATCAAGATCCTGCTCAACGCGTCATACGTGCCGTCGTGCAATATCAACCCGATTGTGTCGTGCGGTTCGGTGATGACGACACCACAAGCTTCGGTGCTGGGTTTCCCCAACTCGCTCATCGGTATCGCCGCGTTCACCGTCGTGACGGTGACCGGCGTCTTGGCCGTGGCGAAAGTGCCGCTGCCGCGGTGGTATTGGATCGGAATAGCTGCTGGAACACTGGCCGGCGCCGGGTTCGTGCACTGGCTGATCGTCCAAAGTCTTTACCAGATAGGGGCATTGTGCCCCTACTGCATGGTGGTGTGGGTGGCCACGATCTCGCTGTTGGTGGTGGTCGCCTCGATTGCGTTGCGACCGGCCGATGAAAGCCATACCAGCCCGGTAATGCATGAGCTCTACCGTTGGCGATGGTCGATCGCCGCGCTCTGGTTTACCGCGGTGTTTCTGCTGATACTGGCCCGGTTCTGGGATTACTGGTCCACGCTTCTATAAGGATCCAAGGTAGGGTACGCGCGTGATCTCGAAAGTGTTGGTTGCCAATCGCGGCGAGATCGCCATCCGCGCGTTTCGCGCCGCGTACGAACTGGGCGTCGGCACTGTCGCCATCTACCCCTACGAAGACCGAAATTCGGTCCACCGCCTCAAAGCGGACGAGTCCTATCAGATCGGCGAGATCGGCCACCCGGTGCGGGCGTATCTGTCAGTCGACGAAATCGTCGACACGGCACGAAGTTCCGGCGCAGACGCGGTGTACCCCGGATACGGATTCTTATCGGAGAACCCTGAGCTGGCGGCGGCCTGCGCGGACGCGGGCATCACATTCGTCGGGCCTAGCGCCGAAGTGCTTGAGCTGACCGGCAATAAGTCCCGTGCGATCGCGGCGGCGCGCGAAGCCGGTCTGCCCGTCCTCGCGTCCTCGGCGCCGTCAGCGTCCGTCGATGAGTTGGTTTCTGCCGCCACGAAGATGCAATTCCCGCTATTCGTCAAAGCCGTCGCCGGGGGCGGGGGCCGGGGAATGCGGCGGGTCGCCGATCCCGCGGCGCTGGCCGAGGCCATCGAAGCCGCCAGCCGAGAAGCCGAATCGGCCTTCGGGGATTCCACGGTCTACCTCGAACAAGCGGTGATCAATCCACGCCACATCGAGGTTCAGATCCTCGCCGATACACGCGGCGACGTCATCCATCTCTACGAGCGGGACTGCAGTGTGCAGCGGCGCCACCAGAAAGTCGTCGAGTTGGCGCCAGCTCCGAATCTTCCCCAGGAGCTGCGCGCCAAGATCTGCTCCGACGCAGTGGATTTCGCCCGTCACATCGGCTACAGCTGCGCTGGGACGGTGGAGTTCCTTCTAGACGAGCGCGGGCATTACGTCTTCATCGAGATGAATCCGCGAATCCAGGTCGAGCACACGGTCACCGAGGAGATCACCGACGTCGATCTGGTGTCCAGCCAGTTGCGCATCGCCGCCGGCGAGACACTCGACGATTTGGGTCTGCGTCAGGACGCGATCCGGCCCCACGGTGCGGCGCTGCAGTGCCGGATCACCACCGAAGACCCGGCCAACGGGTTCCGGCCAGACACCGGCCGGATCAGCGCCTACCGCAGTCCGGGCGGGGCGGGCATCCGGCTTGACGGCGGCACGAATTTGGGCGCGGAAATCAGCGCGCACTTCGATTCCATGCTGGTCAAGCTGACCTGCCGGGGCCGTGACTTCCCGACCGCGGTGAGCCGGGCCCGCCGCGCGATCGCAGAGTTTCGCATCCGTGGTGTGTCGACGAATATCCCGTTCCTGCAAGCGGTTTTGGACGACCCGGACTTCCAGGCCGGCCACATCACCACCTCGTTCATCGACGAGCGCCCGCAACTACTCACGGCGCGATCGTCGGCCGACCGCGGTACCAAGATCCTCAACTACCTGGCCGACGTGACCGTCAACAAACCACACGGCTCGCGACCTTCGACGATGTATCCGCACGACAAATTGCCCGACGTCGATTTAGAGGCCGCGCCGCCGCCGGGCTCCAAGCAACGGCTGGTCGAGTTGGGGCCGGAGGGTTTCGCGCGCTGGCTCAGAGAATCGCCCGTGGTCGCCGTCACCGACACCACGTTCCGCGACGCCCACCAGTCGCTGCTGGCCACCCGAGTGCGCACCAGCGGCCTCGTGATGGTCGCCCCTTACCTTGCCCGCACCATGCCGCAACTGCTTTCGGTGGAGTGTTGGGGGGGTGCGACTTACGATGTGGCGCTGCGCTTCCTCAAAGAGGACCCCTGGGAACGGCTGGCCGCGCTGCGTGAAGCGATGCCAAACATCTGTCTGCAGATGCTTTTGCGTGGCCGCAATACCGTTGGCTACACACCCTATCCCGAGCTGGTCACGTCGGCGTTCGTGGACGAGGCGACGCGCACCGGAATCGACATCTTCCGAATCTTCGACGCGCTGAACAACCTTGAGTCGATGCGCCCGGCGATTGACGCAGTGCGCGAAACGGGTTCTGCGATAGCCGAAGTCGCGATGTGTTACACCGGTGACCTGTCCGATCCAGGCGAGCAGCTCTACACGCTCGATTACTATCTGAAACTTGCCGAGCAGATCGTCGACGCCGGCGCGCACGTGTTGGCCATCAAGGACATGGCCGGACTGCTGCGGCCACAGGCGGCGCAAAAACTGGTCGGTGCGCTGCGCAGCCGCTTCGACCTGCCCGTGCACTTCCACACCCACGACACCCCCGGCGGGCAGCTGGCCAGCTATGTGGCGGCCTGGCACGCCGGCGCCGACGCTGTCGACGGTGCCGCCGCGCCGATGGCCGGAACCACCAGCCAGCCCGCGCTGAGCTCGATCGTCGCCGCGGCTGCGCACACCGAGCGCGACACCGGTTTGTCCCTGTCGGCGGTCTGCGCACTCGAGCCGTATTGGGAGGCGCTGCGAAAGGTATACGCGCCATTCGAATCTGGGTTGCCGGGGCCAACGGGACGGGTCTACCACCACGAGATTCCAGGTGGCCAATTATCGAATTTGCGCCAACAGGCCATAGCGCTGGGTTTGGGGGACCGGTTCGAGGAGGTGGAGGAGGCCTACGCCGGTGCCGACCGGGTGCTAGGCAGGCTGATCAAAGTCACACCCTCGTCGAAGGTGGTTGGCGATTTGGCGCTCGCGTTGGTCGGCGCTGGGGTGAGCGCAGACGAATTCGCTGCAGACCCAGGTCGATTCGACATCCCCGAATCAGTGCTGGGGTTTCTGCGGGGCGAGTTGGGCGACCCGGCAGGCGGCTGGCCGGAACCGCTGCGCACCAAGGCCCTTGCCGGCCGGGGACCGGCCAGGCCGGTCGAGGAACTCACGCCCGACGACGAGGCCACCCTCGAGCTGCTAGGCGCGAAACGTCAAGCCACCCTCAACCGATTGCTATTTCCCGGGCCGACAAAGGAATTCGAGGCTCATCGGGAAAGCTACGGCGACACGTCACGGCTGTCGGCCAACCAGTTCTTCTACGGCTTGCGCCAAGGCGAAGAACACCGGGTGCAACTGGAACCCGGCGTCGAGCTGCTGATCGGTTTGGAAGCCATCTCAGAGCCCGACGAACGCGGCATGCGCACGGTGATGTGCATCATCAACGGTCAGTTACGCCCGGTGGAGGTTCGTGACCGCAGCATCGCCAGCAAGATGCCCACCGCGGAGAAGGCCGACCGGGCCAATCCCAACCACGTCGCGGCACCCTTTGCCGGGGTAGTCACCGTCGGCGTCTC
>NZ_JBAUZA010000470.1:0-4116 GCF_049585075.1 Mycobacterium sp.
GGCCAAGAGCACCGGCACGCAGTCGGCGGTTACCACCGCCAGCCCCAGCCGTGGCGTGCTCGTCACGAGTGCGTCGGTGTCGGCGACCGGGGTGTCGCGCGGCCCGTCGACCAGCTCGACCCGATCACCGTGCACCTGGTTCATCCACACCATCCGGTCGGCACCAAGGCCGATAGCGGTGGCCAGCCGTCGCCGGTTGGCCGCCACAGCGGCCGGGTCATCGCCGACATGGTCGCCGAGGTTGAAGGTGTCAAACGGCGGCGCCGAGACGCCGCCGGCGCGGGTGGTGGTTACCCGCCGGATGCGAACGCTCACATACCCAGTATCCGGCTCGCCCGGCATCGACTCGTCCAGACGGCAGGCCACGGCCCCCATTCGTCGCAGGTTAGCGCCGCATGAACGGTGGCACGTCGACGTCCTCGTCGTCGTCGCCACCGATGTTCAGGGTTGCGCCGTTGGTGGGCACCGGCACACTGACGGCGTCGGCGGGCTCGAACAACGTCGAACTGACCTTGCCGGCCTGCCCCGCCGCGATGCCCTGGTTGCTGCCGACGACGGGCCTTCGACTGGGCCCGGCGGCATCGAAGCCCGCCGCGATCACGGTGACCCGCACTTCGTCGCCGAGCGAGTCGTCGATGACCGTGCCGAAAATGATGTTGGCGTCTTGGTGCGCGGCGTCCTGCACCAGCGACGCCGCCTCGTTGATCTCGAACAGGCCGAGATCGCTGCCGCCGGCGATCGACATCAGCACACCCTGGGCGCCTTCCATGGATTGCTCCAGCAGCGGTGAGTTGATCGCGATCTCGGCTGCCTTGAGCGCCCGACCGTCGCCGCGGGCCGAGCCGATGCCCATCAGCGCCGTGCCGGCGCCGGACATGATGCCCTTGACGTCGGCGAAGTCGACATTGATCAGGCCGGGCGTGGTGATCAGGTCCGTGATGCCCTGCACCCCGTTGAGTAGCACCTCGTCGGCGCTGCGGAAGGCGTCCATCAACGAAACCGCGGCGTCGCCCATCTGCAGCAGCCTGTCATTGGGGATCACGATGAGCGTGTCGCAGCTTTCCCGCAGCGACGAGATCCCGGTTTCTGCCTGGGTGCCGCGCCGCTTGCCCTCAAACGAGAACGGCCGCGTGACCACGCCGACCGTCAACGCGCCCAGCTTGCGGGCGATGTTGGCGACGACGGGAGCTCCTCCGGTGCCGGTGCCGCCTCCTTCCCCGGCGGTGACGAACACCATGTCGGCGCCGCGGAGCAGCTCCTCGATCTCGTCCTTGGCGTCATCGGCGGCCCGGCGTCCGACCTCGGGGTCGGCGCCGGCGCCCAGTCCGCGGGTCGAGTCGCGTCCGACGTCACGCTTGACGTCGGCGTCGCTCATCAGCAGTGCCTGGGCGTCGGTGTTGATCGCGATGAACTCCACGCCCTTGAGGCCCTGCTCGATCATCCGGTTGACGGCGTTGACGCCACCGCCACCGATACCCACGACTTTGATGACGGCCAGATAGTTGTGCGGCGGGGTCATCATTCTGTCTTCCTCCCTAGTGGGATTTGGCCTATTGCGTAGCGACCTGGCAAACCTCAACCTCAACTAAAGGGTTAGAGTTATGTCAAGTTGTTTCGCGCAAACAGAACGGTATGGCCGCCGCGCGCAGGATCGATGCAGGCGCGCCGAAAATCCGCGGGCGAATTTCGGGCGATTTTTCGCCGGGCCGACGAGCGTCGCGCTGGAGTGAGGGGCGAAGGGGGCCGCTACTTGACTGTCGGCAGGTCGGGGCTGGACACGTCGTAGACCCGACCGGGCTGGGTCAACAGGGCGGCCAGTTTCTCGGCCTTTTCTTCGGTGCGCTCGTTGGTCCCCCAGATCACCGTGCGCCCGTCGATGAGCGTCAGGGTGATTGACGCGACCGACGGCGCGGCAATACGACTCACCTGTGCGACGACCTCGGGTCGCAGCGCGGTCAGCACCGCGAGCGCGGCCTTAGTCGGCGGATCGGACGGACCGGGGTTGTCGACGTCGATGTAGGGCAGCGCTGGTGGCGGCGGGGCGGTCGCGAAGTCGACGCCGTCGCGGTCGTAGAGATGCGGGCCGTCGGGAAAGTCCTTGACCACCAACGGAACCCGCTCTGCGACGGTGATCCGCAGCGCCGACGGGTATTGGCGCTGCACCCGCGCACTCGCGACCCGCCGAATGGCGGCCACCCGGTCGGCGACCCGGTCGGTGTTGATCTGCAGCAGCGGCGTGCCGGGCCGAACCTGGGCGGCGTCGAGCACCTCGTCGCGGGTCACCGCTCCAATCCCGACGACGATGATGCTGCGCGCGGACATCACCGGCGTGAAGTAGAGGACCAGCCCGAGTGCCACGGTCAGCACGGTCAGCCCGATCGTCGTGAGCACCAGCTTCAAGCCCCGGACCGCCCCGCGCGCAGCGGGTTTGGTCGCTTCTCCGGCGCGTCCCCGAGCCCGGCGTTTGGCCTCCCGGCGAGCTTGTTCGATCGCTGTCGCGCGCTCCTGCGCCGCGCGCCGCTCAGCGCGTTCCCGCCGAGCACGCCGGCGGGGACCCTCCACCACATCGGGCTCTGCGGCTTCACCGGCGGCAGCGATCGGTTCGGTAACCGTCGTGTCGGCTGCGGGGTCGCCCTCTGGTTCTGGCGGCGGGTCGCCGTCCTGCTCGGTCACCACAACACCCCCGGCGTTCCCGGCGTGCTGCGGTTGGCCCGCACCCGTAATGCGGTCAAGATTTCCGGGCCGAGCATGGTGACATCGCCCGCACCCATGGTGACGACGACGTCACCCGGGCCGGCCGCCTCGGCTACCGCTTCGGCGACAGAGGAGAAATCGGGCAGATACTGCACCGGCACGCTGACGTGCTCGGCCACACTTGCCCCACTGACACCGGCGAGGGGTTGTTCGCGTGCGCCATAGACGTCGAGTACGAAAACTTGGTCGGCTGAGTCTAGCGCGTGACCAAACTCGGCGGCGAAAGCCTTTGTCCGCGAATACAAATGCGGCTGAAACACCACCAGCGACCGACCCGTACCGCTCTGCTCCAGCAACGTGCGGACCGCGTCCAGCGTCGCGCTGATCTCCGTCGGGTGATGGGCATAGTCGTCGAACACCCGCACCGAGGCCGCAGTGCCGATCAACTCGAAGCGACGACGCACCCCTTCGAAACCGGCCAGCCCGTCGAGCACACAGTCGGCGGGAGCGCCGATCTCGATCGCCGCGAGCAGCGCACCCAACGCATTGAGTGCCATGTGTCGGCCGGGCACCGACAGCCGCATCACCCATGGGTGGATTTCGCCGGCCAGCTTGACCTGGGCGACCGCCCCGGTGCCCTGCTGTTCCCAGGACAACAAGGTTCCGTCCAACTCGGCCGCCGGGCCATCAGCCCCGGCGCCATACCGCAACACCCGTATCCCCAGCGCCGCAGTGCGTTCGGCCAGCGCAGCCGCGCCCGTGTCGTCGGTGCAGACCACCAGCGATCCGCCGGGCGCAATCCGCTCCGCGAACGCGTCGAACACCGCGGTGTAGGCATCGGAACTGCCGAAGAAGTCCAAATGGTCCGACTCGATGTTGGTGACCACCGCGACATTCGGGGTGTACTCCAGCAGCGAGCCGTCGCTCTCGTCGGCTTCGGCGACAAAGCAGTCGCCGCTTCCATGGTGGGCGTTGGTGCCGGCCTCACCCAGCTCGCCGCCGACCGCGAAGGACGGGTCCCGCCCGCAATGTTGGAGGGCCACGATCAGCATCGAGGTGGTCGTGGTCTTGCCGTGTGTGCCGGTGACCATCAGCGTGGTGCGCCCGGCCATCAACTTGGCCAGCACCTCCGGGCGCAGCACGACCGGGATGCCACGACGGCGGGCCTCGACGAGCTCGGGATTGGTCTTCGGGATCGCGGCGTGGGTGGTGATCACCGCGGTCGCGCCGCCCGGCAGCAGGTCCAGCGACGACGCGTCATGCCCGATGCGGATCAGCGCCCCGCGGGCGCGCAGCGCACGCACACCGCGCGATTCCTTGGCGTCCGAACCCGACACTTGGCCGCCTCGGTCCAGCAGAATGCGGGCGATTCCCGACATGCCTGCTCCCCCGATGCCGACCATGTGCACCCGCTGCAGCTCG